>CAMIVR010000157.1 GCA_946402065.1 uncultured Brevibacillus sp. | reverse complement strand
CATTCCAGGCGGCTTTCGATGAATCGTCACGAGAAGAATCCCCCACCTCAACCGCCTTGGAGCGGTAGGTGGGGGAGGGTTCAAACATCTACTCTCAAGCGATTCCATCTAATCGACAAACCGCAGTCAAGAACCCTTGGGGAAGCAAAAATGAGTATTGACAGCGAAATCAGAAAGCTCTAAAATGCATTTATATTAATTCCGATTGGAATAATTGGTTTAAAGACGCATTGGAGATGTTCACCGCGGGATCTTTTTCATAGACACGTATCCACTGTGTCAGATGCTTCATATGATAAAAAGCGAAGGAAGCAAGGAGGGAATCAGGGAATGGGCAGCACGTTTACTGAGGAGGAGATTGTGCTCTGGGCATACCGCTTTGAATCAAAGGGACCCGAGGAGCTGTTGCAGTGGGCAGTGGAGCAGTATGGGACTGACATTGTCCTCGCATCCAGCTTTGGTGCTGAGGACGTCGTCTTGATTGACATGCTCTCCAGGGTCGCACCGGCAACGCCGATTTTTTATTTGGACACCAACAAGCATTTTGCTGAGACGTACGAGACGCGCGACCGCTTGCAAGAACGCTACGGAACCACATTTATCCAGGTTTTGCCGAATTTGACGCTGGCAGAGCAGGCGGAGCGCTTTGGCGATGAGCTATGGGCCAGCGATCCGAACCAATGCTGCAATATTCGCAAAGTAGAACCGTTGACCAGGATCCTTTCACAGTATTTGGCTTGGATTACAGGGGTTCGCCGCGACCAGGCGCCGACGCGAGCCAATACGAAGAAAATCGAATGGGATCAAAAATTTCGCTTGATGAAATTCAACCCCCTGGCGTCCTGGACGTCCGACGATGTCTGGCAGTACATCAAAGCGCATGATGTGCCCTACAACCCGCTTCACGACCAAAACTACCCCAGCATCGGCTGCAGCGTCTGTACGCGGCAAGTGCTTCCCGGAGAGGATCCGCGCGCAGGGCGCTGGGCAGGATTTCAAAAGACGGAATGCGGCTTGCACAAGTAACGCGAGAAATCCTGAATGCATAGATCCGTTGTTCGTAAATGAGCGGGAAGTCTCTTGCAGAGCAACTAGCGACCAATGAATTGTACGGAAAGGAGCTTTTATGGACTACAACACACTTGCTCACGGTGGTCGGCTCGTCAATCGGTTGAGCAGCGCGCCTGCCACCCATTCGCTGCAGCCCGATCAGTTCGCTACAGCGATCACTGTAGATACCTGGACGTTGTCTGATATTGACTGCATCGCGATCGGGGCGTTTTCACCGCTGACCGGTTTTCTCGGTGAACGCGATTACACGTCGGTCGTAGAACGGATGCGCCTTGCTGATGGCACAGTCTGGCCGATACCGATTACCCTTGCGGTGGATGAGCGCTATGAGAGCCTCGAACTGGGGGCGAAGGTCGTCCTGCGCGGGGAAGACGGCATCGATTACGCTGTGCTGACCGTCGAAAGCATATACCGCCCCGACAAGAAAATCGAGGCGCTGCACGTCTACCGGACGACTGACGCCGAGCACCCCGGCGTGCACAAGCTGTACGATCGACCTCCGCTCTACTTGGGCGGTCCGATTGATGTTTTGCAGCGGCCCAAGCCGGCGCTGTTTGCGGACTACTACTACACGCCGCAGCAGACGCGGGAGATTTTCAAAGCGAAGGGCTGGAAAACTGTCGTCGGCTTTCAAACCCGCAATCCTGTCCACCGCGCCCATGAGTACATCCAAAAGGTAGCATTGGAAACGGTCGATGGCCTGTTCCTCAATCCACTGGTAGGCGAAACGAAGTCGGACGATGTGCCGGCAGCCGTCCGAATGGAAAGCTATACGGTGCTCCTCGAACACTACTATCCGACAGAACGCGTATTCCTTGCCGCATTTCCGGCAGCGATGCGCTATGCCGGCCCTCGCGAAGCTGTCCTTCACGCCATCGTGCGGAAAAATTACGGCTGCACCCATTTTATCGTCGGCCGCGATCATGCCGGAGTAGGCAGCTACTATGGAACCTACGATGCGCAACACATTTTTGCCGAATTTGCCCCGGAAGAGATCGGGATTGCGCTGCTGTTTTTCGAACACAGCTTCTACTGCACGAAGTGCCTGGCGATGGCCACGACGAAAACGTGCCCGCACGACGTCAAAGCTCACCTCACACTATCCGGTACAAAAGTGCGCGAACTGCTCCGTTCAGGCCATGTCCCGCCGCCGGAGTTTACGCGACCGGAAGTGGCGCAAATCCTGATCAAGGGGATGCGCGAAAAAACTGCAGTCGAGTCATGAGTCATGAGCCATGTCACTGTGAACGCCAACAGCCCTTGCGGAAAGAGCAGGGCTGTTTTTTTTGCGCTGCGTGGACTCGATGGGCATTCCCTGTTTTTTACTAGTAGAAATTGACGCGCAAATTGTATACGCTTACACATAGAATATCCCTGATATTCCGCTGTTTCGACTGAACAATCGTTCGTCAAAAGTTCAAGAAAATAATTTTGATTTCGTTGACACCCTCATGCAGCGTAGATATAATCATGTGTAAACAGTATTTTTCAGACAAAAATACACAATTTCAAAAATTTTAGTTGCACATGCAAATAGGCATTGAAGAGGAATGGTCACACACCCCTTCTTTCACAGAAAGCCCTAGTAGATGAGAAACGGGTAAGAATGTGTGAGACTTCTCGCCTCGGAGCCGCCAATTGAACGCTGGAGCATTCTTCCAGTTAGTAGGTATGGCCGATTGACACTCGTTAACGCGTCTCAGTCTTAAAGGACTGCAAAAGGTCGGTTTTCCGTGAGGAGCCGACAAATTTGGGTGGTACCGCGAACCCTTTCGCCCCAAACTGACATAGTAAAAGTGTCGGGGTGAAAGGGTTTTCATTTTTTTGAAAAAGGTAATTTCAGCACCCGCAAAACACACGCATGCTAAGTTTTTGGGAAGAGAAAAAGGAGGAGGAGAGTAGATGAGTGTAGAAGCCGCCGAGTTGACGAACAGCAGGGTAGTACCTGAAATCCGCTTTGGTGAAGAAATTACGGGTGCTGAGGCGCTGCTTCGTTGCTTGATTTTGGAGCAAGTTGATTTTGTTTTTGGCTATCCGGGTGGAGCCGTTCTGCCGATTTACGATTCTTTGTACAGCAGTTATCTCAATCATATTCTCACTCGCCACGAGCAAGGTGCCATCCATGCTGCCGACGGGTACGCCCGGGCATCCGGCAAACCTGGCGTAGTCATGGCGACATCGGGTCCCGGTGCCACCAACCTCGTCACCGGCATTGCGACTGCGCAGATGGACTCGATTCCGCTCGTCTGCATCACGGGTAACGTCGCCCAGCACCTGATCGGCACGGACGCGTTCCAGGAAGCCAACATTACGGGCATTACCCTGCCGATCACGAAGCACAATTACTTTGTTCGCGACGTAAAAGACTTGCCGGGCGTAGTCAAAGAAGCGTTTTACATCGCGACAACCGGTCGTCCCGGACCTGTATTGATCGACATTCCCAAAGATGTCGCCAATGCGAAAGCGCCGTTCTACTATCCGGAAACCGTTGAGGTGCGCGGGTATAAATCGACGCTCGTCCCGAGTGACGATGATGTTGCCCGGTTCCTCGATGCCATCCAGCAAGCGAAGAAGCCGGTCATTCTGGCAGGTGGCGGCATAATCGCTGCCAACGCCGACAAGGAGCTGCAGGCCTTCGCTGAGAAGACACGGATTCCGGTCATCAACACGTTCATGGGCCTTGGCGGCTTCCCGGGTGTTCATGAGCTGGCACTCGGCATGCCAGGTATGCATGGCAGCTACACTGCCAACCAGGCGCTGTTGCAAGCTGACTGTGTCATCGGCCTGGGCGCACGCTTTGACGACCGCGTGACGATGGGGCGGACGAAGGAATTCGCTCCGAATGCGAGAATTGTCCACGTCGACATCGACCCTGCGGAGTTGGGCAAAAACGTCTCGACTGCCGTCATCGTCGCAGGTGACGTGAAAAGCACGCTGCAGAAGGCGATTCCGTCTGCAAAAGCGTGCGACACGGATGCTTGGCTTGCTCAGCTGAAAGATTGGCAGATAACCCATCCGTACAGCTATAAGAAGGAAGAAGGCCAGCTGAAGCCGCAAGAGGTTCTGGAGATGATCTTTGAAACGACCGACGGCGAAGCAATCGTCACGACAGACGTAGGTCAGCATCAAATGTGGACCGCCCAGTACTACAAGTTTAAAAACGCCCGTTCGCTGATTTCTTCCGGCGGTCTGGGCACGATGGGCTTCGGCTTCCCGGCTGCGGTCGGGGCACAGTTCGCTCATCCGAAGCGCACGGTCATTTCCGTAGTCGGGGACGGCGGCTTCCAGATGACCAATCAGGAGCTGGCTATCGTTGCCCAGCACAACCTGCCGATTAAAGTCGTGATTCTCAACAACCAATGCCTTGGCATGGTTCGCCAGTGGCAGCAGCTCTTCTACGACAACCGCTACAGCGAGATCGATCTGACCTGGAGCCCTGACTTTGTCAAGCTGGCGGAAGCATACGGTGTCAAAGGAATGCGTGCCGCTACGTCAGAGGAAGCGAAAGCGGTCTGGGCCGAAGCGCTCGCCTACGACGGACCTGTCGTCATCGACTTCAGAGTAGCAGCAAAAGAAAACGTCTACCCGATGGTAGCTTCCGGCGACACTTTGGATCAAATGGTATTGGGGGAGGACTAGATGCAACGTCATACGATTGCTGTACTCGTAAACGACCAACCGGGCGTACTGACACGCGTCGCCAATCTGTTTGGTCAAAGAGGCTTTAACATTGACAACATCACCGTGGGCGGTACGGAAGAAGCCGGCCTCTCGCGGATGATTATCACCACAGGCGGAGACGATCATCAAATCAACCAGTTAATGAAGCAGCTGCTCAAATTGATTGACGTCATCGACGTGACCAACCTGAGTGAAAATCCAATGGTCTCGCGCGAGCTGGCACTGATTAAAGTCCACGCTGCGCCGAACCAATTGGTCGAGCTGAACGGGATCGTGGAACCGTTCCGGGCGACGATTGTCGATATCGGACCTGCCTCGCTGATCGTTCAGGTCACAGGCGATTCGGAAAAAATCGACGCACTCGTCACCTTGCTTGCGCCATACGGCATCGATGAGCTGACTCGTACCGGGTCGCTCGCCATGGCTCGCAGCATCGTTGCAACGCCAGCTGGCGTATAAACAGTCTGCAGGTTAGCTTGCAGACGTACGCTTTCCCTGATAATCATGAAAAAACTACACTTACTAATTTGGAGGAAACAGAAATGGTAAAAATGTATTATGATGCAGACGCAAATAAAGGTGCACTTCAAGGAAAAACCGTTGCCGTCATCGGATACGGCAGCCAGGGACATGCGCAAGCACAAAACCTGCGCGACAGCGGCGTTAACGTAATCGTTGGTCTGCGTGAAGGAAAATCGTGGGAACAAGCAGAAAAAGACGGCTTCCAGGTGTACAGCGTAAGCGAAGCGACCAAACGCGCCGACGTGGTCCAAATCCTCATGCCGGACGAAAGACAAGCGCAAGTATACCGTGAAGAGATCGCACCTAACCTCAAAGCGGGTGCAGCACTCAGCTTCTCGCACGGCTTCAACATCCACTTCGCGCAAATCAACCCGCCTGCTGACGTAGACGTCATCATGGTTGCTCCGAAGAGCCCGGGACACCTCGTTCGCCGCGTGTACACAGAAGGCTTCGGCGTACCGGGATTGATCGCGATCCATCAAGACACGACTGGCAATGCAAAAGAAATCGCACTCGCTTATGCGAGCGGTATTGGTTGTACGCGTGCTGGGGTTATCGAAACTTCTTTCCGTGAAGAGACAGAAACAGACCTGTTCGGTGAGCAAGCTGTACTGTGCGGCGGTGCCAGCGAGCTGGTAAAAGCCGGTTTCGATACGCTGGTTGAAGCGGGCTACGCTCCGGAAATGGCATACTTCGAGTGCTTGCACGAACTGAAACTGATCGTTGACCTGATGTACGAAGGTGGCTTGGCACGTATGCGCTACTCCATCTCCGACACTGCAGAATACGGCGATTACAGCATCGGCCGCCGCATCATCACAGAAGAAACGCGCAAAGAAATGAAAAAAGTTCTGTCCGAAATCCAAGATGGTACGTTCGCACGCAACTGGATCTTGGAAAACCAAGCAAACCGTGCCGGCTTTAGCGCACGCCGCCGTCTGGAAGCCGAACACGGCATTGAGCAGGTAGGTGCAAAACTGCGCGGCATGATGTCTTGGATTAATAAATAAGCGTAGGGAATAAGCTAAAGATAGCGGGAAAAAGACGTTAGATTTTCGACGGAGGAGGAGAGCAAATGCGGACAATCGAGATTTTTGATACAACGCTGCGAGATGGAGAACAAACTCCGGGTGTAAACCTGAATACGAATGAAAAGGTGGAGATTGCGCTTCAACTCGAAAAGTTGGGCGTGACGCGAATTGAGGCCGGCTTTGCTGCTGCCTCGCCCGGCGATCTGCGGTCCGTAGCTGAGGTGGCACGCAGAGTAAAAACTGCCACCGTCGTAAGTCTAGCGCGCTCTGTGCAAGGCGATATTGACAAAGCGTACGAAGCGCTGCGCAATGCGGAAAATGCGTGTCTGCACGTATTTCTTGCCACCTCGCCGATTCATCGCCAGCACAAGCTGAAAATGACCAAAGAACAAGTGGTCGAGCAAGCAGTCGCAGCAGTCAAATACGGCAAGAAGTACTTTGACCAGGTGGAGTTTTCCGCAGAGGACGCGGGACGTACCGAGCTGGATTACCTTGCCGAAGTCGTCAAGGCTGTCATTGAAGCAGGTGCGTCGATCGTCAACCTGCCTGATACGGTCGGTTACTTGTCGCCAAAAGAGTACGGCAACATTTTCCGCGAGATGACGCTGCGCGTACCTGGCATCGAAAAAGTCAAGCTGAGCTGTCACTGCCACGACGATCTGGGCATGGCGGTCGCCAACAGTCTGGCTGCCATCGAGGGCGGCGCGACACAAGTCGAGGGTACGATCAACGGAATCGGTGAGCGGGCCGGGAATGCCGCACTGGAAGAAGTGGCGCTCGCACTGGAAACGCGCAAGGATTTCTATCAGGCGACGACTGCCTTCAACCTGAAAGAAATCGCCCGGACCAGCCAATTGGTCAGCCGCTTGACAGGGATGATCGTACCGGGCAACAAAGCGATCGTGGGTGGCAATGCATTCGCCCACGAATCGGGAATTCATCAGGACGGTGTGCTGAAGGAAGCGACCACCTATGAAATCATCAATGCCGAAACGATTGGCTTCAAGCCGAAACAGCTCGTACTGGGCAAGCTCTCCGGTCGTCATGCGTTCAAAGATAAGCTGGCCGATCTCGGCTACCATCTCGAAGCGGAAGAAATCGATGTCGCATTTAAAGCGTTCAAGGAACTGTGCGATAAAAAGAAAGAAGTATCCGATGAAGACATCCTCGCGTTGGTTGATGCGAAGATCGTTCACGAAGCGGAGAGCTTCAAGCTGGACACTGTGCAGCTTTCCTACGGAAATACGACGATGCCGACTGCCAGCGTGCGGTTGATTCGCGCAGACGGCACGGTCGCTGAAGAGGCGTCATGCGGAAACGGTTCGGTTGATTCGATTTACAAAGCGATCGACCGCGCCACTGGTGAAGAGGTGACACTCGTCGACTACCGCATCGTCTCTGTAACACACGGCAAGGATGCCCTTGGTGAAGTGTTTGTCCGCCTGCAGCAGGGGGATATCGATGTCCAGGGCCGCGGTGTCAGTACAGACGTATTGGAAGCAAGCGCGCTCGCGTACGTATCGGCGATTAACAAAGTAATCGTCCGTCGCGGTGAACCGGTAATCGCAACAGCCAAAGTGTAAGGACCACGCCAATATCGAAACAAGCGAAACGGTGCATGCTCGAACGCCATGTTTGGGCATGCACTGATTACAATCACAGGGACTTTTCTGAAAAATTTGCAAAGAAGAGCGGGATGTAGATGAAAACGACGTATACGATTGCAGTTCTCCCCGGTGACGGAATCGGTCCGGAGATCGTCGCAGAAGCAGTCAAGGTTCTGTCGCTCGTAGCAGAGCGTAAGGGTGTTACATTCAATATCGTTCATGGCCGGATCGGCGGAGCTGCCATCGATGAAGACGGCACGCCGCTGCCAGACGAGACGCTGCGGATCGCCAAAGCAGCAGATGCTGTGCTGCTCGGCGCTGTCGGCGGTCCCAAGTGGGATCAGAACCCGGGACATTTGCGGCCGGAAGCAGGGCTGCTCGGCATCCGCAAAGCACTCGGACTGTTCGCCAACCTTCGCCCCGCGACCATGCACCCGGTGTTGGTCGAAGCATCTTCACTCAAGCCGGAAGTGGTCGCTGGCGTAGATATCATGGTCGTTCGCGAGCTTACCGGCGGCATTTACTTTGGCGAGAAAAAACGCTACACCACGGATGACGGCAAAGAAGCGGCAGTCGATCAACTGGTGTACAACGAGGATGAGATTGAGCGAATCTTGCGCGTTTCGTTCGAGATTGCCCGCAACCGCAAAAAGCAGCTCGTCTCCGTGGACAAAGCCAACGTGCTGGAAAGCTCCCGCCTCTGGCGCAAGGTAGCCGACCGGATCAGTGCCGATTACCCGGATGTCGCCTTGTCGCACATGCTGGTCGATTCCTGCGCCATGCAGCTTGTCCGGGCGCCTAAGCAATTTGATGTGATTGTGACGGAAAACATGTTTGGCGATATATTAAGCGACCAGGCAGCGATGCTGACGGGCTCCATTGGCATGCTCGCTTCGGCCAGCCTTGCGGAAGGCAGCTTCGGCCTCTACGAACCGGTACACGGCTCGGCACCTGACATCGCCGGTAAAGGCATTGCCAACCCATTGGCGACGATTCTCTCTGCTGCTATGCTGCTGCGCCATTCCTTTGGCATGGAGACGGAGGCGACAGCTGTGGAGCAATCCGTCTGGGCAGTGCTGGAAGCGGGTCATCGCACTGGCGATCTCGCCGATGGCACAGGTAAAGCCCTTGGCACGGTAGAGATGGGGCAGCTCGTGCTGGATGAACTGAGCAAGCAACTGGCAAATATTTCCTAAAGCAAGAAGAGGACTTCTGATCGATTATGATTGGAAGTCCTTTTGCGCAACTAAGGCTACGCCGAAAGGCTTGGCGTAGCCAAGTTTTCTAATTTAGATGCTGAAAAGCTATTAATGAACGAGTCCCGTTTTTTGCCATTCAACCGATTCAGGATCACAAGCTGGTGCGGGTTATTGACCGTATGTTCTTTTCATTCTGCGATAGACCGTGTTGCGGCCAATTCCGAGCATGCGGGCCGTTTGCGAGACATTTCCCCCGTTCATCTGCAACGCCTCCATAATGACTCTGTCCCCGGTGTGCTTCAGAGAGGTGTCAATCTGTGTGTCCCGCGGATAATCCGCAAGAATGTAATCCGGAAAGCAGCTGATGCCGATCGCTCCACAATCCGACAAAAAGGCGGCTCCCCGCAAAGCACTGGTGAGCTGGCGAACATTGCCCGGCCACGGATAGTCCAGAATGAGGCGCTCCGTTTCCGGAGTGAACCAGAGTGGGCTTTGCATGAGCTCCGCTTCAATCCCCTTCAGCAAATACCGGGCCAACTGCAAGCGATCCGCACGCTCGCGAAGCGGAGGGAGAGCGATGGGAACGCCTTGCAATCTGTAAAACAAATCTGCACGGAAACTGCCTTCCTGTACTTTTTTCCATAAATCTGCGTGTGTTGCCGTAATGATCCGGACATTGACATGGATCGATTTGGTCCCACCTACCCGCGTGACGGTAAAATCCTGAAGCACGCGGAGCAAAGCGACTTGCATCTCCATAGGAAGTTCGGCAATTTCATCGAGGAACAGTGTACCTTCGTGAGCCTGCTCGATTTTTCCCGGGTGTCCCGTCTGTTTTGCTCCGGTAAAGGCACCGGCTTCATAGCCGAACAATTCACTTTCCAACAGGCTTTTTGAAATCGCTCCGCAGTTGAGTGCAATAAATGGTTTCTTCGCACGTGCGCTGGCACAGTGAATCGCTTGGCTGATGATATCTTTGCCTGTGCCGCTCTCTCCGGTGATGTTCACAGTATATTCAGTTGCCGCCGCCCGCTTGGCCAACCTCACGGAGGAGAGAAACGCTTCGTCGGTGCCGTAAATATCGTCAAAGGTATAGCGGCTTATGGAGAATGGCTTTGTCTGCCCGGGAGCTTTAGCGTACAGATTGGATGTGGTTGTAGCTGCCGGCGAAACATAGGGCCGCGAGTCTATCAGAACAGAGGCCAGCCAAGGGGAGTCTGTCCCGACGCTATGCAAGTGAAAGGTCTTTTCTGCTGCCGGCGCACCCATGTGCCTTTTCAGCAACGGCTCCACATCTGACAGCAGGTTGGCGAGTTGGACTTGCCCAAGGGAAGTGTTGTCCAGGTGAAAGTGTGCTCGTGCCTCGCGATTGGCTCCTGTAATGACGCCGTCTTCGTCCAGCGCGAGCAGGAGGCGGTGCTTGCCCGTTTGTTCCGGCGTCAAGCTGATGATCGTCTGCCGCTCCGCTTTGCGGATGAGCAGCCAGTCTTCGAATGTCCGCGCTGCCAAGTCCACGATACCGAGCAGAGAAGGATGGTAACGCTCGGCGGAACCGCTGATGTCGAGAACGGCGAGCAGGTGTCCGGACTTGTCAAAAATCGGTGAGGCGGCACAGTAGATCGAGTGATTGGATTTCAGGAAATGCTCATTTCCGACGACGGCCAGCGGTACTTTTTCGATGATTACCGTGCCCGCTGAATTCGTCCCGCGAACCTGCTCGGACCAGCAGGCTCCATTTTGCACCTGAATTTTTTCTGTATCTTTTAAAAACAGAGGGTCACCGACACTCTCTAAAATAAAGCCGGAAGGATCGCAGACTGCCACGATCGAGTAGGAATCTTTCAGCCAGCAGGCAAGAGATTCGATAGTGGGATAGAGCTCTCGCAACAGTGCTGCACTTTGTTCTCTGTATTGTTTGAACACGGCTGCCTCAAGTATTGCATCCTTGGCAATTGATGAATCAACGCCATGCACGACACTACGTTCCCACGATCGTTTGAGCAGTGCGCTAGGGCTAGCAGTCTTCAGCACGCATGGGCCCCCTTTCTATAAAAATTCTAAATTTACTATTAATTTATCAGAGAATGGCAAGGGGAACAATCGGTCAGTTGCAAGTGGAGCAATTGTTCCATTTTGGAGCAGGTCATGTTTTGAAATTGTTGGAATGTAAGCGCATTCCCGTTGGTATGAAAGCTGCATTAGCTTCATATTGTATGCGATAGAACAAGTGTGAAGGAGGAAAATGGATGGTGGAAGCACAATTGGTTGGCCTGGATCCGCGGGTCGAAGCGTTTTTGCAAGGGGGGCCGAAAAAGCTGTTCATCGGCGGAGATTTTGTTGAATCGGTCTCAGGCAAGACATTTGATTCAGTCAATCCGGCTAACGCTGAGGTTATTACTGCTGTGTACGAAGCGGACAAGGAAGACGTAGACCGTGCCGTAGAAGCGGCAGAGCGGGCTTTTTACGGCGATTGGGCAAAGGTGACGCCGAGCGAGCGCGGACGCCTGCTCTGGAAGCTTGCCGATCTGATGGATGATCATCTGGAAGCGCTGGCTCAACTGGAATCCCTCGATAACGGGAAGCCGGTCGCCCATGCCCGCGCAGTCGACATTCCCCTGGCGATTGACCATTTCCGCTACTACGCCGGGTGGGCTACGAAAATATCGGGAGAGTTGATTGACAGTTCGGCAGGGAGAAGCATGCTGACCTACACGCGGCGTGAACCCGTCGGCGTAGTCGGGCAAATCATCCCCTGGAACTTCCCGATCCTGATGTCCGCATGGAAGCTCGGGGCAGCACTCGCGACGGGCAATGCCGTTATTTTGAAAACAGCCGAACAGACGCCGCTTTCGGCACTGTATTTGGCAGGATTGATCCAACAGGCAGGATTCCCCGACGGCGTTGTCAACATAATCTCCGGCTTCGGACCAACGGCTGGGGCTGCCATCGTCACTCATCCGCGGATTCGGAAAGTCGCGTTTACCGGTTCGACAGAGGTCGGCAAGCTGATCATGCAGCAGGCATCCGGTAACTTGAAACGCGTCTCGCTGGAACTGGGCGGCAAATCGCCTAATATCATTTTCCCTGATGCGGATTTCTCCAAGGCGATTCCGGGCGCGCTGATGGGAATATTCTTCAACCAGGGACAAGTGTGCACAGCAGGCTCACGTCTGTTCGTCCATAAAAAAGTGTACGACAACGTCGTCGCCGACATGACCAGTCATGCAGCCAAAATGAAGCTGGGGCCAGGGCTTGACGAGTCGACTGACATCGGTCCGCTCGTATCGGCAGAGCAGTTCAGCCGCGTGTCTGGCTATTTGCACAAGGGTGTGGAGGAGGGCGCCACGCCGACGACCGGAGGCAGACCGCTGGAGCATCCGGGATACTTTGTCCCACCGACGATTTTTACCGATGTGTCCGATCAGATGACGATTGCCCGCGAGGAAATTTTCGGGCCGGTAGTCGTTGCGCTGCCATTCGACGATGAAGCGCAGATCGCCGATGTGATCCGGAGGGCGAACAATACGGAGTACGGTCTTGCCGCCGGCGTATGGACGACGGATGTGCGGAAGGCGCATAAAGTCGCGCATGCCCTGGAAGCAGGGACCGTCTGGGTGAACTGCTACAACGCTCTTGACGCGTCCGTGCCGTTTGGCGGATACAAGCAGTCAGGCTTCGGGCGCGAAATGGGATCGGCCGCTCTGGAGCTCTATACGCAAGTAAAAGCAGTCTGGGTCAACCTTGACTGATCGGGTAAACGTACGAACATTCCACTACGAGGAGGATTGTCTATGAAAGCAGCGAGAATTATCGAGCATCAAAAACCACTGAGCATCGGGGAGGTGCCTGATCCGACGCCAGGACCGAAAGACGTCATCGTTCGTGTCGAGGCGTGTGGCATTTGCCGCAGCGATTGGCACGCATGGATGGGCGATTGGGATTGGATCGGGCTCAGTCCGCAGCTGCCGATCGTTCCGGGTCATGAATTCGGCGGCGTCGTTGAAGTCGTTGGCGCAGAGGTGAAAAATTTCCGCCCGGGTGATCGGGTGACGGCGCCGTTTCACGAGGGCTGCTAGTATTGTCCCAACTGCGCCAGCGGTCATTCCAATCGCTGTGACAATCTGCAAATTTTCGGCTTCAGCCACGATGGAGCCTACGCTGAATACGTACGCGTGCCGAACGGCGATTTTAATCTGATCCGGTTGCCGGAAGCAGTCGATACGGTCACGGCTGCGGCGATCGGCTGCCGCTACATGACTGGTTATCACGGAGTCGTACGGGCGGCTGTCCAACCGGGCAACTGGCTGGCGGTTCAAGGCGCTGGCGGTGTCGGTCTGTCGGCGATTCAGGTAGGCAACGCTGTCGGGGCCCTGGTCATCGCCGTCGATGTGGACGATGCCAAGCTGGCCAAGGCGAAGGAAGAAGGAGCGATTGCCACAATCAACGCGCGCAAGGAAAATGTCACAGAGGCGATCAAGGAAATCACCAAGGGAGGAGCCCATGCCTCGATAGATGCACTGGGAATCCGCGAGACCATTCTCAATTCCGTACTCTGCCTGCGCAAAGGCGGCCGCCACGTGCAAATCGGCTTGACGACCAAAGAAGAAGGCGGCATGGTCGGACTGCCGGTCGATGCGATTACTGCGATGGAGCTGGAGATTGTCGGCAGCATCGGCAATCCGCATTCGCAATACGCCGGACTGCTGTCG
>CAMIVR010000156.1 GCA_946402065.1 uncultured Brevibacillus sp. | reverse complement strand
TGAATAAGCTTCTTCGGAATTTTGGTCGACGTGCCGTTTTTGGAGCGGAGCCGGCCAGTGTTTGCTTCCCTGCAAAAGCCGCAACGAACGTAAGCCCATTCCTCTTTTCTCTCCCCACCACGACAGCCCGAGACAAGTCCGCTACCAGGGCCCGGGCAAAAGTCCTATTTTCCATCTGGCTGTGCGATATCTTCTTGTTGGAAAATACGAAACATTCCCATAAAATAAAAGATAGCAATACAGGAAAAATGTGGATGAACTTCGTATACGAGGTGACCCACCAACAGGATGGGAGGGATTTGTGTCATGTCAAATGCCAAGCCTTGGATCGCCCATTATCCTCCTCAGACACCCGCAACACTGGAATATCCGCTTGCCCCGATTACGACTTTGCTGGTGCAGGCGGCCGAACAATTTCCTGCAAATCACGCCCTGAACTTTCTCGGAAAGCGGATCAGCTATGCCGAGCTGCTCGATTATTCCTACCGATTTGCCCATGCCCTGCAAAAGCGCGGCGTGCAAAAAGGGGACCGCGTCGCCATTATGCTGCCCAACTGCCCGCAGGCCGTCATTGCTTTCTACGGCATCCTGTTTGCCGGAGCGATTGTCGTCCAGACCAATCCGCTCTACACCGAACGAGAGCTGATCCACCAGCTCTGCGATGCCGGTGCAGAGACAATTGTTTCGCTCGATGTGCTCTATCCCCGGATTGCGCATGTCAAGCCGTCTACCGGACTGAAACGCGTCATGTTGACCCGCATCAGCGATTTTTTGCCGCCTCTAAAAAAATGGATCTATCCGCTGCTCCAGCGCAAATCCGGGGCACAGACGAAAATTGCCTTCAATCACGAGCTGGAGCCGTTTCTCCCGCTGCTTCGGGAAAGTGACGCGGCTCCCATCCAGACCGAGATTGATCCGGCAAGCGATATCGCCCTCTTGCAGTACACCGGCGGGACGACCGGTACGGCCAAGGGCGTGATGCTGACGCATAAAAACATCATGGCCAACGCTGTTCAATGCAAAGCCACCCTCTATAAACTGCAGCCTGGCAAAGAAAAAATTCTCGGGGTGCTGCCGTTTTTTCACGTCTACGGAATGACGACTGTCGCCAACGTCGGGATTATGCTGGCAGCCGAGATCATTCTCCTTCCCAAGTTCGAAGCCGATCAGGTCCTGAAAGCGATTGAGAAGCTGCGACCGACTGTCTTTCCCGGAGCACCGACGATGTATATTGCGATTCTTAACCATTCCCGAGTGAAGCAATACGATCTATCTTCCATCAAAGCATGTGTCAGCGGCTCAGCGCCGCTCCCCCTGGAAATTCAGCACCGCTTTGAAGAGCTTACCGGCGGGCGTCTGGTTGAAGGCTACGGCCTGACAGAGGCGTCACCGGTCACCCATTCCAACCCAATCTGGGAAAAGCGGATGCGCGGCAGCATCGGCCTTCCTTGGCCCGACACGGACTGTCGCATCGTCGATTCAGCGACCGGAGAGGAGCTGCCGACAGGAGAGATCGGCGAACTCGCTGTGTCCGGACCGCAAGTAATGAAAGGCTACTGGAACCGCCCGGAAGAGACGGCGGCTGTCCTGAAGGATGGCTGGCTGTTTACGGGAGACATGGGGTATATGGACGAAAACGGCTACTTCTATATTGTCGATCGCAAAAAAGACATGATTATTGCCGGGGGCTTCAATATATACCCGCGCGAGGTCGAGGAAGTGCTGTTCGAACATCCTGCCGTCCAGGAAGCTGTCGTGATTGGCGTACCCGATCCGTATCGCGGCGAAACGGTCAAAGCCTATGTCGTAACCAAGCACGGCCAAAGCGTAAATGAGCAGGAGCTGGATCAATTTTGCCGGCAGCGCTTGGCAGCGTACAAAGTCCCCCGTCACTACGAGTACCGTCGCGAATTGCCAAAGACGATGGTCGGGAAAGTTCTGCGCAGGCAGCTGCAAGAGGAAGAGCGCCAGCGGGGGCAAGAGCAGGCTGAGGTAGAGATCAGCTAGCGCATTTGCGATTCCCGTCCGTTGCATCCGGCAAGTCGTTTGAGAGAAAAGGGGAATGGACGTAGACCTATGCGGCGTTACCAGGTGGAGCGGAGGAACCGGCCAGATGCGGCTCCTTTGCGGTCGCCGCAATGAACGCAGCCCATTCCTTTTTTCTATCGCCCCAAAAGACACCCCCGGCGCCAGACTTCCTTTTAATTTCCCTGCGGTTAGGATTGACTGCGCGAATTGCCTGTAATACACTAGATGAATGAGCAATCATTCATATTGAAACAGCTTTATTGAAGTGGAGGTAGGCAATGGCAAAGAAAACGGGAGAAAAATATGATGCCATTATCGATGCGGCCGTGCGTGTAATTGCCGAGTACGGGTATCACAATGCTCAGGTTTCGCGTATCGCCAAGGAGGCGAAGGTTGCGGACGGTACGATTTATCTCTACTTTGAGAACAAAGATGACATCTTGATATCCGTATTTAACGAAAAGATGGGCAGGTTTATCGAGCAGTGCCGCAGCAACATCGAGGCAGCAGTGACGATGGAAGAAAAGCTCTATGCGCTCATCCACACGCACTTGAACCATATGGCCCAGAACCCTGATATGGCCAAGGTAACCCAGATTGAGCTGCGTCAGTCCAACGAGCTGATCAGCAAAGGCATCGGCGAAGTGCTGAAAAGATATCTCGTGCTCATTGACGGCATCATTCAGCTAGGTATCGAGCAAGGGGTGTTTCGTCCGGAAATCGATGTTCGCATGGCGCGCAAGATGATTTACGGGACGATGGACGAAGCGGCGACTTCCTGGGTAATGAAGAAGTGCAAGTACGACATCGTTTCTCTCGTCGAACCGATTCACAATCTCTTCCTGTACGGATTGGTCAGACGGTAAGAAAAGAGAAAGCTTTTTTTCTGTTTCGGGATTTGGTACAATCGAACTTAAAAGCAGGGCTCTGAGCGACCGCTCAGAACAGCGTCAAAAAAACTATTTTGCAAGATGTGGGGAGAGAAGGGCATGACGTATGCGAATCTTCGGCTGGAGATTGAGGACGATGTTGCACTTTTAACGATCAATCATCCGCCGGCAAACGCTTTAAACCAAACCACGTTACAAGAACTGCAAAAAGTACTCGATGAACTCGAACAAGACAATCGCGCCAAAGCGGTCGTCGTGACGGGAGAAGGCAGATTTTTTATCGCGGGGGCTGACATCAAGGAATTTCTCCAACTCTCGGTAGACCAGGCACAGGCGCTGTCGGAAAATGGACAACGGTTGTTTGACCGCATGGAGGCGTTTCCCAAGCCGATCATTGCCGCCATCAACGGCGCATGCCTCGGCGGCGGACTCGAACTGGCTCTGGCTTGCCACATTCGCCTGGCAGCACCGGAAGCGAAGCTCGGCCTGCCCGAGCTGAATCTCGGGCTAATCCCCGGGTACGGCGGAACGCAGCGATTGCCGCAGGTCGTGGGCCGTGGCAAAGCGACCCAAATGATTTTGACTTCGGAAATGATCGGCGGCGAAGAGGCGCTTCGCATCGGCCTGATCGAATCGCTCTATCCACTGGACCAGCTGGTTAGCGAAGCGAAAACACTGGCGAAGACAATCGCCCAGAAGAGCAGCGTGACGATGAAGTTCGCCTTGGCTGCGATTCACGCCGGATTCACCGCAGACCGCGAAACGGGCTTGCGCGAAGAAGCCAGACTGTTCGGGCAATCGTTTGCGACTGAAGATTGCAAAGAGGGCGTCAACGCCTTTATCGAAAAAAGAAAACCGCAATTTACCAACCGTTAAGGAGGTTTATTCATGAATATTCTGGTTGTGTTGAAGCAGACATTTGACACCGAGGAGAAAATCACGATTCAAAACGGGCAAATCAGCGAGGACGGCGTCGAATTCATCATCAATCCTTACGATGAGTACGCAGTCGAGGAAGCGATCAAGCTGAAGGAAGAACACGGCGGCGAGGTTACGGTCGTCACTGTAGGGCCCGACCGGGCAGAGAGTGCCCTGCGCACCGCGCTGGCGATGGGCGCTGACAAAGCCGTGCTGGTCGATGATGAAGAGCTGTTCGGCGATGAGTTCACGACGGCAAAGGTTCTCGCTGCAGTTGCCAAGAAAGAGGGCTTTGACATCATCATCGGCGGACAGATGGCGGTTGACTCCGGTGCAGCACAGGGTGGTCCACGCCTTGCCGAAGAGCTGGGCATCAACCACGTCTCGACTGCGGTCAAGCTGGAAGTAAACGGCACTGCTGTTCGCGTCGAACGCGACATCGAAGGCGACCTGGAAGTCGTCGAGACTGCTCTGCCAGTCCTCATCACGGCACAACAAGGGTTGAACGAACCGCGCTACCCATCCTTGCCAGGCATCATGAAAGCGAAGAAAAAACCGTTGGATCGCCTGACCGCAGATGATCTCGGCTTGTCCGCTGCCGATGTGAAAGCGAAGACGGAGATTGTCGATCAGTACTTGCCGCCGAAAAAGCAAGCAGGCCGCATCCTCTCCGGTGAACTGAGCGAACAAGTCAGCGAATTGGTGCAACTGTTGCGCAATGAAGCGAAAGTCATATAGATTGAACTCGTAGAGGGAGAGAGGGATAACGATGAATAAAGTACTTGTACTTGCAGAAGCGCGCGACGGACAACTGCGCAACGTTTCTTTCGAAGCTCTGGCTGCAGCACAATCGATCGCTGCGGGCGGAGAAGTCATTGCGGCAGTGTTGGGCAAACAAGCAGGCGATTACGCCAACACACTGGCAGCATATGGAGCAGGAAAAGTCGTCGTCGTGGATAACGACGCGTTGGCACAATACACGCCGGACGGCTATGTACAGGCATTAGCCGAGGTAATCAAGCAAGTCGGACCTGATGCGATCGTCGCCGGTCATACTTCGATCGGGCGCGATTTGGCTCCCCGCGTGGCGGCGCGCTTTGGCTACGGACTGATTTCAGATGTGACGGCCGTTGAAGATGGCGGTGTGTTCACCAGACCGATTTACGCCGGCAAAGCCTTCCAGAAGCGGAAGTTCGTCGATGGCAAAATTTTTGTGACGATCCGCCCGAACAACATCAGCGCATCAGCACCGGACAACAGCAAAACGGCGGAAGTCGTCGCTGTCCCTGTAGAAATCAAAGACCTGCGGACGATCGTCAAAGAAGTTGTGCGCAAAACGAGCGGAAAAGTGGACCTCTCCGAAGCGAAAGTTATCGTCTCCGGCGGCCGCGGCGTGAAAAGCGCGGACGGCTTCAAACCGTTGGAGGAGTTGGCTGATGTGCTCGGCGCCGCTGTCGGTGCCTCGCGTGGCGCTTGCGATGCCGACTACTGCGACTACTCGATGCAGATCGGCCAGACCGGGAAAGTGGTCACGCCTGATCTCTACATCGCGTGCGGCATCTCCGGTGCTATCCAGCATCTGGCCGGGATGTCCAACTCAAAAGTAATCGTGGCGATCAACAAGGACCCGGAAGCACCGATCTTCCAGGTGGCGGATTACGGCATTGTCGGTGACCTGTTTGAAGTCGTGCCGCTGTTGACGGAAGAGTTTAAAAAAATTCTTGCATAAAGAGATGCAAGGGACAGAAAGTAGTATTCCGTACGTGGGATACTACTTTTTTTTCTGAAGAGTGGGGAATTATAGGAAAAAGATGCTAAGTGTAGAATGTGTAAATTAGAAGAGTTTACCATTGGATTTGATGCAGATATAAGTGGGTGAGAGAGTGATCTATTGTAATAAATGCGGATATAGGTTGCCGGACGATAGCGTGTTTTGCAGTAAGTGTGGTCAAAAGCTGCCAACAATGAACCCACAAGAATTCGAAATGAGTAACACGATTTTAAGAGAGTTCGTTGTAGCAAGACTTGTTAACACTTTAAAAAATGTCTCGGTAAAAAAAGCAATCGAAACAAAGAATACATATGAGAAGTCAAAAGAGCGTATTGTGACTCCCATTCAACACCAATCAAAAAAATCCCCAAACAATAAGATAAGTAATAAGCCAAGTATACTCGGTTGTCTTGGTTTCGTGATTATTTTCCTTGCATTAATCGTGTGGGTCCTGCACTTCAATTACAAATACTAAAAAGGACTGTAAAAATAAGCCTGCCTTACTGTCCAAAAACAGCCACCCGTGCAAAGGTGACTTTTTTTGGACGGCACAATCCATAAAACAAACTCTGCCACTGATCGGAAAGTGGCTTTTTTTGTGTTTCTAAGCGGTTGGACCCGACCAAAAAAGTAAGCGTTTCCAAACAACTCTACGGGATTTTCACAGATTCTACATAACCAGCCAGGGGAGTTGGCATTGTCCTTGCATTTAATAGCGAGCAAGTGGGGTGACACTCATGTTAAAACAGGTGGAAGCTTTGGTTGAGAACGAGGATCGCAAAAATGCCTTGACTGACGAACAAATTGGCGAGCTGCTGGGGATTCGGCGGGAAGAGGTGACCATCATTCGCAGCCAGTTGCGCATTCCTGATTCGCGGAAGCGGCGCAAACCGGTTCTGCTGCAGGCGATTCGTGATTGTCTAGGCCAGGATCCAACGCTCACGTCACGCAAGCTGACGCGAAAATTGGCCGAGCTCGGTTTTGAAGTCTCGCGCTATACCGTAACACAACTGTGCAAAGAGCTGGGGGAGGAATTCATCCCCGCTCACGACGCGTCGGAACGATTGGCTGGCAGCGATCAATCACAGGCTGGTCAGCTGGGAGCGAAGCAGCGTGATTCGACTGCGCGAGAGGGACACGTGCCTGCTGCCAAGCGAGTAGCGGACAGCCCGGGTTCAGATCGGCGGCCTGCTGTGCAGAGACAGCCAGCCGCTGTCGGGCAAGTGCAGCATTCGTTGAAAAAAACGTCAAAACAAGTATTTGATGAAATTATCGGTTCGCGCGGCAGCGTAAAGACGCAAATCCAGCAGGCCAAAGCGGCTGTACTGTACCCGCCGCACGGACTGCACACATTGATCCTCGGGGCGACGGGTGTCGGAAAAAGCCAGCTGGCCGAAGCGATGTACTATTTTGCCGTCGATTCAGAGCGAATCGCAGAAGGCGGCCAATTCGTCGTCTTCAACTGCGCCGATTACGCGGAAAATCCGCAACTGCTGATGTCACAGCTGTTCGGCAGCGTCAAGGGTGCATACACGGGAGCAGATCGCGACCGGGCAGGGCTGATCGAGAAGGCGGACGGGGGGATTTTGTTTCTCGACGAGGTGCATCGATTGCCTCCGGAAGGGCAGGAACTGCTGTTTACGATCATCGACAAGGGCAAGTTCAGACGTTTGGGCGAGACGGAGACGTATCGCACCGTACATCTGATGAATCAACGGCCGATCGTGGAGCGGCAAGAGGTGATTTTGCAGTTTTTTCTTAAGGAAGCCAATCGGACCGGGGCGCGCATCAAGATTCAGGCAGAAGTGATCCGCTCCTTGCTGCTGTACGATTGTCCAGGGAATGTCGGCCAACTGCGCAGCGATATCCAGGTTGCCTGCGCGCGTGCGTTTCTCCGCTATGTGGCGGAGCAGCGGGAGTTGATGGACGTGGCCGTGACGGATTTGCCGGATCACGCCCAGAAAGGGCTGATGTACCTGAACCACCGCCGGGTAGAGCTGCAGGAGATGGCGCCGCGAGACGTTTTGCTGTCGCCGAATCAGGCCGACTACCATTCGCCGCTGTACGAACCGTTTTACAGTTTGCCGGCGGAGATTTACCAGCATATTGAGCAGCGCTACTTCCACCTGCAGCAGCAGGGTGGGAGCAAGGAAGCGATCAACCGGATTCTCGGCGAAGAGCTGGAACAGCGCTTTGAACAGATGATGCGCCGGTTGAAAATGCACACCAAGCCGATGGTCGGCGACGAGCTGGTGAAAATCGTCGGCGTCAATGTCGTCGAGGCGGTGGAAAAAATGCTCTGGATCGCCGAACAGCGATTGAACAAAGGGTTTGAACGGCTCTATTACGGGCTGGCGATTCACATCCATACGACGCTGGAGCGGCTGCTGCAGGGGAAAAGCGTATTCAATCCGCATCTTGACCGGGTCAAGGAAGACCATCCGCTGGAGTTCAGAGTGGCAGCAGAGATGGCCAGCGTCGTCAATCTGCATTTCAATGTGGTGCTGTCCGAGGATGAAGTCGGCTTCATCGCGATGTATCTGCGCAGCGCCAATCGCGAACAGCCCGATGACAACAAGGTCGGGGTCGTTATCGTCTCGCACGGCAGCGTGGCCCAAGGAATGGCGGATGTGGCCAATCGGCTGCTCGGCGTCCAGCACGCCCGGGCCGTGGAAATGTCACTGGATGAGAGCCCGAAAAAAGCGTTTGAACGAACGCTGGAAGTGGTCAAAGAGGCAAACGAAGGCAAAGGTGTCATGCTGCTCGTCGACATGGGCTCGCTCGTTACATTTGGCGACTTGATCACGCAGCAGACAGGCATTCCGACGCGGACGATCCAGCGGACCAATACCGTTTTGGTCATTGAAAGCGTTCGCAAGGCGATGCTTCCCGACGTTACCCTCGATGAGCTGGTCGACTCGCTCGATCAGGATACGACGCTTGCCGCCGTGTACGTTCCCGAGCAGCCGCGCAAGCTGCGGGCGATTTTGACCGTATGCATTACCGGCGAGCGGGCTGCCGTCAAGATGAAGGAAATGCTGTTGGCGCAAATCCCTGAGCTGTTGGAGCAGGTGACCATCGTACCCGTTTCGGCAATCGTCGAGAGCGGGAGCAGCAAGCTGGAGGAGTACCGGGCCAAGTATGACGTGATCGCCACAGTCGGAACGATCGATCCGCAGTGGCTGGGGGTTCCGTTTCTGTCGCTGCGGGACGTCACGTCCGGGCGCGGAACGGATTTCTTGAAGCGGCTGATGAAATGGAGCGCGACGGCAGAAGCGACAGTGGCGAACCAACCGGAATGGGATGGTCTGGACCTGTTGAGCACGGGCGATGACCGCCAGAGCTACGTCCCTGCTCCGGCCCTGGCTGATCTGCTGGACGAACAGCTCGTCTTTACCGGCTGCCGCTACGGCGACAAGGATGAACTGCTGCACTTTTTATACACGCAACTGAAACAGCGAGGCTATGTGACAGACGACTATTATCCGCTGATGATAGAGAGAGAAAAGGTAGCTTCCCCGATGTTTGAACCAGTAACGGCCATTCCTCACGCCGATCCGACATGCGTGGTACACGCCGGAATTGCCGTAGCCGTACTCGATCAGCCGATCGAATGGATGGACGGATGCCAGGTGCGCTACGTTTTCATGCTGGCGCTGCAGGAAAACTGTCAACGGGCAGTGCAGGAGTTGTACGAAAGGATTCAGCGAGAAGATGTCCGTTTGCAATTAAACCGCCAACCGCCCCCAGAGCAGGCAATCTCGATTCTGGCAGGGGAGAACCGAAATTTGTAGGGGATGTAAAGGAGAGAAAGGGAATGTCCAGACAGTTACACTTTGGCGAACAGTTCGTAGCCATCGACGTAGTAGGCAAAACAAAAGAGGATGTAATCGGCATGCTGGCCCGACAGCTGCAACAGCACGGGTATGTGAAAGACAGCTTTCTTCCAGCACTGCTCGAACGGGAAAAAGTGTATGCGACCGGACTGCCTTTGAAAAAATATGGAGTAGCCATTCCGCATACGGATGTCATCCACGTGAATGAGCCGGCCATCGCCGTGGCCATTTTGACTGAACCGGTGCAATTCCAGATGATGGGCAGCCCGGAGACAGATGTGTCGGTGGACATCGTGTTTGTCCTTGCCGTCAAGGATCCATCGGAGCAGATCTACATGCTGGAGAGCTTGATGAACCTGTTCCAAAACGATGAATTGATGGATTCGCTAAGACATGCGGCATCGCGTACAGAGGCGATGCAACTCATCGCCCGCGAGCTGAAGCTGACTGCTCTTGAGGGAGGTGAGCGCGGCGCAGCGATAGATTCGTAACAGCGCGTTACGACGTAGAAAAAGACAATGAGCGGGAAGAGGGAGGAGTACACATGATTAAACAGGCAGTCGATTTCATCCTGGGATTAGGGGCGTCGGTTATGCTCCCGATCATCATGACGATCCTTGGATTATTGCTTCGGCAAGGCTTTAAAAAATCGTTTCGCGCCGGTCTGACCATCGGTATCGGCTTTGTCGGGATTGGCCTCGTCATCGACCTGTTGTCCAATTCGCTCGGTCCGGCGGCCAAAGCGATGGTTGAGGCATGGGGGTTGAAGTTTGACGTTATCGATGTCGGCTGGCCGATCGGGGCAGCGATTTCCTTCGGCACAGTCGTCGCACCGTTGATGATTGTCGTGGGGCTGTTGCTCAATATTTTGCTCGTATCGATCAATTTTACCAAAACGATCAACGTCGATATTTGGAATTACTGGCACTTTATTTTTGCCGCATCCGTTACCTACTACGCGTATGAAAGCATGCTGCTCGCGCTGTTTGTCGGCGCTGTCGTCATCGCGATCACGCTGAAGCTGGCAGACTGGACCGCTCCTGTCGTCGAACACCATTTCGGTATGCCAGGCGTGACGTTGGCGCACCAGGAGACAGTGAACATGGCGCCGATCACATATGCACTGAACCGGATTCAGGACATGATTCCCGGTCTGAACAAAATCAACGTAAGTCCGGACACACTCAGTCGTCGATTTGGCATTTTTGGTGAACCGATTATGATGGGCCTCATTCTTGGTATTTTGATTGGGATACTTGGTCAATACGATCTGAAAGGCATTTTGACACTGGGTGTGCAGATGTCGGCTGTGCTTGTGCTGATGCCGCGCATGGTTGCTTTGCTGATGGAAGGCTTGATTCCGATTTCGGAAGGGGCACGCGAGTTTATTTCCAAGCGTTTCCCCGGCAAACACGTGTACATCGGTCTGGATGCGGCGATCGTCATCGGACATCCGGCCAACATGGCGATTGCGCTGTTGATGGTGCCGATCACCATCCTGCTCGCCGTGATTCTGCCGTACAACCGCATGCTGCCGTTTGCTGACCTGGCCGTGCTGCCGTTTACCGTCATCTGGGCCGTAGCGGCATCGCGCGGAAATATCATCCGCGGCTTGATCAACAGTATTTGCACCGTAGCAATCGTCCTGTTTATCGCGACTAATCTGGCGCCGTTGGCGACGACGATGGGCAAGGCGGTTGGCTTCCAGTTCCCGGAAGGCGCTTCACAGATTGCCGGTATCGACCTTGGCTCGCACATCATTCCGTGGATCATCGTGCGCTTGCTCGATCCGACCAACCCGATGTTCATTGCCGCCATCATCGCTGCTGTGCTGTACGGGTTGCTGTGGTTTTGGGTGCGCAACGACATTCGCAAGCAATATGCCAAAGAGATGGGGCTGGACTCCGAATCCAACCAAACGCTGCAAAACTAAAATGCTGCACAACCAAGGCGTTCCTGACCTTTGCACGCAGATTATGGGGCGCTTGCAACGGGTCAGGGATGCTCATCAACAGAAAAAATGGAGGAATGACACATGGCTAAAAAACGAATTCTGGTTGCATGCGGAACGGCTATCGCAACCTCTACGGTCGTAGCGAAAAAAATTGAGGAATTGCTCAAGTCGCGCGGATACGACGTGATTATCGAGCAGTGCAAGGCGGCAGAAGCGCCGTCGAAAGCCGCCAACTTTGATTTGATCGTCACGACGACCCCGGTCAACGACGTCGGCAGCACGCCCGTCATTCGCACCGTTTCCTTCCTGTCCGGAGTCGGTATCGAGCAGGACGTGCAAAAAATTATCGAAACGTTGGGACTAAACTAACGCTGTCCTTTTCCAGACCACCAGCTTGATTCCGGCGGTGGTCTGTTCTTTACAAGCGTTGCTGTCACTGAAAAAATTTTTGCGGAAAACACCGCTATAGATGACATCAGGTGTACCGCCGATTGGGAGGAGAACGAGTGAAATCATCTGTTTACCACGATATTGGCGATTTTCGTTACGAGGAGACCGCTATCCCGGACATTGGCGATGGGGAAGTGCTGATTCGGTTGAAAGCGTGCGGCCTGTGCGGCACGGACATTCATAAGGCGGTTGAAAAGACAGTCGCTACGCCTGCGGTGCTGGGGCACGAAGTCGCAGGCGAGATCGTCAAGGTCGGCAGCGCCGTGACGGCGTTTCAGCCAGGGGATCGCGTGTTTGTCGCGCACCATGTTCCCTGCTTTGCATGCTATCACTGCCAACGCGGCTTTTACTCGCTTTGTCCGCAGTTTACGAAAACGAATCTGGACCCGGGCGGCTTTTCCGAGTACATCCGTGCGTCGGAGCTGCACGTGAAGCATACGATGGGCAAGCTGCCGGACGGCCTCAGCTATGAGCAGGGCGCGATGGTCGAACCCGTCGCTTGCTGCCTGCATGGCTTCGATGCGCTCAACATGCACAGCGGCGACAGCGTCCTGATTCTCGGCGCAGGTCAGGTCGGCTGCATTCATGCGCAGATCGCCAGACACCGCATGGCAGGGCGCGTCATCGTCAGCGACGTCAACGCGTACCGCTTGGCGAAAGCAAAAGAACTTGGAGCGGACATCGTCATCGCCGCCGACCGGGAAAACGTCAGGGAGCGCGTCATGCAGGAGACGGAAGGCAGAGGTGCCGATATCGTGATCATTTGTGCCGGCATCGGCGCACTGCTGACACAGGCGATGGAGTGTGTCGCCCGCGGCGGCACGGTGCTGGCGTTTGCGCCTTTTCACGAGCAGCCTGTGCCGATACCGGCCCATCGTTTTTTTGCCGATGAGATTCGCGTCGTCGGCACGTATTCGTCGACGCCGTATAACTACTTGCCCGCACTGGATATGCTGCAAAAAGGCGTGATCGACGTCGAACGGATGGTGACCCACCGGTTCTCGCTGGCCCACGTGTCCGAGGCGATCGAGTGCGCCCACAATCCGCGTGAAGACGTGCTGAAAGTGATGATCGTTCCTGAGCAAAACATTTGAGGGACTGGAGGTCGTAACATATGCTGCAGATCGATTTAAGCGGCAAGGTAGCGCTCGTGACCGGGGGAGCGCGCGGCATCGGGGCGGCGATCAGCTCGACCTTGGCGAAAGCGGGGGCACAGGTCTGGGTCAATTACGCCCACAGCGAAGGCAAGGCGGCACTACTGTGCCAGGACATCCGCGCTGGGGGTGGAACGGCAGCCAGCGTTCAGGCCGACATTACCGATCCTGAACAGGTTCGGCAAATGGTCGAGAAGGTGATCCGGGAAAGCGGGAAAATCGATTATCTGATCAATAACGCAGGCGTTACGTCGGTAAAGTCGTTGCTTGAGCTGACGTCAGAAGAGTGGAACAGAGTGCTTGGCGTCAATCTGGACGGACCGTTTCTCTGCTGCAAGGAAGTGCTGCCGCACATGGTCGCGGCCGGGCAAGGCGCGATCGTCAACATTTCGTCGACGGGAGCGCTCACAGGCGGGGGCGGAGGTGCGCACTACGCTGCTTCCAAGAGTGCGCTCGATTCGCTGACCCGGGCACTGGCCCGCGAATACGCAGGACATGGCATTCGCGTGAATGGCTTGGCACCGACGATGATCGCCTCCGATTTCCTGCGGCAACGTTATCCGGACGAGCAGCAGCGCAGCGAGCTGGCTGCCTTGATTCCGCTTAAACGGCTGGGTACACCGGACGATGTCGCTTTGATGACGGCAGTGCTGATCTCGGGCTTTGCCGGGTATTTGAGCGGAGAGACGATTGTCATGGACGGAGGCCGAACGTTCGCATAATACGGTTGGATGAGGTGAACAGGGTGACAGGCAGAACTATTCTTGTCGTCGGCGGCGCTGCCGGGATCGGACGGCAAATCACAGAAGACTTTTGCCGGCAGGGTGACCGCGTGGCGA
>CAMIVR010000155.1 GCA_946402065.1 uncultured Brevibacillus sp. | reverse complement strand
AATACGCGGAGGAAATTCTCTGGGCCGTCATCCTGTTTTCATTTGTGACCAGCGCAGTCTACATCGTCAAATTCAGGCTGCTCAACAAAATCATCTAGCCTGTTTAAAGCCGGGTAATCCGTGGCAAAAGGACACTCTCAGAGGAAAGCGCCCCTTTATCTCAATCCCGATCCCGGGTGAGGGAAAGGGAGATGTACATAGTCTAATACCGATGCAATCCCTGCATGCACGTGGACGAATATCAATTGATGGAAATGAGGAACCGCTATGGAAAACAATACAGGAATGGATATCAATCAAATTCAGCAGGTCATTCCACACCGCTACCCGTTTTTGCTCGTCGACAAAATTCTCGAGCTGGAAGTGGGCAAGCGGGCTGTCGGGGTGAAAAATGTCACGATCAATGAGCCGTTTTTCCAGGGGCATTTTCCCGGTTACCCGGTCATGCCCGGCGTGCTGATTGTCGAAGCGCTGGCGCAGGTAGGAGCGGTCGCCGTCCTCAGTATTGAGGAAAACAAGGGGAAGCTGGCCTTTTTTGCAGGAATTGACGAATTCCGCTTTAAAGACCAGGTGAAGCCGGGTGATACGCTGTCATTGGAAGTGGAGCTGACGCGCGTGCGCGGCTCGATTGGCAAAGGCACTGGCACAGCCAGAGTAAACGGCAAGGTCGTAGCAGAGGGCGGTCTGCTCTTCGCTCTGTCGCAGCCAAACAAGGAGTCGAATGAATAAGCTTGTTTCGACTGCATTTTTCAAGTAGAATGACCTAAACGCAACTTTTGTCGTTTTGGTTCGTCTAATTAGGTAAATTTTGGCTGGAGGCATCTAGGATGAAAGTCGCGAACATACTTGGCGTGCCCTTTTCGACACGAGGCTTTAGCGAGACGGTGGACGAACTTGCAGCACGGATCGACAGAGGCCAGCAGACGCAAGTCGTCACAGCGAACCCGGAGATCGTCATGATCGCGCAAGGTAATCCCGACTTTCAGTCTGTTTTGGACCAAGCCTATGTCGTACCCGATGGAATCGGCATCGTCTACGCCGCCAAATGGCTGAATCTGCCCATTTATGAAAGGGTTACCGGAGTCGAACTGCTGGCAGCCCTGATGCAGAAGGCAGACGAAAAGCAGTGGAAAGTATACTTGCTCGGAGCCGCTCCGGACGTAAATCGGCTCGCCGCGGAAAAACTGGCCCAACGCTATCCCCATGCGCAAATCGTGGGGCGCAGGGACGGATACTTCCGGGCAGAAGAAGATGAGATTGTCGCGGCGGATATCGCTATACATAAGCCTGACGTCCTGTTTGTCGCGATGGGAGCTCCCAGACAGGATATCTGGATCGCAAAACATCGGCATCAACTCAACACATCACTGGTCATGGGCGTAGGAGGCAGCTTCGACGTGCTTGCCGGTACGGTAAAAAGAGCACCATCTATCTGGCAAAAACTCCACATGGAATGGCTATATCGGTTACTCAAACAACCCTCGCGCTGGAAACGGCAGTTGGCGATACCGCGATTCGTCGGTACCGTGCTGTTGACGAAATGGGGCAAACGATCGTAATCGTTAGGGGAGAGGAGAACAACACGATGTCTGGTTATGTCTTCGGACTCTTGACTTCGCTGATTGTCGCGTTTATCGCGACACCCTATGTAAAAAAACTGGCAGTTAAAGTGGGAGCAGTCGACGCTCCGGACCATCGCAAGGTTCATACGCGGATTATGCCCCGCATGGGTGGACTCGCGATCTACCTTGGATACGTGGTGGCGTTTTTCCTGTTCGTTCCGCAGACCAAAGAGATGATCGGCATCTTCATCGGCGGAACGATTATCATGGTGATCGGAATGCTTGATGACAAGCTGCAATTGTCGCCCAAGTGGAAATTGATCGGACAACTCGTCGGTACGGCGGTCGTCGTCATCCCGTTCGGATTAAAGGTCGGCATCGTCGATCTCCCGTACACAGGGTTCATCGACTTCTCCACTGGCTGGCTGGCCTGGTTGGCCATCCCGATCACTGTCGTCTGGATCGTCGGCGTGACCAACGCCGTTAACCTGATCGACGGCCTGGACGGCTTGTCCGCCGGCGTATCAGCGATTGCCACTGCGACGATGGCAGTGATAGCGCTGTGGGTGCAGGGAGACGCTGTCGTATCTACATACTGCTTCGTGCTGCTCGGTGCGATTCTCGGGTTTCTCTACTTCAACTTCCACCCGGCACGGATTTTTATGGGCGATACGGGCTCGCTGTTCCTTGGATTCAATCTCGCAGCGCTCTCGATCATGGGCTTTAAGGAAGCGCTGTTCGTCTCTTTTATCATCCCGATCGTCGTCTTGGGCGTCCCGCTCTGGGATACGTTTTTTGCCATCGTTCGGCGCATTGTCAACAAAAAACCGATCTCCAGTCCGGACAAAGGTCACCTGCACCACTGTCTGTTGAAAATGGGTCTGTCGCATCGCACCACCGTTTTGGTCATTTACAGCATCAGCGTCTTTTTCGGGATCGTCGCGATCCTCTTGACGAAGGCCAAAGAATTCCTCTGGACGTCGATTATCCTTATGGTTGTGCTGCTGTTCGTCATCCATATGGGGACAGAAATCGTCGGGCTTGTGAGCCGCCGCCATCGTCCGGTGATCAATGCATATCGCCGGTTAAAGCTAAAGTACTCGTCAACGAGACGAAGCCACTAGCACAAATAACGAATCCCTTCTATAGAAGAGAGACCGCTCTCTATTATAGAAGGGATTTTTTTACGTTTCGGTTCACGGAATATTCGCAGCAACGCAACTTAATCCAAAGCTACTTCCACATCAACCCTCATTTGTCTGGCGAGCAGAAACAACTGCTTTTCATGCTGCCACGCCTTTTTGTCCAGGAACAGGTACTCCGCTTGTTGGCGAGTATTCTGTTCTTTCAGCTCCAGGACATCTGCATTCAGTTCATCGTATCGCTTGCTGACGTCGAGAATTTGTTCGTCCAGCTGAACCAGGTGTGAGCCAGCTTCTTTCCATTGAGTATTGTTCTGCCCCGACATCTGGATGAACGTAGCGACCATTTCCTCAAAATGATCAAAGCGCGTATCATGAGCATCCAGTCTCGTCTCTACCCGATCCATCCGCGCCTCCAGGCTGTCCATGCGTTCTTCGAGCCTGTCCATTCGGCTTTCCAGGCCATCCATGCGTTCTTCGAGCCTGTCCATACGAGTTTCCAGGCCATCCATCCGTTCGTCCAGTCTGTCCAACCGCTGATAAATCCCTTGCTCCATCTGTTCCAGCTTGCTGAACAAGTCATCGAGCGTCTTCCCCATTCGCGATGCCTCCATTCCGAAATATCTTTCTCCCGTACATTCTCGCGAAGTCTTACTACTATCGTAACGGGAGATAGCGGAGGGGGCAAGTGAATGTTCTAGTCGGTTTCCTCGACAGCTTCAATCGGCACTTCTATATACTTCTTCTCGCCAAGACTGATGTCCGCTTGCCCGTTTGTCAGGTCCGTCATGCGTTCGGCGAAGTCATCCTCCTGGCCGCTGGGAAGCTGCACACGGACCGTTACCTTGTCGGTGTAAACCGTATCGGCGACGCGATGATTCCCCAGGCGCAGCTCGTTCTCGATTTTCCCCCACCAATGGTAGTCGGTGCTGATGATGACGTCGCGGTGCAGCAGGTGGGCGACAATGCCTGCAGCTTTCAGCCCGGCGACAGTTCCTGCTGTGTATGCGCGGACCAGGCCGCCCGCCCCCAGCTTGATTCCGCCGAAGTAGCGGGTAACGACGACGACCGTATCCTTCAGCCCGTTTTTCTTGATGCATTCCAGGATGGGCTTGCCGGCAGTTCCGCTCGGCTCGCCGTCGTCGCTCGAACGCTGGATCTGATCGTTTTCGCCGATGACAAAAGCGGAGCAGTTGTGCGTCGCGTCCCAGTGCTTCTTTTTGATTTTCGCTATAAATGCAGCGGCTTCAGCTTCCGTAGTCGCACGCTCGGCATAGCCAATAAAGCGCGACCGCTCGATGACAATCTCGTCCTCCCCGTAGCCGGCGACAGTTCTGTATTGTTCCAGCACAGCAAATCACCTCGTAAATAGATTAGCTACATTTGACCGAGGTTGCAACTTTTGCATTCGTCCCGACGTTTAAGTTATATACATTCCGTTCTGAAATGGGGTGGGCAGGAATATTAATGAAAGGTGCGCAAATTTGTGGAAAAGTGCAAACGGACGTGAAATGTAAGAAACACCTATGCTATAGTAATGGATGGGATAAAGTACAAAACTATTTTTTCTATAAAGGAGTGAAGGTTCAGTGAACTACCCGTACTCAAAACAAAAGTGGCTCGCACTGACAGTAGCTGCGGTCATGGCGACATCACTCGGCGTTGCATCGGCAAAAGAAGCGGCTCCGGCACCTGTTCCAGGTTCGGCAGCGGCCAACTCGACGGTTGAGTCGAAAACAACGGATGCGGCATCAGACGCAGCCAAAGCTGATAACGCAGCGGCGAAGGAAGAGAGCACAGCTGCAGATAAGCAGGCTTCTGACGCCAAAACAACGCCAGCGGATGCGACAAAGACGGGCGCCACAACGACGGATCCGAAGAACACAGACGCCTCAAAAACAGAGACGACAACGACTACACCTGCAGGCGCGAACACGCAAAACCCGACGACGACAACAGCGCCGACAGCAGCGGCAGAAAAGCTGACGCTTGCCAAAGCAATCGAGCAATCGCTTAAAACCAACCCCACCCTGCAATCGTTGCGCATTGATGCGGACTCCGCAGACATTAATTTGCGTGTGACCAATTTTAATCTCAGAGGCATTCCCGACTCCTTTGTCGATTCTCTGGATGCGGCAAAACAGAAATACGTCAGCGGCCAGAGGGCAGAAGTAAACAAAAAAGTCAACGATCTCGGTCTGAAAATTGCTGAAAGCAAAATAAAGCTGGGCGCGGAAAAAGTCTATTACGATGTCATCAACGCACAAGCTGATCTGGATGCCAAAAAACAGAGCTTGGCGCGCGCGCAGACTCAGCTGAAGGTTACCAAAGCCGCTGTCGATGTCGGTACACGGGCAAAGACCGATCTGCTGCAAGCGGAGATGGGCCTTTCCGGAGCACAAGCGAATCTGGCCTCGGCTGAAAACAGCCTGGAAGTTGCCAAAATGAAGCTCAACGATTTTATGGGCGTCTCTCTGGACAAAAAGTATGTTCTCACTGACGTAGACAAGCAGGTGCAAACCATCTCCATGTCTTTGGATAAGGCAAAGGAAGCAGCCTTGGCCAACCGCCTGGAGATCCGGCAAAAAGAAGCCCTGCTGGGCGTAGCTGAATTGAACCTGAAGATTGTCGACGAGTATTCTTCGTTGGCGACGTTCCCTGGACAAAGCGCGAAAAAAGACGTTGAAAAGGCGAAGCTGGACATCGAAACCGAGAAACGCTCCATCGAAATGGAAGTCGCAGAGGCGTACTACAATCTGAACGCTGCCAAGCTGGGCGTGGAATTCAACAAAAAAGCCAAGGAATCGGCTGCGGAAAGCTACCGCCTGACGAACTTGCGATTCGAGAATGGACTGGCTACCACGCTGGAAGTCATTCAGGCAGAGGAAGAATTGTCCAATCGCGAAAACCAGTATCAAACAGCCCAGCACAACTACAATATCGCGGTTGTAAACTTTGAAAACGCCATTGGCAAGTAACCAAAAACGGCATGGAAATTGGAAAAAGGTTGCCGATGACTTTCCAATTTGCCTACCCTATAATACGAACTGTAGCGAGGGCGAAGAAAATTTTTAAAAAAGTTTTCTGGGCACCGCAACTTTTCGATGCATCAGGCGTTTAATAGTATGTCTAAGAAAAACGGGGAATTGACGAAAAGTGATTCACGAAGTCTAGCAACTGTGTTACACTAATGATTGTTACATTTTATGTCCTACAAATTTCGTCACAAAAAACCAAAAACCATTCCTCAATCCTGCGAAAGGAGGTGAAACGCGCTTGCAGGATTCGGGCGTTAAAAAGAAAGATACATTAAAAATAAGATTTCCCCAAGAACAATCTGATTATACTAGAGGAGGAGAATTTAAGTTTATGAAAAAGGTCCTAAATAGTGTTTTGGCAAGTGCTCTTGCTCTTACTATTGCTCCTATGGTAGTAGGCGCAGAAGAAAAACAAGACAAACCAGCTGTTGATCCTAAGCTGCAGCAAACCATCAACCGTCTGTCTGCTCTGGGATTGATTCAAGGTTATCCTGACGGTTCTTATGGCGAAAACAATCCGATCAACCGCGCTGAGTTTGCTACATTGGTAGTACGTGCTCGCGGTTTGGAAGAAGGCGCTAAAATGGGCCAATTCCAATCTCGCTTTACTGACGTAAAACCTTCTGACTGGTTCGCAGGTTATGTAAACGTAGCTTCCGGCCAGGAAATCATCAAAGGTTATGAAAACCAAACGTTCCGCGCTGGCAACAACGTTACTTACGCCGAAGCGGTAACAATGCTTGTTCGCGCCCTGAACTACGAACCGTCTGTTAAAGGTCTGTGGCCGAACAACATGATCGCAAAAGCTGCTGAGCTCGGCCTGAGCAAAAATGTGCCGATCGTTGCTGACAAACCAGCTACTCGCGGCGATATCTTCCAGTTGATCGACAACGCTTTGACGATCGATCTGATGAAACAAACTCAATACGGTACTGACGTCAGCTTCGAAGTTCTAAAGGGCCATAACCTTCTGACTGAATACCTGAACGTTAAAGTTTACGACATGAAGTGGGCAAAAGACAAGAACAACGATGCTAACGACCTGCCATTCGTCGACAACGTACCGGTTATCGGTCTCGGTACTTTGAAAGCGAACGAAGTGAGCTTCACTGGTAACAGCCTGAGAGGTACTTATAAAGTTGCCGACAAAATCAACCCGAACCAATACATGGGTCAACACGTACAAGTATGGTTGAAAGACGATCGTAAACAAAACACAATCGTATGGATGGAAAGCTCCGAATCTGAAGAAGTCGTTACCGCTCGTATGGACACCGTTTTGCTCAAAGGCAAAGCTCAGGATAGTAGCAAAAACCTCAAATCTAAAGACGATGTCAAAGATTTGGAATTCAAATTGGATAACGACAGAACGTACTCGTTCACAGACAAACCTACCATTACGTTCAACTACCAACGTTACAAAGGTGACTATGTGAAAGGCTTGCAAAATATACTGGATGCATTTGGCGACAGCTATGCGCTTTCTGTCAAAGCGATCCTGGACGACAAAGGCGACATCAGCTACCTTGACGTAGTTGATGATGTTACAGCGGATGTATCTAATACTCTCAAATACGGTTCTCAAGTAGTGAAATCCGTTGATGTGAAAAACAACAAACAAAAGATCACGAACCTTGAAGATGGAACTTTCGATCTGAAAGACAAAGAAGAAGGCAGAGACTTCCTCGTATACATCAATGGTGAATTGAAAAAACTCGCCGATGTACAACCGAAGGACGTATACAACGTGTACTACGCTGACGGTAAAAAAGAAAAACCAATCATTATGATTTCCCGTAACGTTGTATCTGGTAAAGTAGACAGCATCGTGTCGAAAAACAAAGGCGACGCTCGTCTGAACATCGGCGGTAAAACATACCGTTTCCGTGAAGCTTCTTACTCGGATGACGCTAACAAAACCGTTAAGAAAATCAACGTTGACAAAGCGAACGATCTGAACGGCATGGAAGTTAATGCTTACCTCGACTCTGCTGGACGTATTCGTCACGTAGAAACGAAAGATAGCGTTAAAGACAAACGTCTGGCTGCTATCGTTACCAAAGACGTGTACTACGACAATGGTAAAGATGAATACCAATTCAAAGTAGTAACTGAAAAAGGTAAAGAGTTGAGCGTAAGCCTTGACAAAAAGAAAATCGTTTGGGGCTTCAAAGATAAAAACCACGATGAAGGCAAAGCATTGGAACCCAATGAGATCACAGATATCTTCCGCGTAATCGATAGCAATAAGAGCTTAGAAAGACTGCACCTGTTGGAAGTATCTTTGGATAACAACGGTAAACCAAACAAAGTGAAAGTAATGGATACAAGCAGCGCGAAGAAAATGTCCGGCTCTACATGGAAAAATGCTGCGGATGAAGACGATTTGGCATTCAAAGTTGGTCGCGACAGCTACGATGCAGCTGAAACAGTTGTATTCGATATGACTGGTAAAATTTCTGGGGATAACCGTCATGAGCTGAAAGACGCTCGTACAGCCAGCTTCAAAAACGTTGCCAAGAAGAGCGATGTAACAGTCTACTACATGACTAACGACAAAGATCTGGAATATGTGTTCGTAGTAGAAGGTAAAAACCTTGGTACCGATGCTGACTTCGGTTGGGTTAAATCCTTTACCAAAGGCAGCAACGAATCTGTTACTTTGATCGTTAGCGAAAACGGCGAAGCAAAAGAAAAAGAATACAAACTCGACGATGACGTGCAAAATGCACAAGACATCTTCAATCGTTATGACTTCATCCGCTTTACGCTGAATGGCGACAATGAAATTATCGTTGACGACGTAATCCAAGTAGTTAACGGAGCAAAAAATAAGCCTCAAGATGTAACTGTTATTCCTGAGAGTAAGTGGGACGATGCCAGCATCAAACTTCTTGAACCTGCTCGTGTCGACAAGATCGATGGCAAATCGATTGTCTACAAACCTAACAAAGATGAAGCTCCTCGTCGTTATCTGACGAACTCCAAAACCGTCTACATCGACGCAGATAATGAGTCTATCGAGTCCGGCGTAGATGTAGGTGATTACATCGTAGCTGTTGATACAGATGGCGATGGTACAAACCTCAAATTCGTAATCATCGTAGCTACTTCAGATTATGTTGACAAATATGATCTGCAGAAACCTATGGATACGTTGTTCCTGAAACAAAAACCAGCTCCAGAAGAAGATAGTCCATTTGATGGTGATGTAACAGCTACTTCCTCAGACTTCATTGGTGACAATGCTATTTACGCTGTTAAAGGTAAATTGTTAGAGAAGTTCAAAGGTGCAACTGTAACCATTAAACTGGGTGACCAAACCGTTAAGCTGAAAGCAAGCGACTTCTCTGCTGACGGACTGACCTTCAGAAAAGGTATTACAGCACTTAAAGGTGCAAAAGAATTTGATTTAGTTGTTGAATTAGATGGCAAAACTTATGAAGCTACTGGTACTGTTAAAAAATAAGGTTTGCACATCTTTCGGGTTAATAGATTGACTTCAGGCTGAAATTGATTGGAAACCGGAGGGCGTAACTGCCCTCTGGTCTCCCTACATATGCATACGAAGTCGATCTGCTTACCTAGCATGTCCAATGAAGCTGTAAATTATACAAAAACCCAGCTTTATGATATCGCTGTTCTCTGTTAATAGATTCCTATCAAACAGTTGGAGGGGTAGTACGTGAATAAAAAGAAGTTAGTTCTTTCTGTATTGTCAACTGCTGTGATTAGCAGCATGGCTACATCTGCATTTGCAATGCCAGGCGGCGTGTACATCGGTAACAATGTTTATAAGCACTATTCATTGCTGAGCTTTGCTTCGCCTACGAATATTGGTAAAGCTGTCAAAGAAATGAACGATGTTGGCTTCGAAAACGTTGTTTATGTTAGTGAGGATGGTCAGGCGGTTAATCTGCAAGATTTCATCAACTCCGGTGCAACTGATCTGAACAAAGCACTGCATAAAGCAACTGATGCAGACTTCCGTGACAGCGCAAAGCATAAATTCGAAAGCATCGATGAAGATGGTGCAGTACTCAAGGATCCAATCGTTCCATTCCCAGGTCCAACAGTTGATATCGACAAAATTAAGCTGGAATATGATGGCGATCTGGTACTGACTGTCGGTTCTGAAGATAATGGCGAGCTTGAACTGTGGGCTCAAGCGTACAAAGGTGATAAAGAGGTTGAGGATGACATCGATTTTGAATGGTATACTTCAAACCCTAAAGTAGCTACTGTTGAAGATGGTATCGTAACAGCAGTTGGCGAAGGTGAAGTCGAAATCTGGGCTTCCTATGGTGACGTGAAGTCAGACAAAGTCAAAATTAAAGTTAACCCTGCAACTTCAGCTGAGTTGAAAGTTGAAAAGGTAAGTGCGATTACCACTAAATCGTTTAAAGTGGAATTTAACAAAGCAATAGATGCAGAAAAGGCAAAGTTTTCCATTAAGAAAGACAACGTAACACTTAATGTTTCCGAAGTGAAGGTTTCGGATGACAAAAAATCCGCTACACTTACGCTTTCAACAAAACTCACTAAAGGTGATTATGCAGTTACAGTTTCCGGACTTACTACTGAAGCAATCACAAAAACTGTTGCCGTAGAAGACGAGAAACTTGCCAAGGTTGAAGTGAACGACGTTGCAGTTTTGAAAGATTACAAACCAGATTCCGGAGTAAGTAAATTTGCGGTGAGTTTCAAAGCATTCAACCAGTATGACGAGGACGTCACAAAAACTGATTTAAATAACCTTCAGTGGAACTATTCTCTTGGCGTTACCGAAGTAGCAAAGGAAACAGATAAAGCTAAAGGCTTAATTACCCTTACTGGTAAGTTGAAATCCGGAGATAAATTTAAAATTACGGCTGTTGATACAACAAACGGATTGGTTATACAAAAAGATGTTACGATTGGAGATATGGGTACTGTAGCCGAAGTTTCCAATATCACGCTTTACAATGAAGACAAAAAACAAATTGATACCTCTAATGTAGATCAATTTGCTCTTGTTTTTGATGCAAAAGATCAGTATGGAAACTCTATAACTGCAACTCAATTTAAAGAAGAGATGATTGTTACTCCTAGTAACGGACTGGTTGTTAAAGTGAAAGATGTGGAAGCAGGAAAAGGCGATAATGATGGCAAACTTGTAATTCCGTTTGATAAGCCTACCCCTACTAACATCGCCGGAAATGCTACAATCCGCATGATTTCCAAAGTAACTGGCAAAACGTTTACTTATGATCTAACAGTAAAAGAGGTAGCAGCTCTCGATACCTTTAACCTGAGTGCTCCACAAGTGCTCGTTGCCGCAGGTGAGACTGTAGAGATTCCATTTACTGCTGCGGATCAGTATGGCAATGCAATTACCACATTTGCTGAACTCAACGGCAAGGTTACTTTTACCACTCCTGGTGAAGATGCTTCCGCTAAATTTGAGAACGATTATGTTAATAAAAAGGCTGTTCTCAAGTACACAGCTCCAAAAACAGCTGGTAAGTATTTAGTTGCAGCTTCTACTCCTTCTGGAAAACAATCTACAATTTTTGTAGATGTTAAAGCTGCTGCGTCACCAACTGTAGTATCGAAGGCAAAAGACTTAACGAACACTCTTGCAATTGGTGCATCTGTAAAAGTAGCAGCGAAAAACTTTGAAGTAGCTGATACGTATGGCCGTGCTGTAAAATTGGATGCCAAATTCTTTGGTAACTACTATCTCAAACTTGAAGCAACTGATGGTAATGCAGATGTTGTAACAATTAATGGAGATAAAGATCCTGTAAACATTACAGATGCAAATACTTCAGTTGAACTTAAAGCTGCGAAAAAAGGTTCAGAGCAGTTCAAAGTAACTTTATACAACAAAAAAGACGACACTAAAGTTAACGGAAGTGAACTGGAATTTAAAATAGCCTCTGTTGAAGGTACAGATGTTGTAAAATACGAAGTCAGTGATCTTTCAACCATCTATGATGGAGGCGGAGACTATAGCGTTGACTTCGCAGTTGTTGGTAAGAAACAAGATAACACAAGTGTTGCTGTCCCTAAAGAAAAAGTAACAGTAGTATCCAGTGCTGCTGGGCTCACTTATAACAAAGATACTGGTAAACTTACTGCTGATCATGTAATTGCAGGTACAGAGGAAAAAGATGTAGTGGTAACTCTTACCATCATCATCGATACTCAAGATGGACCAGTTCAATTCACAAAAGATGTCACTGTTACTAATAAAGCACCAAAACTGGTTAGTATTAAAACGGAATCAACAGAAGACATAGAAGTTAATGGTGGCGTTGCAACCGCTGCAAGTGATGTGACTGCGGCTCAGTTGGTGGCAGTATTTGAAGGTACTGACAATTATGGCGGCCCAGTAATTTTCAGTACTGGAACTAATATTGCAGATGGTGTTTATGTAACGTTTACTGGTGCTAAAGATGCTAACCCACCTTCTAAAGGTGGAAAAGAGCTTAAATTGACAAATGGTAATGGAACTGTTGCAAAAATTGAAGGGGCAGAAGCTGGTGACTCCTTCAGCATTACTGTTGTTAAAGAAGGTAAGTCTGCAACATTAAAAGTTGTGATTAATAAAGATGTAACACCAGCACCGACTGAAGTAGTTTTGGATACTGATTCTGCTGGAACGGCAGGAGACAAAGAGATCACAGGTTTAACAAGTGGTAAGACTTATAAAGTTACTGTAGGTACTGGAGCAAGTGCAACTGTGAAATACGTTAAAGCAGATGGTACACTGTCAGCTGATAAAACTGACGCAGCTCCTTTGACTGGCACTAAGATCATAGGTTTGACCAATGGTACAACTTATAAAGTTGAAGAGATGGCCCCTTAATAAAATCACGAAACGTTACTTTATAAACTCAATTGAGTGAAAGAAGTGGAGAGTGCCCCAACCCAATCAGTTGGGGTACTCCTCTAACTACCTTGTTGAGAAAATTGGTGCAAATCCAATTCTTGAGAACAGCCAATAATTCATGTGCCTAATCCTCCTGCACATGGTTTGAGACTAATCTGCTCATCCGTGTGAAGTCAGGTGAAGTCGTACTTGCGTGTATGCAAGGCGGGGCTCCTTAAAAGCAGGCTATGGTCAGGAGACGAACCCATGTGGAACCAACCGAAGGTAACTGTTGTCAAGAAAGACGCTAGGGGCTTGGCGACAGTCGATGTACTTGAGATGGTACAGTCGAATCAGGAATAATTCAGGCTGTTAAACCTGGTTTTCTCCGGTTGTAGAGTGGGGACCTAAGGCTTTGCAAATGTAGGGTTAGACAAGGTGGAACGTTTGAAGTCTTGCCGGAAGAGGCGGGTTAGCGCCAGTGAGGCCGGTAGGATGGCGGCGGGTTCGTAGTAGTGTTGAGCGCATGCCGTTTGAACCTGTAGTGGTAACACAGGCAGGGAGGGGAAAACGTGCGGGAGCGAAGGAACCCAGTCAGCGGATAAGAAGAAATAAGAAAACTTACAATGGATGTTGTAGTTTCTAAAAACAACTCAAAAGAGTCGTATATCGAAGATAGTCGACTTCATGAGTGATTGTTTTTATGAAGTTTCCTTTTTCCTTTTATCTGTTGATGGAACGCCGTGTGCACTGAAAGGCGCACGCACGGTGTAGGCTCGAATCGAAAGCCACATAAAGTGTGGTATAAGGCGAGAATAGCGTACCAGTAGACCTCACAGCACTGAACCAGTTAATTGTAACCGCTCAAGGTTTAAAAGCAGCAGACTACACGCCAGCTAGCTGGACAGCAGCAAACATTACGGGAGCAATCAATGCAGCACAAGCTGTAAAAGCTGACCAAAATTCAACACAAGCGCTGGTAGATGCAGCGGTACAAGCATTGCAAAGTAAAATTGACATGTTGAAAGCCGTGGCAGACTTCTCAGCGCTGAGTGCCTTGATCAGTACCGCTCAAGGTTTAAAAGCAGCAGACTATACGCCAGCAAGCTGGACAGCAGCAGACATTGAGGGAGCGATCAATGCAGCACAAACTGTAGAGTCTGACAAAAATTCAACACAAGCTCAAGTAGATGCAGCGGTACAAGCATTGCAAGGTAAAATTGACTTGTTGAAAGCCGTAGCAGACTTCTCAGCACTGAGCGCCTTGATCAACACCGCTGAAGGTCTACAAGAAGTAGACTACACGCCAGCAAGCTGGACAGCAGCAGACATTGAGGGAGCGATCAATGCAGCACAAA
>CAMIVR010000154.1 GCA_946402065.1 uncultured Brevibacillus sp. | reverse complement strand
CTTGCTGCGCGACGATTTTAATGTCGGGGTTTTTCGCGATTGCTTCATTGAAGCCTTTACTGCGGTCGCGTGCGACGTTCGTTCCCATGATCCCTTGGATTTCCACGACTTTTCCTTTGCCATTCAGCGCTTTGGCGATGTAATCGCCTGCGATATTGCCAGATTTGATTGCATCGAAGCCGATGTGGGTCACGACTTCGCCGCCATTTGCTTGACGGTCGATGGTGAACACCGGAATGTTGGCGTCGTTTGCTTTGCGCACCGCTTCCGCAATCGCGTCACTGTCGGCTGGGTCGATGATCAGCACGTCCAGCTTTTGCTGCAGCAGGTTTTCCACATCAGCCAGCTGCTGGGCCGGATTGTTTTGCGCATCAGTGACGACGAGGTCGACATTGCCCATTTCCTTCGCTTGTGCTTCGGCACCTTCTTTGACGGCAACGAAGAACGGATTGTTCAAGGTGTTCATCGCCAGGCCGACTTTGATCTTTTGGCCGCTGTCAGACGAACCGTTGTTCTCCGCCGCTGGCGCTGGCGTATTCGTGCTCGGTTGCGGCGCGGCAGAGTTTCCGCAGCCGGCGAGCAGCATGCTGAAAGCAAACAAACCGGTTAGCAGTACGGATAATTTTTTCTTCATTTGATGTTTCCCCCTTTGATTAATGAGCAGTTTTCATTTTGGAAAACTTGCTGTCTACGAGAACAGCAATCAGAATGACCAAGCCTTTGGCGATGCTTTGATAAAACGGCGAAACATTCATCAGGTTTAACACGTTATCAAGAATCCCCATGATCAACGCACCGAACAGCGTTCCAATGACACCTCCTTTACCGCCTGCAAGGCTTGTCCCCCCGATGATGACGGCGGCAATCGCATCCAGCTCGATTCCTGTACCAGCGGTCGGCTGCGCAGACATCAGGCGCGAGGTGTAGATGATCGCTGACAGGGCGGAGAGCATGCCGCCAATCCCAAAGACGAGCATTTTAATTGTGCGAACAGGTATTCCTGATAACCGCGACGCTTCTTCGTTGCCGCCGATCGCGTAGATGTAGCGTCCGAAGCTGGTGTAATTCAACACCCAGTACATCAGCGCGAAAACGATTAGCATGATGATGATCGGCAGCGGAATCCCCAGCAGCTTGCCGTTACCGATGTAGCGAAAGGCTTCATCGCTGACGACGAGCGGGTATCCTTTGGTGTAGACAAGTGTCATCCCTCTGGCGATAACCATCAGCGCCAGGGTTGTAATGAACGAGGGAATGCCCCATCTGGTGACGAACACGCCATTGATCAAGCCAAACAGCAGTCCGACGACCAGAGTAGCCAGAATCACGACGACCAGCGGTACATGTGCGCTGAGCATGCCGGCGGCGATGGCTCCGCTAAAGGCCAACACCGAACCGACGGACAAGTCGATCCCGGCAATCAGGATGATGAGCGTCATGCCGGCAGCGATGATGGCCGTAATGGACACCTGGCGCGCGACGTTCATCAGATTGTTGAAGGTGAGAAACGCGTCCGACAGAAAACCGGCCACCAGACACAAGCCGATAAAGATGATAAATACGCGGTATTTGTTTAAGAGCGCAAGTGCTTTTCCGCTCATCACGTTCGCTCGCCTCCTGTAGCGTAAATGAATATTTTTTCCTGGCTGGCTTCTTCCACAGGCATTTCTCCCGTGATCCGGCCTTCGTGCATGACGATGATGCGATGACTCATCCCCAACAGCTCCGGCATCTCCGATGAGATCATGATGATCGCGATGCCTTCCTCTGTTAACGTTTTCATCAGCTGGTAAATCTCGGCTTTGGCCCCGACGTCAATCCCCCGTGTCGGCTCGTTCAAAATCAGCACCTTCGGCTTCATTTGCAGCCATTTTCCGAGGACGACCTTCTGCTGATTGCCGCCGCTCAACGTCCCGACCTCAACAGCGGGATTGTGCACCTTTATTTTCAAGTGGGAAACCCATTTGGAAACGATGTCATTTTGCTTCGTCTTGCCCATCAGCGTGCCCATTGCGGAAACGCGCCGGTAGCTGGGCAAAAGCAGGTTCTCGAAGACAGACATGATCAGCACAAGACCCTCATGCTTGCGGTCATCCGTCACCAGGGCAATACCGGCATCGATCGCCGATCGCGGCGTCGTGATTTGCCCGTTGCCGTCGACACTGATTTTTCCTTTGATGTGCGGATAGAGGCCAAACAGCGCCTTCGACAGCGTCGTGCTGCCTGAGCCCATCAAGCCGCCGATTCCGAGGATTTCACCCGCTCGTACCGTCAGGCTGATATCGTGCAGTTCACCCGGCAAGCTGAGGTTTTCTACGGTCAGCACCGGTTTGCCGAGATGCTTGTTGCGCTCCGGGTACAGATCGGTAATATCGCGGCCCACCATCATTCTGACCATGTCGTCGCGGGTGACGTCAGCCACTTGCGCACTGCCGACGTACTTCCCGTCGCGCAGGACGGAAATTCTGTCTGCGACTTTCTCGACCTCCTCCAGCCGGTGGGTGATAAAAATGATCGACATGCCCTGCTGTTTCAGCTCTTGCATGATGCCCAGCAGTTGATCCGTATCTTCTCCGTTCAACACGGCTGTCGGCTCGTCCATGATTATCACCTGCGATGCGTAGGAAAGCGCCTTGGCGATCTCGACGAGCTGCTGCTCGGCGATGCTCAGGCCGGATACCAGCTTGCGAGAGGAAAGATGCGTCAAGCCGACGCGATTCAACACTTCCCGAGCCTGCTGATGAAGCCGCTTCCAATCGATGATGCCCTTCATTTTCCGCGGCTCGCGGCCGAGAAAGATATTTTCGGCGACGGTCAGGTACGGTATCAGGTTGAACTCCTGGTAGATGATGCTGATGCCGAGTGCCTGTGAGGAGCGTGGTCCGTCGATCACAACCTTGTTTCCGCCGATAAAAATATCTCCCGAATCCGGTTGGTGAACACCCGCCAAAACCTTCATCAGCGTCGACTTGCCTGCGCCGTTCTCTCCAAGCAGAGCGAGAATCTCACCTTTTCCTACCTCGATATGGACCTGGTCGAGCGCTTTGACACCGGGAAAGCTCTTGCAGATTTTTGCCATTTGCAAAGCAGGAGTTGTCAAGGAAGCTCCCTCCTTTCGACACTTCGATTAGTAAGCTACACCTGCGACAAGAATCACGTTAGCGTAGGGTGTGAATTCACCGGAGCGAATAAAGCCGCGGGCTTGCTTGGTGGTTGCCTTGAAATCCACATGCGGTACGTACTCGACCGGAATGTCGGGAAAGCGCTTGAGAATCGCTTCGTGCATCGCCGGACTGACCGTCTTCAGCTCTTCCGCAAGAATGATTTTTTCAACGATCAGCTCTGTCAAGACGGTATCGAGCGTTTCCAAAAATCCCGGTGTGCCTTCTTTCAGCGCAAGGTCGATCCGTGTGTTGACGTTCTCCGGCAGCGGAAGTCCTGCGTCGGTGACCACTACGTATTCCGTGTGACCCGTTTCTGCAATCAGTTTGTTGATGCCTGGATGTAAAATGCCGCCTTTTTTCATGGTTGTTCCTCCTAAAATGTAAACGTTTAGATTTTATTCTTAGAAAACTTGGCTACGCCAAGCCTTTCGGCGTAGCCTTAGTTGCGCTTATGTCGATAAGAATTTTTATAAATTCTTATCGACCAAGAAATCTCGGTCGCATCCGCTCCTGATTCCTTTTTGTTTTGCGCAAACCTTTGGTCATGCCTGAACTTTCTGTTTCGTCACAACCTAATCCATCGTCGCGTTGATCGCATCGCTCCTGCTACTTCAATCTGCACGATTGCCGGATGTTCAACTCCGGCGATAGCACGTAATGGCGCTTGGCTCCCTGATCGCTTCTGGTCATGCGCTCCAGGAGAATGTCAAACGCGACTTCGCCCAGCTTGCGCATCGGCCTTGAGACCAGCGTCAGCGGCGGATTGACAAACGTAGCGATGTCGACGTCGTCAAACCCGATAAACGCGACTTCCTCACCCAGCTTCCAGTTCAACTCGTACAACGCCTTGATGCAGCCCATCGTCATCAGGTTGTTGGATGAAAAGATTGCCGCAGGGCGGTCTGCCTGCTGATACAGCTTCTTCGTCAGATTGATCCCGCTCGCTTCTTTAAAATCGCCTTCGAGAATATACTCGTTGACGAGCGGCAGTCCGTATTCGTCCATCGCCCGCTTGTAACCGAGAAACCGTTCATAGCCCGGTGTCGTGTTTTGCGGGCCGCAGATGATGGCGATTTTTTGATGGCCTTGAAAGATCAAGTGGCGCGTCGCCTGGTAAGCGCCATCGATGTTGCCGACCAGCACAGTGTCCAGCTCGTACTTTTTCACCGCCCGGTCGACAGCTACAATCGGAATCTTGGCATCGATGGCTGCCTGCAGCTGCTCGCCATCTTCATCAGCCGTTGTGATAATCAGACCGTCAATGCTCCGCTCCAGGAAAATCTGCAGCAGCTCCCGCTCTGTCTCCGCCGATTCATTCGTGTTGCACAGCATCGTGAAGTAACCGTTTTCACGCGCCTTCTGCTCTATACCGGAAACGACCTCAGGAAAAAACGGGTTGTTTACGTCGGGAATGATAATGCCTATGGTCTTGGTCGTCTTTTTGACCATGCTTCTGGCGACCGCATTGGGGATGTAGTTCAGCTCCTCAATCGCCGTCAGAATCCGCGCTTCTGTCTTGGCCCGAACGCCTCCCTGTCTATTTATTACCCGCGAGACGGTGGCAATCGATACGTTTGCCCGTTTCGCAACATCTTCAATCGTTGGCTTTGCCATCACAATCTCCTCAATTTTGAAAACGCTTAGATTTTAATCGATTATTTTAGATAAATTAACCCCATTTCGCTCGTGGAAAGTTAGTGATTTGGAGGTTTTTTCGGTTTTCTTGAGATTATAGTAATAAACAACGCAAAAAAATGCAACAAAAAATCTAAACGTTTTCATATTTTTATTTTCCGGATTTCATTTTTTGCAAAAGTTAAATAACTTTCATGTGGTGATGACAAATTGCCTCTGCCAAGACAACTGCCTGTCAACGGCAAGCAACCCGTCCTTTTGTGGCAGGACGGGTTGCTTGACCCTTTAGCAGTTGCTTCGTCTAATGTACCCCTGCCAGCATTTCTCGCAGGTCTTCCTGGGCGTCCCCGATTAGCTTGACGCCGAACAACTCTTGCAGCACGTTCAGCACATCGGGCTGGATGAATTCCGGCAGCTTCGGTCCGATGCGTATGTCCTGAACGCCGAGGCTGAACAGACCGAGCAGAATCGCCACTGCTTTTTGTTCGAACCAGGAGAGCACGATGCTCACTGGCAGCTCATTGATCCCGCAGTCAAAAGCAGCAGCTAATGCTTGCGCAATCTTGACGGTCGAGCCGGAGTTGTTGCATTGCCCCAAATCGATATAGCGGGGAATGTTGGTTCCGGGCACATTGCCGTAATCGACGTCATTGAATCTGAACTTGCCGCAGGATGTGGTCAGGATGACTGCTTCCTTCGGCAGACTGAGAGCCAGCTCGCGGTAATACTCTCCGCCTTTCCCTGGTGCGTCGCATCCGGCGATGACAAAAAACCGTTTGATTTTTCCTGCTTTGACCGCGTGAATGATTTCGTCGGAAATGCCCAACACCGTCTCGTGATGAAATCCGGTGAGCAAGGTTTGCTCTGAGTGCATATCTGCCTCCGGGAGTGCGAGTGCTTTCTGGATCAACGGGGTAAAATCGTCGTTTTCTATTTTGTTCACACCCTCCAAACCGGCAACATCGTAGGCAAAAAAGCGTTCGGCGTAGCTGCCTTTGATCGGCATGACACAGTTGGTGGTGGCAAGAATGGCTCCGGGAAACGATTCGAACAGCCTGCGTTGGTCATACCAGGCCTTGCCGATGTTTCCTTTCAGGTGGGGATACTGCTTTAGCACCGGATAGCCGTGGGCGGGCAGCATTTCGGAATGGGTGTAGATGTTGATACCTTTGCCAGCGGTTTGCTTGAGCAATTCTTCGAGCGCATACAAGTTGTGTCCGGTGACGACGATGCACTTGCCTTCGAGCTTGTTTTGCGACACTGTAACCGGCTGAGGGATGCCATATCGTTCTGTGTGCGCACGGTCCAACAGTTCCATTACTTTAATCGCCGCTTTGCCTACTTTCATTGCCATTTGCAGGTGGTCGTCCAGATTGAAGTTTACATTTGTCAGCGTAAAGTACAGTGCTTCCTGTGTAATGCCGTCTACTTCCGGATCGATGTAACCCAGCTGCCGGGCATGTGTCGCGTAGGCAGCGATTCCTTTCAAGGCGAACACAATCGTATCCTGAATACTGGCTAACTGAGGTGTCTTGCCGCAAACACCGATCGTTGTACAGCCGCCTTTGGCGGTTTGTTCACATTGATAACAAAACATTGCTCATCCCTCCCATGAACTGTTGTGCTGCTTGTGTTTATCATACGTTCAGGTCAGGTAGAGAAGCGTGATGGGCATCACATATCGGGTGACGTTCGGTATTTTGTAATATTTCCCCTTTTAATGAAGCTCTTTAAGAAACACACATTGGTTCGGGCTATTGTGGTGAGGAGGGGAAAAGAGGATTAAAGTAGTGCATCTGAAACAAAAAACGACCGTCTGAAGTCGCTCATCGAGCAACCAAAGACAGCCGTCGTCATGTTATTGCTTACACCGAAAGCAGCTCCTGCATGCCCTCCTGGGTCAGGATATTCCCGACGAGGAAGTTGCCGAACTCGCCGAAACGGGCACTCACTTCATCGAAGCGCATTTCATAGACGATGTGCTTGAAATCGAGCGGGTCGTCGGAAAACAGCGTTACGCCCCACTCCCAATCGTCGAACCCGACCGAGCCGGAGATGATCTGCTTGATTTTGCCGGCGTACTTGCGGCCGATCATGCCGTGGGACTTCATGAACTCGCGACGCTCGTCCATCGACAGCATGTACCAGTTGTCGTTGCCCTCGCGCTTTTTGTTCATCGGGTAGAAGCAGATGTGCTGCCACTTCGGCAGAATCGGATAGAGCCGCTCGCGGACATGCGGATTTTCCTTCGGATCTTCACCCGGATTGTTGACGTAGTTGCTCAGTTCGACGACAGACACATAGGAGTAGTCTGACGTCGTAAAATCGGCAAAACGGGTTTTGTTAAACGCTGTTTTCAGCGCATTCAGCTCTTGCAAGCTCGGACGCAAAAACATGAAAACGATATCGGCCTTGTGTCCAAGAATCGAGTAGATCGCCGTGCTCCCTGCTTTGGCTTCTTCGTTAGCTGCCCATTCATGAGACAGCGTCAACAGCTCGTCTATCGCCGCTTGCCGTTCCTCTTGCGTAGCAGCTTTCCACGCTTCCCAGTTGATTTTGCGAAAATCGTGATAGGCGTACCAGCCTTCTAATGTAAGTAACGCTTCATTCGGTTTCATCTGCGATACACAGCTCCTTTTCGAGGGCGATTAGGGATTGCCTTATCTAACCATTCCCAGTATAGCATAATCACAGTCCGATTATTTCAAACGAAATCGTGAACGGTGTTACGGCAATCTGCCCTGCTTGGCCTGCGGGGAAGCGGATGGCGCAGATGATCTTCGTTCTTGCATTATTCGTACAGGTGGCAGCTGGTGGCGCAGCTCCTTGACCGACTGCTCCGTGGCTTTTGGCCCCAAAATGATCGTGGCCGGGTCGCCAGGTGTCAGATGCATGATGGCAAAGACCAGGATGGTCACTCCGAACAGCACTGGAATCAGAGCGGCAACAAATTTGGCAATATATGGAAAAACATCATCCTCCTACCTCCCCACCTGTCAGGAATTGCCCAATCGAACCCTATCTGAAAGGCACCGGCGAATTGGCCAGCTTCACTGTAAAACTTTTCCGAACTTTTGTGCACTTTTATTCTCTATTTCACCACTTTTGTTACCTGATTGCCTGTAATCCGCAAGCAACAGTGCTTTTTAGTCGACGGTTCCATTCCGAAAGACTTTTTCTTGCATGTCTGGACAACCGTGCAGTCAATCCCGGATACGTATTCATACGATGAAATATTGCGACAGAAAGGAGGGGATTGGCATGGATCCGATCCAGCACCACCGGTCTCGCATGCACCACCACCTGCGGATGGCTGAGCATTACAGAGCGATGGGGATGGCTCACCGCCACGACCGCGGTACTTCTCGGGCAATGGCCGAAAGAGAACACTTTCATCGGGCGAGAGCACTTCATCACCGCAGGATGATGGAGTCTTTTCGCAGGCACCACAGTATGTATTAATCAGTATCATCGCTTGCCTCCCGACGCAATGGGAGGTTTTTTGCTCGAGCCGCTTACATGCCTCTTGCTCCATTGCCTATGTGCCGATGAACGTATAGGATGAAGATACACAGCCCGACGAACTGCTGCAGCCGGAGCCATTCCTGTCCCTGCAGCTGCAGAGCACATCGTGGACTGGTCTTTGAATAAATGACAGGTTGTTCATATGTATAAGAGGAGGAGCAGCGAAATGAAAGCAGTAGTTGTCACCGCTTTTGGCGGACCCGAAGTTCTGCAGATCAACGAAGTCAATCTGCCGGTTATCAAACCCAACCAAGTCCTTATTCGCGTGGAAGCGACGAGCGTTAATTTTGCCGACATCAAATCACGCTACGGCAATTACCACGGAGCATCTGCGCCACCGTTCATTCCGGGATTGGATGCGGCAGGCGTAATTGAAGCTATCGGCTCGGACGTCCAGCAATTACAACCGGGCCAACGCGTCATCGCCTTTGCCAAAGCCGGATCGTACGCGGAGTACATCGCTGCCGATGAAGCGCTGACCTTTGGGCTTCCGGACAATGTTGCGTTTGACACGGCCGCAGCCTGCCCGATCGTCTCTTTCACAGCGTACAAGCTGCTCGCTGACGTAGGCCGGCTAGCGCCGGGGGAAACCGTCCTGATTCACGCGGCGGCTGGCGGAGTCGGCACTACAGCAATTCAGTTGGCCAAGCTTTTAGGGGCGGGTCGCGTCATCGGTACCGTGGGGAATAAAAGCAAGATGGCGACAGCTCTGGAGGCTGGCGCTGACCATGTCATCTCCTATCAGGATGAGGATTTTGCCGAACAGGTGAAAGGGCTGACAGAAGGCCGCGGAGCGGATGTCGTCCTCGATTCGATCGCCGGTCGGGTTTCGGAGAAAAGCCTTGATTGCCTGGCTATGTACGGCAGGCTTGTGCATTTCGGCAATGCCAGTGGCGAGGTCGGCCATTTCCAAACGAAGGACCTGCATGCCAGCTGCCGCTCTGTCCTCGGATTCAGTCTGGGAACGACGCGGAAAGAGCGGCCTGAGCTGTTGCAGGGTACAGCTGACAAGGTGCTTGGATACCTTGCAGAGGGTCGCTTGCACATGAAGATCGGCAAGCGCTTTTCGCTCGACGAGGCGCAAGCGGCACATCAATTGGTGGAAAGCCGGCAAAGCACGGGCAAAGTGCTGTTGCAGGTGAGGGAGTGACGATAGCGACAAAGGACACCAGCGTTCAGCGACAAACTGGCATCCTTTTGCTCTCGACTCACGATGAACGTATTCGGCCATGTCATTCTGCAGACGCGGGTTTCTCTACCAGCCGCGGGCCTGGCTTTGCGCTTGCCTCGGTTTGCTCCGTCTCCACGAAGCACTTCAAGGCAGCCAGCTTGTTTTCCCAGAACCGCTCGTAGTAGGACAGCCATTGCTTCAATTCCAGCAATGGTTCGGGCTGGAGGCTGTACCGCGTCTCTCTGCCGACTTTCTGCTCCTTGACGAGCCCGGCTTCCGACAGCACGCGCAAATGCTTGGACACGGCGGTACGGCTCATCGGGAAGTGATTGCTGATGACCGTGACAGGCATTTCCCGCTCACCAAGCAAACGCAACAGCTCACGCCTGGTGGGATCGGCAATGGCCTGAAAGACATCGTGCTTTGGTGCAGACGCGGCCATTTACGCCTCAACCAGCTTCTGCAGTCGCGCCAGAACACTCGAACCCCAGCCTTGATCCATTCTGTCGCGAACCACCGTATGGGTTTCCCCGAACTGCGTCGTTTTCTCCACGTCCCAGCCGGAATGAATCAGCGTGAACTCGGTTTTGCCGTCCAGCTCTTTTAATTCAAAAGTAACCTGCCACTGTTCCCCCCAGCTGAACGCCAGCCGATGGGGCGGCTCCAGCTCCGTGACTTTGCAGTGCGAAGTACCGAATTGTCCTGCGTTAAGGGAAAATTCGAAGCCCAGAACAGGCTGAAAATCATTTGGCATAAACCACGCCGAAATGCCCTCTGCTGTCGATACGGCATTCCAGACTTTTTCAATCGGGGCATGTAATACAAGGGTATGGCGGATATCAGGCAATGATGTTTGGTGTTCGTTAGACATGTGATGACCTCCACATTCATTAATATGAAACCATTTGGTTTCGCATCCATTTGCATTATACGAAACCAAATGGTTTCATGTCAACATGTAAAAAACCTGCTGAGCATGGTCGCCAGCAGGTTGCGAACGTCATCGTTTGAATGCGGCCGTTGCGCCATGGAGGACACCTGTCATACCCGTCCCGATGCAAACCGCCAAGGAGTGCTCGAGAAAAAACGAAAGCAGCAAGCTGGCAACCACACCGATGAGCGGGTAGAGCCAGGCACAGCAGGCAATCGCGGGCCTTGCAGCGCAATACAAGTGAATGCCCGTTACCCCCACCGGGCCAAGAAAGATGCCGAACCACAAAAACACTTCGAGTATGGTCCAGTTCAATTGCGCAAACTGATAGCTTAACAGCAGACAGACAATGAGGCACAGCGTTATCTCTTTTTTGACATATCGCCCGTCTGCGCTCGGAGGGAACGGCAACACCCGCTCGGCCGTCGACAACGACTGATGAAAGCCGAGAAATAACACGATCAAAAGAATCGTAGCAAATCCAGAAAACAGCAGCGGTGACGCGATGTGCTTGATCAGCACCAGCATTTGCCGGTTGACGTGATCGACCTTGAGATTCTCCGTAATCGCCACGATGCTCATCGTCGAGAACGCCATCACCAAATAAACGCCAGCGGAAGCCGCCGGTGTCTGTCATGAGCCGTGTCCCGCGGTGAACACTGTATCGAAGTGTCCACCGTACGGGTGCGGTTCAGCGAAGAGGACCTGGCGGCTTGCCTATCATTACAAGGTATGCTTGATTGAACACGTCTTGATTTCACTGTAAAAGTCAAGTGCTGCCTGACCTTGCTCGCGGGTATGCGAGCTTGACCACTTCATTCCGCCAAACGGAGCCTGGTACTCCACGCCTGCCGTCTCCTGATTGACGCGGACCATGCCAGCGTGGGCTTCATCGAGGAAGCGGTGTGCTTTGGACAGATCGCTTGTGAACACCGAAGCGCTGAGTCCGTAAACCGTATGGTTGCACAGCTCAATCGCCTCGTCGAAATCACGCGCCACCAGCAAGGCGGCCAGCGGCCCGAACACCTCATCCTGGACGAGTGTATGCGAGACGTCAACGCCCGTGACCACTAACGGCGAGATAAAATATCCTTCCCCGGCGACGTCCGCAGCTTTGCTTTCGGCAATGACCTCTGCTTGTTCACGGGCGATTTTTACAAATCCGCTCACGGTTTCGTATTGGCCGGCCGAAGCGACTGGCCCGAGATAGGCTGTCGAATCAAGCGCTGCCCCGACTTTGACTTGCGCCAATGCCGCTTGCAGCTTTTGCGTGAACGGTTCATAAGCGTCCCGTTCGACAATGATCCTGCTGGTCGCCGTACACTTTTGCCCCGCCGAACGGAATGCCCCGCTGACGATCATCGGGATGATCTTGTCCATGTCGGCGTCCTTTAGAATAATTGCCGCGTTTTTGCCGCCCATCTCCGTCTGGTATTTGATATTGCGCCCCGCGCAGGCGGCGGCGACGCTTTTCCCTGTCGCCGTCGAGCCTGTAAAGCTGACGGCATTCAGATCAATTTCATTCAGCAACACATCGCCAAGCACGCTGCCTTTCCCGATGACGAGATTCAACACACCGGGGGGCAGGCCGGCAGTGGCAAAGATTTCGCCCATGCGCACTGCTGTAAGGGAAGCGATGTCGGCTGGCTTCCAAATCACTGTATTTCCGCAGATGAGTGCCGGAGCAAACTTCCAAATCGGTATTGCCACAGGAAAATTCCACGGTGTAATTACGCCGACGACTCCGAGCGACACCCGCTTGGCATACTGCAGGACGTTGATGTCGGAAGAAGGGATGACGCTGCCGTCAGCCCGGACACCTTCCCCTGCGTAATAACGCAGCAGGTTGACACCGCGTGTGACTTCACCGCGCATCTCCCCGATCTGCTTGCCCATTTCGCTGCTCGCCAGCTCCGCCAGCTCGTCTGCATGTGCCTCGAGCGCAGCCGCCATTTTATACAGATACTCGCCGCGTGCAGCCCCCGTCAACCTGCTCCACTTTGCATGCGCTTGGCGTGCAGCCAGCTCAGCTGTCTTCAGGTGTGAAGCGTCGGAGTAGTGGATCATTCCGATTTCTTCGCTTGTATTCGACGGATTTCTGACGACAGCCGTATGGCCTGCTGGCGTAATCCATTCGCCGCCAATCCAGTTTTTACTTTCCATGTGAACCCTCCTTTCGCTGCGCCTAGCGATTTACGGCAAACTCAAACGCTCGCTTGATGCCTTCGCAGTAATCAGCGGGCAGCGGCAATCTCGGCGGACGAGTCGGTCCGACAGGGAATCCGGCCAGCTCCATCATGTATTTGATCGATTGGACAAGCTGCGGCTTGGCATCGTAGTGGAACAGTGGCAGCAAGCGGCGATACAGCGCGGAGGCCTCTTTTACTTTTCCTTCCCGTGCCAGCTGGAACAGCTGCACGCCTTCTTTTGGCAGGGCATTCGGCACGCCGGCGATCCAGCCGGTCGCCCCGACCAGCGGCCCCTCCATCGACAGGTCGTCTACACCGATCATCACTTCCAGATCGGTTTTGGCCAAAATGTCGTGAACGCGGCGAATATCTCCGGAAAACTCCTTTACTCCGACGACGTTATCGATTTTTGCCAGCTTTTCCAGCAGATCTGGCGTCAGGTCCGTTTTGTAGTCGTGCGGGTTGTTGTAGGCGATGATCGGCAAGCCGACACTGGACAGCGCTTCGTAATGGGCGATGATCTCATGCTCCAGCGGGTTGTAGTTGATCGGCGGCAGAGCCATTACGCCTGAGCAGCCCGCTTCCTTGGCATGGCGCACCCAGCCTACCGACTGCTGCGTCGATGGCGCACCTGAGCCGATGACGACAGGAACCCTGTTCTTTGCGGCCGCTACCACCGTCTCCACCAGCTTCGCCCGCTCTTCCCCCGTCAAGGTGGCATATTCCCCCAGAGAGCCAGTCGGCACCAGTCCGTGTACCCCCTCTGTGATCAACCAGTCGCACAGCTCGTGCAAGCGCTTGTAATCCACCTCGTACGCATCTGTAAAAGGTGTGACAATCGCAACGTAAACTCCTTCAAATCGTGCCACGTAAAACCGCTCCTCTCAGAAAAGATCGTTTGTCTCATTACCTGTCGTATTGCATGTAGTGTGCCAAGTGATCGATTCTGCTTTTGGCTGATGTTGTTGTATACGCTTGATTACGGTTAAACAGTACGATGTCCAAAAAACGAGAAACTGTAAAGATTATTAGACACCGAATGGGGGATTTGTCGAGCCAAACTACCTTTTCCCGAGAAGTATCAAAAAACCACTTTTCTCGCGCATGCGAGCAAGTGGCATTGATGGCAACCTATTGCTTTGCAAATATATTGATCATATTTCGAGCCGTCAACAGTTCCTTGATAGTTAGATCAGTTTTTCGATTTCCTCTACAGAAAACCCGGTGAGTTTTGCGACCTGATCGATACTCATACCAGCCGCAAGCATGTTTTTCGCTACTTCAACCTTTCCTGCGTTTTTCCCTTCAGCCCGTCCTTCCTCTCGTCCTTCAGCCCGTCCTTCTTCCCTTGCTCCTTCAATCATGCTGGCTTCGTCCCGCAGTGCCTTCACCCTCATCTCGTGCAGCTTTCTCGCCTCATCGCTCTGGTTGAGAAATTCCAGCACTGTCTTCGCCTTGCGAATAGCCGGTTCTTGCTTTGCCAATTCCTCCACCGTCCTTTCGTCCTTCGCTCCGACAAAC
>CAMIVR010000153.1 GCA_946402065.1 uncultured Brevibacillus sp. | reverse complement strand
GCGGGCAGACAGAGCGGATGAAAGCGACCGTAGGCACCTCGCTTACGTTTGCCTTTCTGTTGGGACTGATTGTCGCGATTCTCGGCAATCTCTACTGCCGGGATGTGCTTGTGCTGATCAAGACGCCGGAAGCGATCCTGGAGAGCTCGACGAATTTTGCCCGGATCCTCTTTACCGGATTGCCGATCTTGTTTATTTACATCATCTATACGACGTTTCTGCGCGGTACGGGTGACTCCAAGACACCATCGTACTTTCTCGTCATCAGCACGATCTTGAATATCGTCATTACCATGGCGCTCTTGTTCGGATGGCTGGGCTTGCCGCGCTTTGGGGTGGAAGGCGTCGCCCTTGCTACCATCATCTCTACGCTGATCACACTCGTGCTGCTGATCGTCTACCTCTGGCGTGTGAAGCATCCGCTGGCACTCGATCGGATGACGATCGAAAAGCTGCGGCTGGATCGGCAAATCATGAAGCTGATGGTCAAAATTGGCTTGCCGACGAGCATTCAGATGATCTTCGTCTCCTTGTCGACGATCGCTGTGATATCGTTCGTCAACAAGTTTGGCGCACAGGCGACGGCAGCGTACGGGGCGGTCAACCAGATCGTCACCTACGTCCAAATGCCTGCGATGAGCTTGGGTATGGCTGCCGGGATTTTCGGCGCCCAATTGATTGGAGCCAGGCAGCAGGCCCGGATCGGTGAGCTGGTAAAAAGCGCAATCATGCTCAACTACATCATCGGCATCGTACTGATTGGCCTGGTCTATCTGTTCAGCGAGCCCGTCTTGTCGCTGTTTCTTACTGACCTGCAGACGCTGGGGCTGGCCAAGGAGCTGCTGCATATCACCTTCTGGGCATACATGATCTTCGGGCACGCCATGATTATTTCCGGTATCATGCGATCGAGCGGAACGGTCCTCTGGCCGATGGTCATCTCGATTGTGGCGATCTGGTGCGTGGAAGTGCCGACAGCCTATATCCTGTCCAATACGATCGGAATCAAAGGGATTTGGATGGCATACCCGATATCCTTTACCTTTTCACTCATTGCCCAATACGTTTATTACCGCCTGTTCTGGCGCGGCAAGACGCATCAGCGGCTATTTGATACCAAATAATTCTGGCAGCCAACTTTTTCCTCGTGAAGAAGTTGGCTGTTTTGCCATCAAGTCCCCAGCGAAATATGACACTTTTAAATTATAGAGCTTGAAAAAAAAGTCGGAAAAAAATATAATAACGAAAATAGAGTATAAACTTCGATAATTGATATAAGTTAAAGTTTAAACTTCAGGCAAAAAAGTTCGATTGAGCGAAAGAATTATGATTGATCGAGGAGGCAATGCGGATGGTCGGGCGGTTTGACGAACGAGTTCAGAAATTACATAAAGATGCGCAAATTATCGACGGGCATTTCGATCTGCTGATGGATGTGGAGATTCAGCGGTCACGCGGACGGAAAAAAGTAATTGAGACCGACTACCTTCCCGCTTTTTATGAGGGTGGCGTGAAGACCATCGTTGCCGCGATTTTTGTCGACAGCGAGTTTTTGCCGGAAATGGGCTTGCGCAAGGCGTTGAACCAGATTAGCGCGTTGTACGCCGAAATTGAGGAATCTTCAGACAAAATCATGCTCTGCAAGACGCTGGACGACCTGGATACGGCGAAGGTCGAGGGGAAAATCGCCTGTATCCTGTCGCTGGAAGGGGCGGAACCGCTTTCAAATGATGTGACGCTGCTTCGGGTTTTCTACGAATTGGGGGTCAGGCTGCTCGGCCTCGTCTGGAGCAGACGCAATTATGTCGGTGACGGCAGTTACTTCTCGCCTGTACGCGAAGGGAGAAAAGGCGGCATTAGTGAATTCGGCGTACGTATAATTGAAGAAGCGGAAAAGCTGGGGATGATCATCGATGTCAGCCACTTGAACGATGAAGGCGTCGCGGACGTGATGGAAATTGCCACGAAACCGGTGATCGCATCCCACTCCAACTGCCGCAGCATCGCCAACTCCATGCGAAACCTTACAGATGATCAGATCAAGGCGATTGCGGCCAAAAACGGCGTCATCGGGATGAATGCCAACAACTTCTTCACGGCGAATACGGATGAAGATGCACATGCGGATTACTTGCTCAATCACGTCGACCATATTGCCAAGCTGGTAGGAGCCGAGCATATCGGGCTGGGGCTCGACCTGTGCGATGACTTCATGAAGTACGTGTCACCGGAAAGCCTGAAAACCATGCCGCGCAAGCCGTTTGATGTCGTTGCCGGCCATCGCTCTGTCCCGCTCTTGACCAAAGGGCTGGTGGAACGCGGCTATACCGATGAGCAGATCGAAGGGATATTGGGCAAAAATTTTGAACGCGTTTACAAAGAGGTCTGGAAGTAACGGGTGGAGTTCTCTTTGCTTCGCCGCATCGGTGAGGCCAGGATTTCAATAAAACATAATGGGGGAATCGAGTATGGAAAACGAGGCATGGAAAGTTTCGTATGAACAATACGTTGAAAAAATGCTGGATGAAGGCAGCGTTCCCGGAGCGGCCGTCGGCATTGCGAAGGACGGTCAGCTCGTCTACGGCAAAGGATACCGGAAGCGCAACGAAGAACAAGGCGAAGTGACGCTGGATACGGTATTCGGTATCGGCTCGATCACAAAGTCGTTCACGTGTATGGCGATCATGCAGCTGCAGGATGCAGGTAAGCTGTCTGTGCATGATCCGGTGGTCAAGCATCTTCCGGAATTTCAACTGAAAGTCGGCGAGGTAGCCGCACAAATGACGATCCATCAGCTGATGACGCACTCCACTGGCATGCCCCCGCTGCCTACGTTGATGCCCGCGATGAAGCGCAGCATGGATCTGGATCCGGAGAAAAAAGAAACTCCACCAAAAGAAAGTGAAGGCTCCAACAGCAAACCGATCGATTCGTATGCGGAATTGTTCGAATATATGGCCGATTTGAATTTCGAATTGCTCGGCGCCCCTGGCACACAATTCAGCTATTCCAACGACTCTTACGCTTTGCTCGGAATAATCATTGAACGGGTCAGCGGTGAAGTATATGAGGAATATATCAAGGAGCACATCCTCAAGCCGGCGGGAATGAATCACACAGTCTTTTTCCTCGAGGATTTGGCTGGGTACGACAACATTACCTCGATTTACGCAGGCAAAGAAAAGGATGGCCAGACCGAGGTGTTCCTGTCCGACAACTGGTGGGATGCGCCAGCCATGCGTGCCGCCGGGTTCCTCAAATCGACTGTACGCGATATGCTGAAATACGCCGATATTTATCGCACGGGCGGATTGGCCGGAGAAGTGCGGATCCTCTCGGAAGAAAGTGTAGCCCAGATGATTGCCCCGCATATCGAGTGTGAGCCAGGTTGCTTTTACGGCTATGGGTTGATGATCCACCCTGATTTCCACGGCACGCTGCTGGTAGAACACGGCGGCAGCATCAAAGGTACTCAAGCCCAGATGAACATACTCCCCAAGCTGGGTGTCACAGCCATCTCCCTGACGAATTTGGCAGGAGCACCGGCTACAGCGCTCGCCAGAGGCGTGTGCAACGCATTAGCCGGTCGTCCTTCAGAGACGTCCCATCTGCCCGCTTCCGAATATTCTGTACCTGCCGATCGCGCGGCAGAATATACGGGCGAATTCAAATCCGAAGAAGGTGCGAGGCTTAGCGTTGTTTATGAAAACGGTCAATACGTCATGGTCGGCGATGATAAGCAAACGATTGAGATGAAGCCGTACGGTGAAGATCTCTTTGTCGTCAAACGCAGGGGCTCGGAAGCATTTGTGCGCTACATCCGCGACAGCAGTCGCAACGTCATTCGCCTAAGCTTTGGCTTCCGTCAGATCCCCAAATTGGTAAAGGCGTAAAATCGAGTCTGTTTTGCCAGGACAATTCACACGTAGAGGAGTGATTTGTATGCGGGCAGTGACCGCTGAAGATATTTACAGATTCCAATTTCCCAGCAAACCAACGATCTCGCCGGATGGACGCCATATCGTCTATGAGCAAACGATCGTGAACAAAAAAACCGACAGCTACGAGACGCACTTGTGGCTGGCTGATGCTGACGGACAGTCCCGGCGACGCTTGACGACAGCCGGAACAAGCAACACCGGTCCAGTCTGGTCGCCGGACGGCCGGACGCTCGCGTTCGTCTCCAACCGGGCGTATGGCACACAGGCGTGGCTGCTCTCCCTTGACGGGGGAGAGGCCCGCATGCTGACCCGTTTTCGTCACGGGATCAGCTCGCTCGCCTGGTCGCCGGATGGACGCTTCATCGTTGGATTGGTGCCCACTGGAGCAGGGCAAGCGGCTGAAGTTTTTGCGGATGAGGTATCGGCCAAAGAGGCAGACGAACAGATCAGCAAAGAGCATCAGACATGGAAGAACGGGCCGAAACGGTACGACTGGCTGTACTACAAGCTCGATGGCGGAGGTCTGCAACAGGACCGGCACCGGCATATCGTCACGATCAATCCGGCTACAGGAGCGTTTGCTCAGCTGACCTGCGGGGCGTTTCACGTATTTGAGCCGACTGTTTCGCCGGATGGACAGCATATCGCCTTCATCGCCAATCGCAATACATTAGAACAGCAGTATTTTGGCGGCCAGATTTACCGGGTGCCAAGTGCCGGCGGGGAACTGGAGCTGCTCTATGACGGCTTGAAAGTCTCGTATCTATCCTACTCCCCTGACGGAAAACAACTCGCGTTTGTCGCCAGCAATGTCGACCATAAAATGCTGTTTTTGATCGCGGCAGAAGGCGGCGAGGCAAGATGCTTGAGTGAAAGCTTCCCCGATACGCTGACAGATCTCGCGTTTACCGATATGCGTTTTCTGAAATACGCACCGCGCCCAGAGTGGTCAAGCGACAACAAGCACATTTTTGCCTTGAGCACACGTCAGGGGAAAGTCGAGATCGTCCGATTCTCCCTGGCGGATGACAAAGAGCCTGCTGTCGCCGTAATCGGTGGCGAGCGAGCGATATTCCACTTCTCCTATGACGGAGACAAAACGTTCGCCATCGCCTATTCCACCGCGAGCCATCCGGGCAAGCTGGCTGCTGTTACACTTTCTGCCGACGCATTTGTCAAGCGAACACTGCGCCAGCCGACCGATGCGCTTCCGACGGAGCGGGAAGCGTTTTTCCCGGAACAGGAGATTCGCCTGGACGACAGCAATGACGAACTGATGTCCGAATTGATCGTCGTCGAACCTGAAGCGTTTTCGTATTCATCCGAGGATGGCTGGCAGATTCAAGGATTTGTCATGAAGCCGGCTGATTTCGTGCCAGGGAAGAAATATCCCGTCGTGCTCGATATCCACGGTGGCCCGCACTCCATGTTCTGTTACAGCTACTTCCTGCAAATGCAGCTGTTTGCGGCCAACGGCTACGCAGTTGTGTATCTGAATCCGCGCGGAAGCTCCGGCTTCGGTGCCGAGTTTACCCATTCCGTGCACGCTGATTACGGCGGCAAGGACATGGCCGATCTGCTGAACGGACTGTCGCATGCCGTGGGGCAATACGATTTCCTCGACGGCCAGCGCGTCGCGATTAACGGGATCAGCTACGGCGGCTTTATGGTGAACTGGCTCGTCACCCACACGGACCAATTTGTCGCCGCAGTGTCCGAAGGCTGTATATCCAACTGGATTTCCATGTACGGAACGAGCGACATCTGCCCAGAGTTTATCGATGGCGAATTCCTCGGAAAGACGGATTGGGAAACGCTGTGGAAGTTCTCTCCGCTCGCATACGCCGACCATGTGAAAACGCCCTTGCTGCTGCTCCACTCTGAAGATGATTTGCGTTGCCCAATCGAGCAGGCGGAGCAATTTTACGCTCATCTCAAGCGGCAGGGCAAAGTCGTCGAGCTGTTGCGTTTCCCGGGAGAAAGCCATGGGCTGCTGCAAATCGGCAAGCCTTCTCACCGCCAGGCCCGTCTGGAAGCAATGGTCGGATTCATCAATGCTCATGTCCCGCAAAAAACGGAGTAACACAGCTCTCAAGCAAGGGTGAATTCAGGAATCAGCAGTTAAGGAAAGGGGAGTTACGATGCGTACGACCAAATGGAATGCCCGCTGGATTACCTTTCTGATGCTCATGACGATCTTTATGAGCGTAGTAGCAGGCTGCGGTTCCACTCCTGCCGAGCAAGGCCAAGGCCAAGGAAGCACAGACGGACAGAAGCCGGCCGAAGCGGGGAAGAACGCGGGAGCAGCGGGAACGCCTAAATCAGGCGGAACGATCACCGTGGCAATGGCGGAAGAACCGGATACGCTTGACCCGCAAAGCACTACCATGCTTGCATCTGAATCTATTACTGCTTACATGGGTGGCGGCCTTCTCTTTTCGGATCCACAAACACAGGAAAAAAAGCCATATCTTGCAGAAAGCTACACAGTCTCGGAGGATGGAAAAACGTGGACATTCAAGATTCGTTCAGGAATTACCTTTCACGACGGGACACCGGTTACTGCCAAAACCTTTAAAGAGACCTTTGATCGGGCGTTATCACCAGAATTTATCTTGAAATCTGCCGGTGCTTCGCTTTCATCGATCAAATCGATTACAGCTCCTGATGATAAAACGCTGATTTTTGAATTAAAGGAGCCATCTGCACCGCTGCTTGCCAGTTTGGCTGATCAAGGGTTTGCACAGCCGCTTTCACTTGATGCGATCAAGAAGTCTGGTGCCCAGTACGGAAGAAATCCGGTTGGCGTGGGTGCATGGAAATTCGAGAGCTGGAAACCGGGCGAATCCATTTCCCTTGTTCGCAATGATGACTTTCACTGGGCGGATTCTGCTTCAGAAAATCAAGGACCGGTCAAACCTGATAAGCTTGTCCTGAAGTTCATTAGCAACAGCCAGACGATGTTGGCGGCACTGGAGAGTGGATCGATTGACATTGCGACAAGCGTGCCGGCAAAGGACGCGAAAAAGTACAAGAACAACGATAAATTTACCACGTTGGCGCAATTAAAGAGCGGCCTGGGCTTTTATATCGAGCCGAATTTGCGCAAGCCACTCTTTCAAGATATCAATGTACGCAAGGCGATAAATATGGCGATTAATAAGGAAGCCATCGTTCAATCCGTTCTGCAAGGCGAGGGTGTAGTAGCTGATGGGCCGCTGGCCGACTCCAACTTTGGCTATGATAAATCGATCAAAGAGTATGCATACAAGTTCAACCAAGAAGAAGCGAAGAAGCTGCTAGAGTCGTCAGGCTGGAAGCTGAATGGACAGGGAATTCGGGAAAAAGACGGGAAAACGCTCAGTATTCGACTGAATAGTATGGAACGGTTTTCCCAGCCTGCTCAGTTAGTTCAGGGAATGCTGAAAGATATCGGGATAGAAATGAAAATCGAAAACCTGGAGGTCGGAGCATTGATCCAAGCGGCCGAATCTGGAGATTTTGACATGACGGCCATGGGATTTGCTGCTGACGATCCCGATCTTCTTTATCAATTTATGCATTCCAGCCAGATTGGCGGCTCCAATCATTCGGCAATCAACGATAAGCAGCTGGATGCCCTTCTGGAAAAAGGGCGTACGACGGTCAACAACGAAGAACGGCTAAAAGTCTATGCAGACGTGCAAAAGCTAGTTGTTGAGCAAGCCTACTGGGTTCCGATCTACATCGAGAAAAAGTTCATAATAATAAATAAGAGGGTTCAAGGAGTTAAGCTGCATCCGTTAGGCTTACTTCTATTCCAAGATAGTTGGGTGAATGAATAATGAAGCAATATATACTGAATCGATTGGCATCAGGAATTATCGTTCTTCTCGGCCTGACTGTCTTTGCCTTTGCGCTGATCCACATGATCCCCGGCGATCCCGTGCGGATCATGCTGGGCGAAAAGGCGACAAAGGAGCAAGTCGAGATTCTCCGTGAGCAAATGGGGCTGAACAAGCCCCTTCCGACGCAATACATCAACTACATTTCCGGGGTGGTAAAAGGCGATTTGGGTACGTCGCTGAAGACGGGAAGACCGGTCATCGTGGAAATAAAAGAACGCTTTCCGGCTACGGTCAAGCTGGCGATAGCGGGTATTGGGATCGCCATTGTGATCGGTGTGGCAATGGGCATCCTGGCAGCAAAATTCAAAAACACGTTTATTGACTTCTTCCTCATGGGCTTGGCTACGCTCGGGATATCGCTGCCCAGCTTCTGGCTGGGGCTGATCATCATCATGATCTTTGCCGTCAAACTCGGCTGGTTCCCGATTGCGGGCGGTACGGGCTTTATGGATTTGATCATGCCTGCAGCCACACTCGGCGCCCTCTGTTCCACCATGATCATCCGTCTGACGCGTTCCGGTATGGTCGAGGTACTCTCCAATGACTATATACGCACGGCCAAAGCCAAAGGCATGCGTGAATCGATTATTTTGTTTCGCCACGCTTTTCGCAATGTGATGATTCCGGTCGTGACCGTCGTCGGCTTGCAGATTGCCGCCTTGTTGGGCGGTGCGGTCATCATCGAGCAGGTGTTTAGCTGGCCGGGAATCGGGACGCTGGCAATCAGCGCGATCGCTTCACGCGACTTTCCGATGATTCAGGGAATTATTCTCTTCATGGGCGTTGTCTATGTCTGTGTGAACCTACTGGTCGACCTTCTCTACGGACTGATTGATCCGCGGATTGACTACAGCACGTTAAAGGAGGGGGCATAGCATGAGCGAAGCGAGCAAAACGGTGCAAACAGGCACAGCGCCGGCACAATCGCCGGGGCTGCCCAGGTTTGAACTGCTGGAGAAAATCCTCAAGAACAGAGCGGCGAAGATTAGCTTGATCATGCTTTTTATCATTATCGTCATCGGCATTGTCGGCCCTTGGCTGGCACCGCACGACCCGACGAAAACGTACTACGAGTCGTTTTTGGAGGAACCTTCGAGTGAGCATTTGCTCGGGACGGATGCGATCGGGCGCGATATGTTTTCACGCCTGCTGTACGGAACGCGCGTCACGCTGACAGTCGCTGTCATGGCGGTGGGCATTACGCTCGTCATCGGAACGCTGATTGGCGTCGTGAGCGCCTATGTCGGCGGCTTTCTCGACAACCTGTTGATGCGGATCATGGATATTTTGCTGGCATTGCCGGGAATTATTTTGGCATTGGCGATTGTCGCAGTGCTGGGACCGAGTCAGACGAATGCGATGATAGCCATCGGCATCTCCTCGATCCCCAGCTTTGCCCGCCTCATCAGGGGCGCGGCGCTCGTGATCAAGTCGTCAGGATACGTGGAGGCCAGCCGATCGATTGGTACGCCGAACTGGTGGATCATTTTGTTCCAGGTCATTCCCAACATTACCAATGTATTGATTGTCTACACGACACTGTTTGTCGGGGGAGCGATTCTCGATACGGCCGCCCTCGGATTTATCGGTTTGGGCGCACAGCCGCCGACACCGGAGTGGGGCACGATGCTGAGCGAAGGCAAGGATTACTTGTCAGACGCTTGGTGGCTGGCGACATTCCCGGGCCTGGCGATCACGATTGTCGTCTTTGCCGTCAATATCCTGGGTGATGCGCTGCGCGATATTTTTGATCCTCGAACACAAAAGAGAAAATAACGGACTGGAAAGGAGAAACACTTCGATGGTCAATGTATTGGAAGTGACGGGATTAACCACACAATTTTCCAAACAATCGGGCAGTGTAACCGTTGTCGATCATATTGACATGAACTTGAAAAAAGGCGAATCGCTGGGCATCGTGGGCGAGTCGGGCTGTGGAAAAAGCGTGACTTCGCTCGCCATCATGCGTCTGTTGGACAGCAATGGAACCGTGACTGGCAGTGTTCGCTTGAATGGAAGAGAACTGCTGTCCTTGCCTGAAAAAACGATGCGGGATATTCGCGGCAAGGAAATGGCGATGATTTTTCAGGAGCCGATGACTTCGTTAAACCCGGTACTGACGATCGGACGGCAAATCAGCGAAGTGCTCGAGGAGCATGAAGGCAAAAACAAAGCGGAATGCAAGGCACGTGTAATCGAGCTGCTGACGCAAGTGGGCATTTCCCGGCCGGATGAAATCTATAAGGAATACCCGCACCGCTTATCAGGCGGCATGCGGCAGCGGGTGATGATCGCAATGGCCTTGGCCTGCAACCCATCGCTGTTGATTGCGGACGAACCGACGACTGCCCTGGATGTGACGATTCAAGCGCAAATCCTGGATCTGATCAAGAAAATTCGGCATGATTTTGGCACATCGCTGATCATGATTACGCATGATCTCGGTGTAGTGGCAGAGGTGTGCGATCGGGTGATGGTCATGTACGCCGGCCAGGTCATTGAAGCGGCTGATGTTCGCACGCTGCTTCGCAAGCCCAAGCACCCGTATACGATGGGCTTGATCCAGTCGGCACCGCATAAGGCAAAAGGGCAGAAGCGGCTGTACAGCATCAACGGAACCGTGCCATCGCCGGAGGAAATGCCGGCAGGCTGCCGCTTTGCTCCGCGTTGCGACAAGGTGATGCCGATCTGTTGGGAGAAAAACCCGACATTGCAGCAGGTCGATCAACAATCGTCATGCCGCTGCTGGCTGTACGAAGAGAACAAGGAAAGCTCGGTGGTAAACGTATGACAACTCCTCTCCTGGAAGTGAAAGGTCTACAGAAGCTGTTTCCCGTGAAAAAGGGCTGGTTTCAGGAAAAACGCTACGTTCATGCGGTAAACGGTATCGATGCAACAGTCTATGAAGGGGAAACGTTGGGCATCGTTGGCGAATCCGGCTGTGGCAAGTCAACACTTGGCAGGTGTATCCTGCGCCTTTTGGAACCGACTCACGGGGAAATCATTTTCCAAGGCAGGGACATCAGCAAATTGGCCAAGAAAGAGATGCATGCCGTTCGGCGGAACATGCAGATGGTGTTTCAAAACCCGTTTGACACGTTGAACCCCAAGCTGAAAGTCGGCCATATCCTGACGGAGCCATTGCTCTCTCACAGGATTCCCCGCGAAGAGCGGCAGAGCTTGCTGGAAGCGACGATTGAGATCGTCGGATTGAACAAGCGGCACCTCGATCGTTATCCACACGAGTTCTCCGGCGGGCAGCGGCAGCGGATCGGCATCGCCCGGGCGCTGATGCTACAGCCGAAGCTGATCATTGCAGATGAACCAGTCTCTGCCCTCGACGTCTCGATTCAGTCGCAAATCCTTAATTTGATGCAGGATTTGCAGGAGCGCTTTGCGTTGACGTACATTTTCATTTCGCATGACCTGAGTGTCGTCGAGCATATTTCCGATCGGGTAGCTGTGATGTACCTCGGTGAAATCGTTGAATTTGCCACGAAAGACAAGCTGTTTGAACGACCGCTGCACCCTTACTCACAGGCGCTGTTGTCGGCGACACCGATCTCTGACCCGGATGAAAATCGCGAGCGGATCATTTTGCGCGGGGACCTGCCGTCACCGTCCAATCCGCCGAAGGGCTGCAAGTTTCATCCGCGCTGTCAGGCCTGCATGGATATATGCCGGACAGAAGTGCCGCGGCTGCGGGAAGTGGAAGGCCGACAGGTAGCATGTCATCTGTATTGATCGAGCTAGCAGCAAGGGAGCCAATCAGGTTCAACAAGCAAGTATAGACAATAGGGGGATGGGTTCAGTGAAAGGGGTTAACTGGAGAGTTCGCACAGGTGTTTTTGCCGCAACAGTCGGAGCGTTAATGTCATTGACGGTAGGGTGCGGTTCGCAGTCGCAGCCGCCTGCAGGGGATGGGAGCAGCTCACAGCCGAATCAGGCTGCTACGGCAGCGCCAGATCAGGCAACGCCGAAAAAAGGCGGAACCATTACCGTTGCTTTCGAGACAGAGCCGGATACGCTCGATGTGCACCGCTCAACGGGGGCCAGTGTCGTTGACGAGATTACCGGCTTTATGGGCGGCTCGCTCGTCTATGTCGATGGCGAGTCAGGCGAGGTAAAACCGTCGTTGGCAGAGAGCTATACCATTTCACAGGATGGATTGACGTGGACGTTCAAAATACGCTCCGGCATCACCTTTCACGATGGAACCAAGCTTACCGCGAAATCCTTTAAAGACACGTTCGAACGACTGGTGAATCCGCAAACCGGGTCAAAAAGCACGCAGTTTCTCATGGACCCGGTCAAAAGCATTGAAGCTCCCGATGATCAAACACTGATTTTCGTACTTAAAGAGCCAAATGCTCCATTTCTCCTGAACTTGGCCGATCCTGGATGGCTGCAGCCGCTGTCGATGGAGGCGATCAAGAAAGCGGGCAACGACTACGGCAGAAATCCTGTTGGCGTCGGCCCGTGGAAGTTCGAAAGCTGGAAAACGGGTGAATCGATAAGCCTGACACGCAACGATGCCTTTAATTGGGGCGAGGACTTCCTGGAAAACAAAGGGGCGCCACGTCCTGACAAGCTGGTCATCAAGTTCATCACGGATAAGCAGACAAGGGTTGCTGCTCTCGAAAGCGGCTCAATCGATGTAGCACTAAATGTGGCAGGAAAAGACATCGATCGGTTCCGCAATAACCCCAAATTCAATGTCATTGAAAAACTGCGGATGGGATCCGGACTGCATCTGTCGATGAACATGAAGAACGAAAACTTGCAAGACATCAATGTCAGAAAAGCGATCAATATGGCCGTTAATAAACAAGCGATCGTTCAGGCGGTGCTCAAGGGCGAGGGGGAAGTCTCCCACAGCATTTTGTCGCCGACCATTATCGGCTATGACAAGGCGTCGGAGGAGTATGACTACAAGTACGATGTGGAAGGTGCGAAGAAGCTGCTCGATGACGCCGGGTGGAAGGTCAACGGCAACGGCGTTCGCGAAAAGAACGGAAAGCAGCTCGCCTTTACGATGCTGATCGAGGAAAAAAATGCCAAGGATGCGCAGCTGCTGCAGGGCATGCTGAAAGAAATCGGCATCAAGGTGGAGATCAACACGATGGAAGCGGCAGCGGCACTGCAAGCGGCAACAGATGGGAAATTCGATTTGCTGACATCAGCCTACACGTACAATGATCCGGACATCATGTACTTGTTCTTCCATTCAAGCCAGATTGGCGGCTTTAATTTTGGCTCGATCACAGATGCGAAGTACGACGAACTGGTTGTCAAAGGCCGAACCACAATTGATGTGGAGCAGCGCAAGAAAATCTATGCAGAAGCGCAAAAGCTGCTTACCGATCAAGCGTATATTGTGCCGATTTACATCGATAAACAATTTACAGTAGTCAATTCACGCGTTCAGGGAGTAAAGATGCCCTACCTGACCCTGGTCTTTAATGATAGCTGGGTGAACGAGTAGGCATCGTTAGCCACACAGGGATTAAACCCAAAGTCATTCGAATTTTATTGGCCGATCGGACGTTTTTAAATTCTCGTTGGCAGAAGTGCAACCAAGGCTAGGCTAAAATGCTTTGCATAGCCACGGTTTGTAGCAAAAACGCAGATACTATCACAGACAAATCGGGGGATACCATTGAAAACGTATAATTGGAAAGTTCGCTCGGGTGCTTTTGCAGTAACAGTAGGCGTATTGATGTCTTTGACTGTCGGGTGTGGAAATCAACCGCCTGCCGCAACGGGAGAAGGCCAGACGAATCAGTCTGGCACAGCAGGTGCCGCCACGCCAAAGACAGGCGGAACGATCACAGTTGCGTTTGAAACCGAACCGGACAGTCTGGATGTGCACAAGACAACCGGAGCGAGTGTCGTCGATGAAATCAGCAGCTTCATGGGCGGTTCGCTCGTGTACATCGATGGCAAGACGAATGAAGTGAAGCCGTCGCTTGCCGAGAGCTACACCATCTCGGAAGACGGCAAAACCTGGACGTTTAAGATTCGCTCCGGCGTGACCTTCCATGACGGCACGAAGCTGACCGCCAAATCGTTTAAAGATACATTCGAGCGCTTGGTCAATCCGGCAACCGCATCGAAAAGCACGCAGTTTCTCGTCGAACCGATTCAATCAATCGAGGTTCCTGACGATCAGACCTTGATATTGAAGCTGAAAGAACCGAACGCACCGATGCTGCTGAACCTGGCGATCCCGGGATGGATGCAGCCGCTGTCCATGGAGGCGATTGCCAAAGGCGGCAACGATTATGGAAGAAATCCGATCGGCGTCGGTCCGTGGAAGTTCGAAAGCTGGAAGACTGGCGAGTCGATTACGCTCGTTCGCAA
>CAMIVR010000152.1 GCA_946402065.1 uncultured Brevibacillus sp. | reverse complement strand
GCCATCGTAGCCGCCGTGCAGAACTATCTGGCGATCGAAGCGTTGCCGGTATTGAAAGAGACGAGCGCGTTATTCCCCAACCCGTCTTTTAACCTGGCAAAAATCGCGGGCGGACAGGTGATCAATCAGGTGCCGGACAAGTGTACGTTCAGTCTGGACATCCGCTACCTGCCCGGGCAAAATCCTGATGAGATCGTCGAGATGATCAGAAGCGCTGCCAAAGGGGCGACGGTGACAGTGGATTACGTCGGTGCGCCTGTTGAAGTAGAGGCAGACAACGGCTTCGTCAAGCAGCTGATGGCGAGCACAGAGCTTGAGACGGGCCGCAGTGCCAGACTGTTTGGCCAAGACGGCTCGGCAGACACGCGGTTTTATGCAGCGCTGGACATTCCGGCTGTCGAGTTTGGGCCGACAGGGGCCAACCACCATGGGCCGGATGAATACGTTGAGGTCGAATCGCTTGAACAATACAAGCGGATTCTCAAGCATTTTATCCAAAACATCGCAAAAAACGAGGAAGAGAGAGGATGAACGAAATGAAACTGGCAGGAAAAGTAGCAATTGTGACAGGTGCAGGCTCGGGTAATGGGCGGGCGATCGCGCTGCGTTATTTGCAGGAAGGGGCATCCGTCGTCATCGCCGACATGAATTTAGCGGGGGCGGAAGAAACGATTGCCTTGGCTAAAGAGAGTGGCAGCAGAGCGTTGGCGGTGAAAGCGGACGTAACCAGCGAAGCCGAAGTGGAACAGATGGTAGCCGAGGCGATCAGGCATTTTGGCGGTGTCGATATTCTCGTCAACAATGCCGGTATTGTCGCCTTTACACCGTTTCTTGACCTGTCCGAAGCGGAGTGGGACAAAGTCCACAATGTCAATCTGAAAGCGCCGTTTCTCTGCTCCCAGGCAGTCGCCAGAGAAATGATCAAGCGTGGCCAGGGCGGGCGCATCATCAACATAACCTCGGTAGAAGCCCATGTCGTCGTATCCAGCAGCGGCAGCTGCCAGCCCCATTACAATTCATCCAAAGGCGGGCTGCACATGTTGACCAAAGCAATCGCGCTGGAACTGGCGCCGATGGGCATCACAGTCAACAGCGTGGCACCGGGAGTCGTCGAAACGCCATTTACGGCACAGGGACTGAAAAACCCCGACATCCGCAAATGGGTCCTGGATCGTGTACCGGTTGGCCGGATCGCTCAGCCTGACGACATTGCCAATGCGGTTGTTTTCCTCTCCCAAGACGAGTCGGAATACATCACGGGCAGTACCATCTTCGTCGATGGCGGATGGACGATCGCATAAACCAACCTCAATAATAAGGGAGTTGATTGCAGATGAGTGACCTCTCAAGCGAAGTAAACAAGCAAGCAGCAAGTGGTCAGGGCCTGGAGCTGCGCCGGTCTTTTAACCTCACCGGTTCTGTCGTAATGAGTGCCGGGCTGGTCATCGGGGTAGGGTTGTTCACCGTATCGACGAATGCCGTCGGCTTCCTTGGCCCGACCCTGCTGCTGGCCAATCTGTTTGCGTTAGTAGTCAGTGTGCTGACATCACTTGTTTATGCAGAGCTGGCAGCGATGTGGCCGTTTTCCGGCGGCAGCTATGCGTATGCCTATGAAGCGTGGGGCAAGCTCGGACCTTTTGCCGGATTTCTCGTCGCGTGGACGATTCTGGGCGGTTATACGGCAGTGGGGGCCGAAGCGCTGGCATTTGCCAATTACTTCCTGAGCACGCTGGATTACCTCGGCTGGTGGAAAGTGATGGTCAACGGCGAAGCGCCGTATGCGGCTGCGGCTGCCGTCGGCTCGCTGCTGATTCTTGCCTTCACGGTCGTCAACTGGTTCGGCACCAAAAACGTATCGGTTTCGCAAAAGCTGCTGATGTTTCTCATGTGGGGCTTCATGGCTGTCTCGATTATCAGCGTGTCGTTCAGTTCGCTTGATACGAGCAATTATCATCCGTTCGTTCCGGAGTGGTTCGATGGCGGTACGTTTATCATGGCCTGCACACTGATCTGGTGGGCGTATGCAGGTCAAGAGGTGATCGGCACGATGGGCGAAGAGATTCGCTTCCCGACCGTGACGATCCCGCGAGCACTCATCCTCGTTCCGTTTGTCGTGTTTGCCGTGACAACGACGATGCAGTGGATTGTCGTAGGCATTTTGCCCGATGTGCAGATTCTCCGGGAGGCTGGTGCTCCCTTTGCGCTTGCCTTGCAGACAGCCGGTGTTAGCGTTGTCGTATTCATGCTGTTCATGATCGCCGAATTCATGGGCAACTTCTCTACAGTCAATCCGCTGTTGACCGGTTCCTCGCGCGTCTTGTTCGCACTCGGGCGCAACGGCTATTTGCCGCTTGCACTCGGCAAGCTTTCGAGAAGACGGACGCCGGCTTGGGCCGTCTGGATTGCGGGGATCGCCGCGATCGCCTTGCTCGTCACCAACAGTCTTTTGCTGATTGCCCAGTATACGGCGTTTTTCTTCCTTTTCCTGTATGGCTTTGCTTCCGTTACGCTGATCGTGGCGCGCATCACCCGTCCCGATGCCACGAGACCGTTCAAAGTACCGCTCTACCCGATTACGCCACTGCTCGTACTCGGCTTCGTCATCTACATGATGAGCGGATTGCCTTCGGAAGTCATCATCGGCGGGCTGGGATGGCTGGCGATAGCAGTCGTGTTTTTCCTGGTTTGGACAAGATTGCCAGCGGGAAGAAAAGAAAGAGCGGAGTCGGGCTTTTTCAAAACCAAATCGGCAGACATTCCGCTGCCGACACGCGAAGAAAAAGCCGAGCTGGACAAAGAATTCCGCAGCTTTGCGCTGAAGATCGGACTTGCCTTGCTCATATGCGTGGCGTTCTATGCAATCACCTTCTTTTGGTAGAGTGGGGATGTAGATAACGATCCCGATTCGACATATCGGCAGCGAAGGCTATGCCAAAGATTTGGCGCAGCCAGTCTTCCAAGAGCTAAATGATAAGGAGTGGTACACAATATGGCACATTTGGAATTCCGCACATTGCAGGATCTCGTCGCAACAGGAGACATCGATACCATTGTCATTGCCGGGGTAGACATGCAGGGAAGGCTTTTCGGAAAACGGGTTCCGGCACGGTACTTTCTCAAAGGAGCCAAAGACGGCATTCATACGTGTGCGATCAACTTCATCTGGGATGTCAGCTTGAACTTCGCTGACAATTACGAATTTTGCAATTGGGGAACAGGACTGCACGACATCAGGCTCGTCCCCGATTTGAGCACGCTGCGGCTGTATCCGTGGAACGAGAAGACAGCGTTTGTGCTCTGCGACATCTATAATAAAAACGGCACCGAAGTCGACATTGCACCGCGCAACATGCTGAAAAAGCAGGTGGAAAAGGCCAAGAGCATGGGCTTTATGGCATTTGCCGCATCCGAATGCGAGTTCTACTTGTTCCGTGAGACGTCTGACTCGGTGCGGGAAAAGAATTTTATGAATCTCAAGCCGCTGTTCGGCTACCCGATTGACTACTCCCTGTACCGCCTGACCGTGGACGATTGGATTCTCAGTCAATTGACCCGCAATCTCGAAGCAGTCGGCGTACCGGTCGAATCGCTCAAAGGCGAATGGGGCAACGGTCAAATCGAACTGAACATCGAATATGCGGAAGCGCTGGAAATGGGTGATCGCTCCGCCATTTACAAAAACTCGATCAAGGAAATCGCCGCACTCAACAACCTGATGGCGACGTTTATGGCCAAGCAGGACCAGAATGACTCCGGCAGCAGCGGACATACGCACATCAGCCTGTGGGATGCCGACGGGAAGAACAATGTGTTCTACGATCCGGAATCCGAGTACGGACTGTCGCAAACCGGGCGTTATTTCCTCGGCGGGATGATGGCGCTCGCTCCCGAAATGATGCTGTTCTACGCCCACTACATCAATTCGTACAAGCGCCTCGCCAACACGGCGGGAGCACCGACGACGCTGACATGGGGCATCGACAACCGCTCGACGACATTCCGCTACGACGGCAAAGGCAAATCGAGCCGCATCGAGAATCGCATCCCCGGTGCTGACGCCAATCACTATCTGGTTCTGACAGCGATTTTGGCATCCGGCATGTACGGCATTGAAAACAAGATCGACATCGCAGCGCCGACGATGGCCAATGCCTATACAGCACCTGACGTCAAACGCTTGCCGAAAAACCTCGTCGAAGCAGTCGACCTTCTCGACAAGAGCGAGATTGTCAGAGAGCTGTTAGGCGACAAGGTCGTCGAGCATTACCTGACGGCTGCACGCAACGAAATTGATGACTACTTCACGACGGTTACCGAGTGGGACCGCAGAAAGTACTTCGAGTTTATTTAAGCAGCTGTCCGATCGAGAGGAGGAGCGGGAGTGGCAGAGAAACAGTTGAACGATTGGAATTATTCATGGATTAACGGTGCAAAGGTCTATTCAGAACACACTTTTGACGTCTTCAATCCAGCGACAGGCGACGTAGTCGGGCGCGTGCCAAACGGCGGAGTGGACCTCACGAAATCGGCCGTTGACGCCGCATATGCCGCATTTGCGGAATGGTCCAAAACGACCCCGAAAGAGCGGGCGGCGTACTTGCTGGAGTGGGCGAAGCGGATTTTGCAGGACAGCGAGCGGCTGGCAGCGCTGCTGTCGGCGGAGCAAGGCAAACCGCTCTGGGAAGCAAGAGGAGAAGTAGAGGGATCGGTTGATCTGATCTACTGGTACGCCGAAGAGGCCAAGCGGGCATACGGGGAAATCATCCCGGCGTCACGCCGCAAGCAGCGATTGATGGTCTTTCGCGAGCCGATCGGCGTCGTCGGGTTGATCACGCCGATGAACGTGCCCGCGGGGACGCTGCTGCGTAAGGTAGCGCCGGCCCTGGCCGCCGGGTGTACGGTCGTGCTGAAGCCGGCAGAAAAAACCCCGTTGATCGCATTGGCCCTGTTTGAACATTTGCAAGATACGGGGCTGCCGGCGGGTGTCGCCAATCTGGTGACGGGCGATCCGGCAGTGATTGCCGAGACACTCTTGACAGATCCGCGTGTCCGCAAGCTCTCTTTCACCGGTTCGTCAGCGGTTGGCAAGCTGCTGATGAGGCAGGGAGCAGATCAGGTCAAGCGGCTTTCCCTGGAGCTCGGCGGCATTTGCCCGGTGCTCGTCTTTCCCGACGCCGATTTGCAGAAGGCGGCCGACGAGATTATCGGCAACAAGTTCGAAAACTGCGGTCAAGTCTGCAACGGCATCAACCTGGTGTACGCGCATGAGACGATTGCGGCTGAATTGACGGCACTGCTCGTCGAGCGGGTGCAGCAGATTAAAGTCGCTCCGGGAACGGATCCGCAAGCGCAGATCGGCCCTTTGATCAGTCACGCTGCCCGCGATCGGATCGAACGGCTCGTCGCCGATGCCAAGGAAAAAGGCGCAGCCGTGCTGACAGGCGGAGAGCGGCTGGCAGGCGGCATGTATGAAAACGGCAGCTTCTACGCCCCAACCGTTCTGGCCAATGTGAACAACGATATGCTCGTGAGCACGACGGAGATTTTCGGCCCTGTTCTTCCTATTCTCACTTTCTCCGAGCAGGATGAGGTTGTGAAGCGCTGCAACAGTACGCCATACGGATTGGCCGCCTATGTGTATACGAAAGATTCCGCTCGCATGTTTGAGCTGATCGACCGGCTGGAATTCGGCATGGTCGGCGTCAACGGAACGTCGCTCGCTTATACGCAAGCGCCGTTCGGCGGGGTCAAAGAGAGCGGTATCGGCCGCGAAGGCGGACACCACGGTTTGGAAGAATTCCTTGAGCTGAAATACGCTGCGATGACGATTGAGTAGAGCGAAGACGGCCCACGCTGCGAATGCGAATATGCATTTGCGGCGTGGTTTTTTTGTGCCCATTAGGAAATGATAGTCTATACCTTTTTGTAAAAATATTCTAAAGTGTATTATACTCGGTCGGCACAATTTCATGTTCTTTGTCATACCAACTCGTTAGGAGGTAAATCTGCAGTGCAATGGCTAACATGGGACCTTAACCTGAAAACCAGGTTGATTGGTGAAGCGCTCTTCAATACGTTATTTTGGATGTATTTTCCTTTTATTACGCTCTACTTTAGCGATTCTTTCGGCAAAAATGTGGCCGGGCTGTTGATGTCTGTGCCGCCGCTCATGGGCATCTTCGGCAGCCTGTTTGGCGGTTATTTATCGGACCGAATAGGCCGGCGATTCGTCATGCTGCTCGGTGCTTCCATCCAGGCCGCGATGTTCGCCTTGTTTGCACTTTCGCTTGCTCCCTGGATCGATTATCTCGCGTTTATCGGAATCGGTTTTGGAGGATCGTTTTACGGACCGGCAAGCTCCGCGATGGTGGCTGATCTGACGCCGGAAAAAGACCGCCGCAAAGTGTTCGCCACGTTTGTCACAGCGATGAATATTGGCGCTGTCTGCGGACCGGCACTGGGAGCGTTTTTCTTCTTTACGTATCGCAGCGAGCTGCTGTGGACATGTACGCTTGTTACGCTGCTCTATACACTCGCGATCTTTTTTATCGTCAGAGAGACATTGCCTGCGTCCGTGAAGAAAACGGAGGACAAGACCGGAATCAGCTCTTTGTTGAAGGAGCAATGGAATAGCTACGTCGTCATTTTCCGTGACAAGGCGTTTGCCCTGTACATACTGGCCGGCATTCTGGTCGTCATCGCGTTTATGCAATTAGACCTGTACTTGGCGGTATATGTGAAAGAGTTCGTGCCAGCGCAAGCACTGCTCGCCTGGAAGGACTGGTCCTTCTTTCTGAGCAGTACGGAAGTATTCGGATGGATGCTGGGCTTAAACGGTCTCTTGTTTGTCCTGTGTTCCTTGCCTGTTGCCAGATGGTTTGAATACTGGAGCGACCGCAATACCCTAATCCTCTCGGCCGTTTTGTTTGGGCTGGGGATGTTTTTGGTCGGGCTGACGACCAATATTTGGCTGTTGTTTGTGTTTGTGATCATCTTTACGGTTGGGGAAGTCATGCGGGCGCCGGTAACGCAGAGCTTTATCAGCAAATATGCGCCTGATGATGCGCGAGGCAAGTACATGGGCGCGTCGAATCTGCAGTTTGCGGTTGGGCGGTTTATCGCGCCTGTCACGGTTGTGCTTTCCGGGTGGATGCAGCCGATCGGGGTGTTTGGGTTCATCTTTCTCTGTACACTGGTAAGTGCCGTTCTGTATGTCAAGCTGTTCCAGATCATTCCCCAGCATGATACTGAAAAGGAGGAATCTTTCACGAGTTAAGACGCTGGTGACACAGTGGGCCGGAGCATGACCGGCATAATCGAACGCATCCACAAAAGTAAGCAAATGGAGAGGAGTGCAAGCATGAATCAAAAGAAAAAAGAACCACCTGTTATTCCAAGTGAACTACATGATCTTACACTCGATCAAATGGAGACTCATGATTCTTTTGATTCATGACTGTCTGATTGAAAATCAAACGGCTGCAAAAGTTACTTTTGATAAAGTTATTTTTAAAAATGTAACCTTTACAGAAACGTCTTTAACAGGGCTTGAGCTTACTGATGTTATTTTTGAAAAATGTGATCTGTCAAATGCAGACTTTAGCGACGCTATTATCCACAGAACGGAATTCAGGGAATGCAAAATGATCGGCATGAATCTTACCACTGTAACGCTGCGGAATGTCTTATTAGACAAATGCTTGGCCGACTACGCAACGTTCAGGTATGCAAACGGAAAGCATGTCATTATTCAAGACAGCTTTTTATCCAAAGCAGATTTCTACCACTCTACCTTGCAAAAAAATTGAGTTATCTCGGACCAACATGGATCAGGCTCAATTGTCGGGTACAAAGCTGGACGGAATTGATTTAAGTGATTGTGAGTTCGATGGACTTGGTGTGACGCTAGAAGATTTGAAAGGATGCACGATTTCCCGCGAGCAAGCGTACATATTTGCAAAAATGTTCGGGCTCATTGTGAAGGAATAGGGTTTGTTTAATGAGAAACGAGCGATAAACGAACAGCAGCAAATGTACAAGACCAGTCATTTTCGTGGGAGTGACTGGTCTTTACTCATTCAAATCAACTTCACAAGTTGAAATGCCGTACGCTACTCTTTTTTATCCAACCACTCATAGGCTCGCAGAGCGACTTCCAAACAAATCCGGTGATGCGGCTCGAGAAAGCTGTCACCGATCAAAGCGCGGATCTTCTCCAGGCGATGGTACAGTGTTTGCCGATGGATAAATAGCTGTTCGGCTGCATCCTGTTTCGAGCCATTCTGCTCCAGCAGTACACGCAGGGTCAAGAGGAGCTGGCTGTTGTACTCCTGATCGTGGCGGATGAGCGGGTCGAGGTAATCCGTAATAAAGGATTGCAGGACGCCGTTTCCCTGGATGTGCATGAGCAGCCGGTAGATGCCCATATCATCAAAAAACGGACTGGGCAAATCAGTGCGGATGGACAGTACCTGCTCTGCTTCGTGAAAGTGGCGGTGGGCATCAGCGAAGCGCTCGGACGCCCGGCTGACCCCGAAAAACAATTGATCATCGTCTGCCAGTACCTGACGGCTGAGCTGCTCCAGCTCGCGGATGACGACGGTGATTAGACTTTGGGCGTCTGGCAGCTGCGCCTTCTCCATCAACAGCATATAGAGGCGGTGTCCTTTGATGCGCAGCAGCGGACGGAAGCCGTGGCGGAGCAGCACGGAGCGGAAGACGCCGCTCAGCTCGTGGAAGGGCGAATCGGCTACTTCATCGTACCTGACTTTCTCACACCGCACTTCCATGATCATCGCGAAGTAGCGGTTGCGTTTTCCCTGGCGGATGCCGAGCAGACTGCGAATCTGTTCTTCATGCGAGAAGCGGTTGTCCAACAGATCGTCGAACAGGCGGTTTTGGCTGTCGAGGGAACGCTCCTCGGCGAACATTTTCCGCAGCAGCACCTGTGCCATCGCGGTCGCGGTATAGTCGAGCGTGAGCAAGAGAAATTCTTCCGGCTCGCGCTCGTACAAGATCAGCCCCAGATACGCCATGACGTGGCCCATCGCCGAGATCGGCTGATACAGGATTTGCTTTTTTGCGGAGATTTCCAGAAGACCGTTCGCCTGCGTCGACAAACTGCCGGCTTCATGGGCAGCCCGCAGCATTTCGCTCAATTCCGTCTGCATCGTCGGCGGCATCTGCGGGCCGAACAGCGGCGGTTCCTCCAAGGGCAGGAAAAACGTCTGCGTGCCAACGCTTTCGCGAAATTGCTGCAGCATTTTCATGATCCCCTGAGCCTGCAAGGTCATTTGCTGCATATCGCGCGAATAGGCCTCCAGTTTGCGCAGGGCGGTTGTCTGCATGCTGACGATGCTCTCGTGCAGATCAAGCGTGATGTCGACAAAGCGGACCGGCTCATGGAAGGCGATCAGGGGAAAATCGTGAAGCTCAGCCAGCGTCAGCATATCGTCAGGAATTTCCGGAATGTGCGGCCCCAGCTCGATGCACAGGCCGACCGCCTTGCGCCCGATGACTTCGTTCAAATACACCTGTCGCTTGTCCGGATCATCGCCAAATCCGAGCGCAGTCGTGAGGATCAGTTCGCCGCCGTTGAGAAAATGACCGCTCGAAGCGGCTTCCAAAATGTGCACCCAGCGAATCGGCCGTGACAAGCCGCGGCTGCCGGCGACGACTTCAGCGTGCTGGAAGAGCGGGCGCTTCAGCACATCGATGATGGTAAGGCTCCATTGCGCTGTCAAAATATCATACTCCTCTGATCGACAGTTTGTAACATTAATTATCACAAACAAGCGACAGTACGTCTAGTGAAGGATGCAGAAATCTTCTGATAAAATAGTCACAAGGAATGTGACTTAGGTAAAAAGGAGCGGAATGTATGAGTAATCTACCTTTCGGAAGTACGTTAAAAAATTACATCGGCGGTGAATTCGTCGAGTCTGTTACGGACAAATACGAGGATGTGCCCAATCCGGCGACAGAGGAAGTGCTGTCGCGTGTCCCGCTGTCGACGAAGCAAGATGTCGAAGCAGCCGTGAAGGCAGCCAAAGCGGCGTTTCCGGCCTGGAGTGCGACGCCAGTGATCGATCGCGCTCGCATCATGTTCACCTTCCAGCAGCTGCTGTTCAAACATCAGGACGAACTCGCCCAGATCATCACCATGGAAAATGGCAAAAACACGGCAGAAGCGGCTGCCGAAATTTTGCGCGGAATCGAAATGGTCGAATTCGCTGCAGGCATGCCGACCCTGATGATGGGGGAAACCGTGCCGAATATTGCCAGAGGAATCGACGGCTACACACTGAAGTTCCCGCTCGGTGTGGTCGCGGGCATTACGCCGTTCAACTTCCCGATGATGGTGCCGATGTGGATGTTCCCGATCGCCATTACGGCGGGCAATACATTTGTCTTGAAGCCGTCTGAGCGGACGCCGCTGGCATCTGCGCGCGTGGCTGAGCTGCTCAAGGAGGCGGGTCTGCCGGATGGCGTGTTCAACATCGTCAACGGCGCGCACGATGTCGTCAACGGCTTGCTGGAACATCCGGACGTGAAGGCGATTTCCTTCGTCGGTTCGCAGCCTGTAGCCGAGTACGTATACAAAACCGCAGCGGCTAATGGCAAGCGCGTACAGGCTCTGGCAGGGGCGAAAAACCATCATCTCGTCATGAGCGACACGGATCTGCGCCGCGCCGCCAAAACGATCGCGAGTGCAGGCTACGGATGTGCCGGGGAGCGTTGTATGGCGGCTAGTGCGGTCGTCGTCATGGAAGACGTGGCGGACGAATTCGTTCAGTGCCTGATTGAAGAATCCGATGTGTATACGATGGGCAACGGTCTGGAAGCAGGCAACGATCTGGGACCGGTCATCCGCGCTTCCCACCTGGAAAAAGTTCACGGCTACATCAACCGCGGCGTCGAGGCCGGAGCAGAGCTGGTCCGCGATGGCCGCAAAGACGCAGCAGCACATCCGGCAGGCTATTTCCTCGGGCCGACGATCTTTGACAAGGCCGATGCCGAGATGGTCATTGTCCGCGATGAAATTTTCGCTCCGGTGTTGAGTGTGATGCGCGTCAAAAGCTTTGACGAAGGCTTGGAGGTCATCAGCAAATCCCGTTACGGAAACGGTGCATGTATTTACACGAACAGCGGCAGATACGGCCGGGAGTTCGTTCAGCGAGTCGAAGCGGGCATGGTTGGCGTGAATGTCGGCGTACCGGCTCCGATGGGCTTCTTCGCCTTTTCCGGCTGGAAGCAATCGTTCTACGGAGACCTGCATGCGAACGGAAAAGACGGAGTTGAATTCTTTACCAAAAAGAAGACGATTACCGAGCGCTGGTTTGACCATGGCGATACGAGCATCGGTTCGCAAAAAGTGTTCGTCAAATAAGGGAGGATGCCCAGATGAGCGACAATCAAACAGTCAACAACGAAATCAATAAAGAAGATCTGCTGGAAAAAGACCGGGCCCACATGTGGCACCACATGTCGACCTACAATCCCAATCCGATGATCGCCACCGAAGCCAAGGGCGGCTGGGTGACAGACATCGATGGCAATCGCTTCTTTGACGCCATGTCGGGTCTCTGGTGCGTCAATATCGGCTATGGACGCGATGAGCTGGCAGAGGCGGCTTATGAGCAAATGAAAAAGCTGGCGTACTTCCCGCTTTCGCAAAGCCACGTACCGGCGATCCAACTGGCAGACAAAATCAGTGAATGGCTCGGAGAAGAGTACCGCGTATTTTTCTCCAACAGCGGATCTGAAGCCAATGAGGTAGCTTTCAAGCTGGCCAGACAATACCATCACCAAAACGGCGAACCGGGCCGCTACAAGTTTATCTCCCGCTATCGGGCTTACCATGGCAATTCCATGGGTGCGCTCGCGGCAACCGGCCAGGCGGTGCGCAAAATGAAGTACGAGCCGCTCGCACCTGGCTTCCTGCACGTCGATCCGCCGTATTGCTATCGCTGTCCGTTCAGCAAGTCGCAAGACAATTGCGGCCTGGAATGCGCCAACGTGTATGAACGCGTGATTAACTGGGAAGGTGCCGAGACGATTGCTGCTGTCATCATGGAGCCGGCGATTACGGGCGGCGGCGTAATTGTTCCGCCGGCAGACTACATGCCGCGCGTGCGGGAAATCTGCGACAAATACGGCGTCCTGATGATTGTCGACGAAGTAATCTGCGGCGTCGGCCGCTCCGGCCGGAACTTCGGCCACCAGAATTTCGGCGTCAAACCTGACATCGTCACGATGGCAAAAGGAATTACCAGTGGCTATCTGCCGCTTTCCGCTACTGCCGTACGCGCTGAAATTGCCGACAAGTTCAATGAGCAAGGCACGAATCAACACTTCCGCCATGTCAATACGTTTGGCGGAAACCCGGCAGCCTGCGCCCTGGCTGTGAAAAACATGGAGATTTTGGAGCAGGAGCAAATGGTGAAACGCGCTGAAGAACTGGGTATCGAAATGCGCCAAAAACTGTCTGTATTTGAAGACCATCCAAACGTCGGCGATATTCGCAGCTTTGGTTTCCTCGCTGGTATTGAAATGGTCGAGGATCGCGCTACAAAGGAACCTGCCGCACCGGAAAAAGTGACGAAAGTCATTGCCGAGTGCAAAAAACGCGGTCTGATCATCGGTCGCAACGGCGACACAGTGCCCGGATTCAACAACGTAATCACGCTCTCTCCGCCGTTCTCGACGACGAGCGAAGACCTCGATTTTATCATCGGCGTGATGAAAGAAGCGTTTGATTCCATCCGATAACATGTTGCATGAACGTGAGCCTTTCTGCTTGTAAAGCAGAGAGGCTTTTTATCTGCGGGAAACAAGTGGAGCTAGCAAAAACATTATCAGAAAATACAAAATAAACTTGCATTCGATCGATCGATTAATTTATGGGTAGCCGCCAATTTTCTATCGATCGATCGGTAGAATAAAGAGCATTCACTACCCTAGTCCTGACAAACGAAAGCGGTTGTTCTGTACGACGAAAAGTGCGGGGTGATCATCAAAGCAAACGAAAATAGGCAGAGCACTTGAACGAAAAAACGAGCAATGATGAGATGAGGGGTGAACGAGATGTCTTCGCAAAAAACAGAAGCTGCACACTCGATGAGTTTGCTCGGAGCGATCGCGACCATTGTTGGCTGTGTGATCGGGGCTTCCATTTTTATTCTGATCGGCCCGATAGCCGGCAAAACGGGAAATTCGCTCTATTTGGCTTACTTGCTTGCGTTCCTTCCTGCTTTCTTCGGCAGTATGTACTATGCCCAATTGGGCGCAGCCATCCCACAGACGGGCGGTTCTTACTACTATGCCAGCAGGCTGCTATCCCCTGTGTCGGGCTATTTCGTCGCCAGTACGCTGATCCTTGGCGGAATCGGCGCAAATGTGATGCTTGCCAAAGGATTTGCCCAGTATTTGCAATACTTTTTCCCTGATTTGTCGATTACGCTTGTTGCCGTTATTATCACTGTGCTACTCGCACTGATCAATTGGAAAGGCTTGCGATTGGCAGAGCTGTTCCAAATCGTCATGACGATCTGGATCGTCTTCGCGCTGCTGCTCTTTGCCATTCCCGGTCTGTGGCACATGCGGCCGATGGGCGATGAGCCGTTGCTGGCGTTTGGCGGTGGAGGCTTGCTTTTTGCCGCTGCACTGGCTGTGTACTCGTATACAGGCTATGGCATTATCTCGGAGTTGGGGGGAGACATCAAAAACCCGCGGAAAAACGTGCCGATCGCGATCTTCGTCAGCATCGCCCTCGTCACGCTGATTTACACACTGGTTGCTTACGTCTGCACGGGGGTTATTTCCTGGCAGGTGCTAAGCTCCTCCAATGCGTCTTTGGCACAAGCCGCACAATCGTTCTTGCCCGGGTGGGCGATTTTTATTATCAGTACGGGTGCGCTTTTTGCGACTGTTACCACGATTAATGCCATTTTCATGACGATTCCCCGGGAATTTTTCGCCTTGGCCAAAGACAGCATCCTCTCCGAACGCTGGCTGAAGGCAGGGAAGAGCGGCATCCCTACGCTTGCGCTGCTGGTTGTGACGTTCGCTACCCTGGTTGGCATCCTGTCCGGTCTGTCCGTCGATTTTTTCGCTACGATCACCGTCGTCGGCTTGCTGTTTAACGCAGTGCTGGTCGGATTTGCCGCTTGGCGACTGCCAAAAAAAGCGCCGCAGGCCTACGAGTCGGCTGCTTTCAAATTGCCTGGCTGGGCTTTGAAAGGCTCCATTTTCTTCGGCATCGTCCTGAACATTTGCTTCATCGCACTCGCCCTTGCCGATGCTCCTGCCATTTTGCTGGTGTACGTCATCTGGCTCCTATGTGGTTACGGATGGGTCCGGAAAAGGCTAAAATCGCTCGGCAATGACCTGGAGTCGTCGGGATAAGAAAAAAGCGGGTTTCGCGTTTTTGCGAAGCCCGCTTTTTTCGTGGCAATCATCGTGCAACCGTGAGTGCGGTGGAGGCGAGGGAATCGCCAAGAAGAGA
>CAMIVR010000151.1 GCA_946402065.1 uncultured Brevibacillus sp. | reverse complement strand
CATTCGGCATCTTCCTGATCACTATCGTTCCAGTATCGCTCCAGCTTTTGCAGGCTCCCTTCGAACCTCTCAGGTGAATGGCGATCAAGCGCATCCTGTATGGTGATGCTCATTTCCTTACCCGTGCTTGCGAGCTTGGCTGTCACATCCAGAATGCCGTTCAGGTTATAGGCAAAGGTGACAATCACTGATTCTTCTCCCATTTTTCGCGACGGAATATCCTCAAGTAAAAAGTTGCCAAGGAAGTAATTGTTTTCGCACCACTCATGTTCTCCTTGATACACCTCAATCATTACTTCCGTCTGATTGTCATGTGATGTATAAAATGTTTCGCTTCGCGTGACCGGGATCGTCGTATTTCGCGGAATAATGGTTGCATAGCCACCAGGGCGCAGCGTGATACCTCTCCATTCCTTCAATACGGCGATGCCCATCGAAAATGGCGCCACATCCGTGACGACCAGTCCACTTTGGCGAAGTTCTCCCGATTTCAAGCCGGCTTGTACAGCAGCGCCCAATGCAACCGCTTCGTCGGGATGCACATCCACTCTTGGTTTTTTTCCGAATCTCTCCTGAATTTGCTGATGTATGTACGGGATGCGCGTTGAACCACCGACCAACAGCACATCATCAATCTCACTGGCTGTCAATCCTGCATCTAGCAACACTTGATCAAGCGTGCGAAAGGTCTCATCCAGCAGGTCGCCTATAAGCTGGATAAACTGTGAGCGCAGTACTTTCAACGACAATCCGATCGGTGCGGTGTCTTTTACGAGCAGCAACGGTATGTTTACATGAACAAAATCCTGGTTGGATAACAGCTTTTTTGCTTTCTCAGCCTCTTCTTTGAGCAAAGCTTTGGCTCTTAAGTCGAGACGGGGATCAACTCCATGTTGCTCGATCAGTTTTTCGGCAAACCAGTCAACCAACCGCCAGTCGAAATCTTCACCGCCCAGCAGGTTATTGCCGCCGGATGCTTTCACTTCAAGCAAACCGTCAATCAGCTCTACCACAGAGACGTCAAAAGTCCCTCCGCCAAGATCATAAACGACAATATGGTTCATTGCAGACAAGTTTTCCAGGCCGAATGCTAATGCAGCCGAAGTGGGTTCATTAATGATCCGCTCGACAACAAAACCGGCCAACTCGCCTGCTTCCTTGGTTGCTTTGCGTTGGGCGTCAGTAAAATACGCTGGTACTGTAATAACTGCCTCTTTTTCGCCTTCTCCCAGTTCCCGATCGGCAATCCGCTTCAGTTCTTTTAAAATCATGGCCGATATTTCTTGCGGCAGAAAAGCTTGCCCAGCCAACTGGACTGGTTGATCTGCGCCCATTTTTCGCTTTACCGCAGCAATTCCACGGTCAGGCATCGCTACCAGAGATGCTCGGGCATTCTCACCAACAATTACTTTTCCTTGCAGATCCATCAGAACAACAGATGGAATGATTCGCTCGCCCGCGTCAGAGGGAATGATCTCCGGCTTACCATTTTTCATATGTGAAATGGCTGAATTGGTTGTACCGAGGTCGATACCGACAAAATGCCGTTTACTTGTCATCTTCCGTTCCCCTCTCTTTAATTGTTACTACTTGTGCTTTGCGCATTAAATCGCCGTTTTTTCGAAACCCGCGTCTAATGACTTTTTGAACCTGATAGGGGACGTACTGTTCTCCTTCAATCCGCTCTAGCGTGCCAAGAGCCTCACAGACAAAGGGATCAAAACTCCGGTTTAGCACTGATATTTCTTCGATGCCAAGCGTTTGCAAATCTTGCAGTAACTGGGTGATTATTCGCTGGAAAAATCCATCCCATTCTTGATTTTGCTGTTCTTGGAAAAACGAGGAAGAGTGATCCAGTTGATCGATTATGCTAATGATCCGCCATTCCCATTCGTTCATTTTTTGCTGAAGCTGAATGTGCTCGTTATGAATTGCAGAAAAATGGTTAACTTCCTGAAAAAGCGTATCCAATTTGCTGTTGGTTTCCTGGTTTGCTTTATATGCAAGTCGGGTTTGCTTGATTAGCTGTTCCTGTACAGCATGCAGCGATTCCAGCCAGGGACCGAGTCCGCTTAATTCCACGATCAGGTCGGGGGTGGGGGAGATCTCTTCCGGTTTTTCGCGAAAATACTTCAGTTCTTCTCTTATATCCAGCATCGTGTACATACTCCTTTCAGAAGTATTCTTTTCTTTCACATTAATGATAGAGTTGCTCACTTTGAATTATACATTAGTATGGAAGTATTGCGTCATTTTCTAAAAGTATGCCTGATTTCGGGAGGCGAGTCTGCCTACGACTACAACATATTCTTTCCATCCAGGCCTCTAAGATTATGTATAATAGTTACAAAGGGGGCGGTTCGGATGGTTGATACTGAGTTGATTCTAAAAATAATAGCGGAAGGATTTCAGAAAGTAAATGAGCGGTTCGACCAAGTAGATAAACAATTTGGCCAGGTGGAAGCCAGGCTGGATAAAATGGACACGAGATTCGGACAGGTGGAAGCCAGACTGGATAAAATGGATACGAGATTCGAACAGGTGGAAACCAGACTGGATAAAATAGACATGAGATTCAACCAGGTGGAGGACCAGCTACATCAAATGAATGAAAAGCTTGGCGCAATAGACGATGCCGTTAAGCGATTGGAGTATTCACAGCCAGACGACATTATTGGGCTTTTGCGCTCAATTGACCGTAAGCTGGAATACAATGACGACAAGATTCAAACATTGAATAGAAGGTTGTTTGATGTAGAGACAAAAGTCGATAGATTAGGTAACCAGTAAAGAGGGATACAGATGGAAACTGATAAAATAAACATCATTTCACTAAACGTCGGAAAGCCAACGATCATTACCTATCGCGGGCAGGAGATCTCGACGGGTATCTACAAAAACCCGGTAGACGGACCGTTGTACCTATCCAAAACGCAGCTCACAGGCGACGGTCAGGCCGATCTTAAATACCACGGCGGTGTGGAAAAAGCAGTATGCGTCTATTCGTATGAGCATTACCCGTACTGGGAAAAGGAACTCGCACGTCCGCTCGCTTTCGGTGCGTTTGGCGAGAATCTGACGGTCACAGGAATGCTCGAAGCGGACGTATGCATTGGCGATACGTTCCAATGGGGGGAAGCCGTCGTGCAGGTAAGCCAGCCGCGGCAGCCTTGCCACAAGCTGGCGAAGAAATACGACCTCATCGACATGCCGGTGCGCGTGCAAAACTCTGGCTTTACCGGCTTTTATTTACGCGTTTTGACCGAAGGAACGGTAGCGAAAACCGATCAGATCAAGCTGCTTCAACGCCATCCGCAGCAGGTGACACTCACCTACGCCAACCAGATCATGCACCATGACAAGCATGATCGCGAAGGCCTGGAACGCTTGCTGGCCGTTGCCGAGCTGTCCAGCAGTTGGCGAAATACGTTTGAAAAGCGGTTGAATGGTATTGAGGTCGATTCCAAGGAACGTTTGTTAGGGAAATAACAGCTTAGCGGGAGGGACGACTGCTTCCCCCCACGCTTTTGAAGAAGTGAATGGCACCTGATTTTTCAGGGAGGGAGGCGAGTCCATGAAATTCTGCTTCGATCATCTCGTTCAATACGTCAACAGCAGTGCTCTGCAAACGGTTGAGACTCTCCGTGACAACGGTCTGCACGGTGTCGTCGGCGGTCATCACGAAGCATTTGGCACGTACAACAGCTTGTGCTACTTCGACCTGAGCTACATCGAATACCTGGGCCTGGAAAATGCAGAGCTGTGTGCAGAGCAGGCTGAGACGAACAGTTTCCTCAGACAGCTGCTGACGGATTTGCCCAAGGGGGAAGGGTTTGGGACGGTAGCGCTCCGCACGCATCAGATTGAACAAGTCGCTGCCCATATGGCAAGACAAGGTGTGAAAATGACCGGGCCATTTCCCGGCAGACGCAAGCGACCGGACGGAAGCGTGCTGAGCTGGCAAATGCTGCTTTTGGAAAGTGAGGCAAGCGGCGTTCCCATGCCGTTTGTCATCCAGTGGGAGCAGAGTGATGAGGAAAGACGTGCGGATCATCTTAGCCGGGGGATCGCTGCCAGGCATCCGCTGGGTAAGCTGACGCTGCGTTATGTCGCCTATGCCACAGTCGATCTTGACCGAACGCTGGCGCTATGGGAGCGGTGGTACGGCTTTGCGGCGGAAGCGGCCTATTTTGACGGGGAGTTGAACGCACGCTGCCGCAGGGTTCCGTTGATGGGAGGAGATTTGCTGCTGTGCAGCCCCACCGGGCCAGGTGTCGTGGCTGACGTGCTTGCCCAACGAGGCGAGAGGCCGTTTCTTGCCGCCTTTTCCGGTGCGGACAATACACAGGAACGAAAGATTTCCGGTGGACGGTATCGCTTTTTGTGAGCGTGGTGCATGGCAGGAGGAGCATCGCCACAGTTTAACACCCTCCTGCAATTCATAGCAAACCCACCGCAGTCAAAAATCCAAAAGCGGTGGGTTTTTCCCTTCCTCAAAGCTGTCGCACGTACTGCTGCGACCCCTTCATTCCGACGAAGAAGGCGTCTTCTCCTCATTCTCCGAATATGCTCGCTTCAATTGACTCGCATATACCATTTCAGCGGTCTGCTTTAGCCGTGGAATGTACTGGCGCAGCACTTCTGCCGTCTTTTTCCCGGGCGGCCCGACGTGTCCGATGGCTATGTAGTTCCCATTGTTTGAGTCGAGCGATTTGCATAGCCGTTCCATTTGCCGGGTAATGTGCCTGGTGCTGTACACGTCATCCAAAAACAGCCGGTTTTCCATATAAGGAACGCCCATTTCCTTGGCTAACTTGGCAATTACGCTTTTGGTCGTCGTACGACTGTCGAGGAAAGCCAGTCCGTGTTCCCGGCAAACCTCCAATACGACACGCATGACTCTTTCATCAGCGGTCGCTTTTGACCCCATATGGTTGTTGACGCCGATGGCATAAGGGACGTCATTGATGGCGGCGTGCACGCGGCGGCGAATTTCCTCGTTGCTCAGGTCAGTAGTAATGGCCCCTGGACCAAGCCAGCTTTTTTTGCCGCGAACCGGTTCCATGGGCAGGTGGACAAAAACCTGGTGATTCTTTTGATGGGCCAAGGTTGCGTCTTTTTTGGTCGATGGTAAAAAGGGCATGACGGCGACAGTCAGCGGAATAGGCAAATTGAGCATTTCGGTCGTACCATCCATGTTGTTGCCGAAGTCGTCGATGACGATCGCCACTTTTTGGTTCTCTTTTCCTGATCCATTCCGGGTTTCAGCCGGATTGCTGATTGTCGGCTGATCAGCGTGACCCGGACAGGCAATGAAAACGGTACTGACACAAATACAGGCGAGAGCGATGGCATGAAAGATGCGCCTGTTTTTGGGGGCAAAAAGGAACATAGCGGAAAGTCACCTCCGGGGATTATCGTTGAAGCTCTGTGCTGCTTTCTTTCGTGCTGATACCCGCTATAATCCAGCGGCCAGCCGCTGCATTTCGTTCGACGAGGAACACCCAGGTATCTGTTTGCTTGCCTTTTCCATTTCGTTCATATGCGACTTTGGCCGGTATTACGGCAGTAAGCGAATCGGGTTCATTTTTCTGCTGAAGCTCGTCCCATTTAAGTCCCTTGATGGCCGTGACTTCAAAGGGAAGGGGGAACGCTGTTTTCGTCATCGTCAGGATCGTATTGTCTTGCTCCCGTACCGATAACAGGAAGTATTCGACAAGCTGGATCGGCTTTGCCTGGAATATGCGTTCCTGCAGTTTGCCGGACGATTTGGCGATCATCAGGTTGTGGGCAGGATCGGACACCTTCCGTTTGTGGGTGGTGCTGCCGGTAAAGTGGATGCAAAAATGTCCGTTAAATCCATTGCCGGCGATAGCCCCGGCGCCATGCGGCATTCCGTTCATCGAGGCAGCATAGTATTTCCCGTTGATCACTACCAGGATGGCCCGTCGCTTCCAGCTCCATTTGCCTTGGTAAATCCGCTTCATCGTGTCTGTATCTTTGCGGGTGAGCGGTTGAACGTCTGCGTGACGATTGCCTGCGCGGCGCTGAACGCGGAATGTTTCTCCCGTCTCCAGGTCAATGACATCGGCATAGCCCATTCGCGGCAAGACGCGCTTCATTTTTCCCCATTCCAACGGTGTGCCATAATGGGCCCGCTCGACGTAACGAACCCAATCTGCCAGTATGTCCGTCGTTTCAGAGGAGAGCAGGACGCGTTTGCCGGAAGATTGCTCATACAGGTGGTTGAGCGCGTCGAACCGGTATTGCCGCTTGCCGATTTGAATCGTCGCCCTGACAGGCTCCGGTTTACGAGTAGTGGCTGCGACCTTGCTTGTGCGTATTTGCCTGGCTACGTTTTGGTTGTCCGAGACGACCAGCATCGAATAAAAATCCGATTCGGGAGACGTCCGCACGGTAATGTACAGTTTGTCCTGTTCACTTGCCCCAACGGGTGTCTGCACGAACGCTAACAGGCAGAGCAACAGCCACCCGGATATCCAATGATTTCTGATCATCATCTGACGCCACCTACTTGAGGAATAGGAATACCGGTACTGGTTAGTTTCCGATGTCGAGGAAAAAGTATTCAGTAATGGCTGCGCAGGGATAGTATGTGCATTGCCCCCGGTTCCAATCAGAAAAAACTGGATGAATGGGTGGGTCTGTATAGGAGAGAAAATATATCTCAAGAGTAGCGAGGTACCGGCATGGGGAAAAACCTTGTTTTACGGCATACGGGACAAATCGCCCGGAACCCATCGGCAGATAACGTGAGCCTTTTGCAATAAAGGGGAATAATCGATTGAAAGAAGGTCAGCCAATGAGTGGGAAAAGAATCGTGCTTATTGCTTTCATTATCCTCTGCTCTTGTGCGGATTTTTCTCAGGCAGAGGCGAGCGATCTTCACTTGCCAATCGAAATCATGATTGATGTCGGGCACGGAGGAGTCGACTCGGGGACGACATACGGCAATATATACGAAAAGGACATAAATCTGCAAATAGCCAAAGCTCTCTACAAGCAGCTGTACGAGCACGGATACGATGTCTTGATCAACCGGACGGGGGATTATGCATTAAGCGAGGAGAACAGATGGCTGCGCAGCCGCTCCCGCCATAAACGGGATTTGGCCCAGCGCAAGCATTTGGCGATGACAGTCCATCCGCAAGTATTGATCAGCCTGCACGTCAACTGGTCCAAAAACCCGAAAATGTCTGGGCCGCTCGTCTTTTATCAACAGAATCACCAAAGCTATCTGTTGTCGCATTTGATTCAGCAGGAGCTGAATCAGTACTATCGGAGCAACGAATCACCGAAAAAAGGGAAAACCTATTACATCCTCAATCAATCGATTTGTCCAACCGTAATTGTGGAGATGGGGTACCTCAGCAATGCGAGGGATCGGGCCCGGCTGCAAAACCCCAAGGAGCAACAAAAAATTGCCAAAGCGATTAGCGCGGGTGTGCGTGAGTACCTGCTGCTAACGGGGGCTTTGCAACCTTCTTCCGACTGATCCACAGGATAAGCAGGTAGTAGGCGGGGATCAATTCGACGAAGTAAGCAAAGGTAGGCCAGACGTTTTGATCGAAATAGCCGAGCGTCGAAGCGTTGTCCGTGATATTGATTGACAGCCCGACAATCATCATGGTGATGGAGAAGGTGAGCGGTCGGTAATCTTTAAGGGAAAACAGTTGGGCTGTACACAATACAGAAGTATAGAGAAACAGGCTTACTTTGATAAAGATGGTTGTCAGCCAAATGCCGACGAGAAACGGATCGAGGTTCTCCAAAAAATCGCCAATCCGGATGTAGCGAAACAGCTCGATCACCGGATAGGTCAGGTGAGCGGTGACGTTAGGCCCAAAAACCAGAATAGCGGATACCAGGTAAACCGTGATAAATCCTGTGGCGATGAAACAAGCGATAACAAGAGAGCGAAAGGTTTTCTCCGGTTTGGCGATGTAGGGAAAAAAGAGGATAACAATAAACATTTCGCCAAACCAGGGGCCGACGGTATAGCTTGTCGTGACGATATCCCGCCAGTTGTGGTTGGTCAGAAAGGCGATTGCCATGTCAGGGATCATTTCTTTACCGCCCCAAATCGGTTCAATCATGATAATGATGACGGTGAGAAACAACATCCCTTGGGCGCAGCGAAAAATCGTTTCGATGCCGGAGCGAACGGCTATTGCCAAGCAAAGCGCAAATAGCCCGTTAATGGCCCAGTTCGGTGTTCCTTGCAGGTAATTTTGCGACATAAAATCCTGAAAGTCATTGAGAATTTCAGCAGTGGCATGCCAGAAAAAAAACGTGATCAGGGCCATCAGTGGGAGATGGATCCATTTCCCGACGATCTGGGAACCGAAATGAAAGAAAAATTCGGTCGGGTTCTTTCGGCCGAGCTTGACTGCGAAATAACCGATCGCTAGCCCGATTAAAGAACCGGCCCATAAGCTGATCCACGAGCCAAACCCGGCCGATTCCGCCAACGGGCCAATCAGAAACGCTACCGATGTGGTAAACAGCAGTATAATGAACAGCATCACTACCTGTAATTGAGAAATACGCTCCACGTTCATTTTTCGCCCCCCTTTTTCATCAAAATGGCATCTTGCACGGGTTTGAAGATTTTGGTGAGGATCGGGTTGATATAGGATACATGATCAAAATAAGCGAAGGACAAATTGTACAGCAGGCTGATAACCAGGAATGTCATCACGATGCGATAGGTTCTCCGCTTGCGCTTTCTTTGCTTGAGATAGAACCATTCAAACCAGCCGATGAGGATGTAGACTAGCAATAGCGACACTGTCATGCTTACACCTGCCTATCTCTGTTTTGGCTTCATCTTCAATGCCCCTTTTTTGCCGCCAATGCGTGTAATCCGGACGTGGACTTCGATGTCGAGCGCAACGTTTTTTTGATAGTAGGCACGCCAGTTTTTCTTGAGCTCTTTCCACTTCGCCGGGTAGTACCACTCGATGTATTTCCCTAATTGGAAGGCATCCGTACGGTATTTTTGCGTTGTAGCAAACGCTTCATTCACTCGTTCCGTGATAGCTTGCCGCACGAGGCTCTCCAGTTTGCCCAATCCGCTTGGGGTGGTTACATCCATGCCGGAATTGGACGAGATGATCAAATCTGTCGTATTGATATCTACGTGAAAGATAATTTGGTTTTCTTTCAGGATCGGGCGGATCTTGGTTTTCGATTCGTCCATGTAAAGGCTTATCGGCTTTTGATCCGTTGGCGAGGTCACTGTTATCACCGCACTATTGAGCCTGTTTAACAGCCACATCGCGCCGCGCGTTTCCTTTTTGGTTAGCGCTCCGACCGCTTTACCATCTCTGAACAAGACAGCGCCATCGCTGCCCACCCATTTCCCCATCTTATTTTTCTCCGAGAGCAATTTTTCCATTCCAACTGTCAGCAGTGGGGCAAGCATATCTTCCCCGTTGCTTTCGGCCATTAAAAAGTCCCGAACTTTAATCTCAAGAACGGAGCCTTGCTTGGCAAACTCCCTCAAGACCTCTGAAGGAAACTGCTCAAAGACAGTCGTCAAGTCTGGAATTTCTCTTGCCCTTCCGGGGGCGATCATCACTACCGTCTTGATCTGAAAAGAGGGCAGACGCGCAACGAACTCAGTGATCGGGCGAATCCCTTCCTTGGCGAATTCTCTCCCGACGACGATCACACGGGTATGGCCCCATGATATTTTTCTGGTCAGGTTCGACTGGATTTGACTGTAGGCTTCCGCCACATCCTTGCCTTTTCGCGACACCACGGTGTATGGATTGCCGGAGCTGTTCATGTTGCTCGTTCCATTGATTTGGGTCATGCGGTTGGGCAGGGGAAAGCCTAACCCCAACTCGATTTGGCCGTTTTCGGCTTTGTCGACAAACACGCTGGTGACGAAAGCCCGATCATTGATTTCTACCCGCGACCAGCAGCCGGTCAAAACCAGCAACAACAGGAAGGAGAGGACGTATTTCAATCACCATCCGCCTCCTCGACGATATCAGGTCTCTTGGGAACCCGCAGCCGCTGCGCATCCGATGTACCGTATAGGACCGGGCGTCGTTTCATTAACCACCACGGAGCCCTGATAATATAATCCTTCAGGTTATTGATTCGTAAAGGTGCGATGGGCGCCAGATAAGGTGTTCCAAAGGAACGAAGGGTGGCGAGATGCATGTATAACAGTAAAATCCCGATGACCAGGCCGTATAGCCCGAGCGTTCCTGCCAATAGCATGATCGGAAAGCGCAGCAGCCGGAAGGACAAGCTTAACGGATAATGCGGGATAACGAAGGACGAGATACCGGTCAATGAGACAATGATAACGATCGGTGCAGAAACCAGACCGGCTTGCACTGCCGCTTGACCAATGATCAAAGCCCCCAGAATGGAAATCGCCTGTCCGATCGGCTGCGGAATCCGTATGCCCGCTTCGCGAAGCGCCTCAAAAAACAGCTCCATCAAGATCGCTTCCACTAATGCCGGAAAGGGGACGAGCTCCCGTGCAGCAGCAACGCTGATCAGCAAGGGGGTCGGCATCATTTCCGGGTTAAATGTCGTGACGGCGATGTAAAAGGACGGCAGAATCAGGGAGGCAAACATAAAGACGTACCGAACCAGGCGAATCCAGATCGAGGCATGGAACCGCTGGTAATAGTCTTCTGATGATTGCATGAAAATGGAAATGGTAACGGGTGCGACAATGCTGACAGGTGTCCCGTCGACAAATATGGCGAATTTGCCTTCAAGCAGCTCGGCGCAAACGACGTCGGGCCGTTCCGTCGTTTCCATTTGCGGGAAGGGAGAGTACGGATTGTCTTCGATAAATTCCTCAATGTAGCTGCTTTCGAGCACTCCGTCGATCTTGATTTCGGACAGACGCCTGCGTACTTCACAGACCAGCTTTTCCTTGCACAGCCCCTCGATATAGGTCAGGATGACGGTTGTTTGGGTGTACGTCCCAAATACATACCTTTCCGTTTTCAGCTTGGGGTGCTTGATTCGCCGTCTGATCAAGGTCAAATTGGTTGCCAAATCTTCGACAAAGGCCTCGCGCGGCCCGCGGATGACTACTTCGTTTTTCGGCTCATCAATGGAGCGTTTATCGTACTGGTTCAGCACAAGAGAGAGCATCAGGGCCTCGCCATCGATCAGCAAGAGCGCTTCTCCTTGTATAATCTGCTGTAGTGCCATAGCGAGGTCGGAAATCTGATCGGAGTTGGAGGTGGCCAACTGTCGGTCGAGAAACAAGCGCTGATGCAATTCTTGCGGACTGCAGGCGAATGGACCATTCATTAACGGCTTAAGGATGTGGTCCTCCAGCGACTGCGTATCGACGAGACCGTTGATGTACAGCAACCCGCACTGGACTTGACACTGGCTGGCCGTGAACCGACGGATAATCAGGTCAACGCTGGGCATTAGCTGCTGCTGGAGCCAGGCGATACGCTCATCCAATTGAATGCTTTGACCGTTTGAATTGCCTGAAGTACACTTTGTGTATTTCAATCGGGACGAAAATGTTGCCATAGGCTACCTCGTGAGCTGAAGTGTAATAACGTATATGTAAGGTATTTCCTTGCGCCTTTTTCCTTATTCATCCTCCCTGGGCTGCACACTGGGCAGCGCGACGTGAACGATCGTGCCTCCCTCGTCTGCTTGTCTGATTTTGATCGTTCCGGAGTACTCCTCGACAATCGATTGGGCGATGGACAAGCCGAGACCGCTTCCGCCTTTATCGCGATTGCGCGATTTTTCAATACGATAAAATCGTTGAAAGACATTTTTGACCTCCTCCTTCGGTATCCCGATCCCCGTGTCCGTCACTTCGATATGCACCCAGCCCTTTTCTGCATAAGCGTTGAGCGTAACGGTGCCTGCTTCCGTATACTTCCGGGCGTTGTCGAGCAGGATGTCGATCAGCCGGCGGATTTTTGACTTTTCCATCGTCAACCGGAGCGGCTCGCTCCATTGAACGGTAAGAGTGAGGTGCTTGGGGAAAAGGGTTGTCCACGCGTGCTTGACTTCTTCCAGCAGCGGTACGAGTGACTGCTCTTCTCTCCCTCCATCGGCGGCCGTCGTCGCATGGCGAGACTTTGCCAAAGCGAGCATATCATCGATCAGGTGAAAGAGCCGCTGACATTCGTACTGCATCGCCGTCAAGGCTTCATCCCTGATTTCCGGCTTGTCTTTGCCCCAGCGCTTGAGCAGCCGGACGTAGCCCTCAATGATCGCCAGCGGAGTGCGGAATTCATGCGAAGCGTCAGCGATGAACTGGCGCTGCCGTTTCAGTGCGCTTTCTACACGGTCAAGCATGCTGTTAAAGTCAATGACCAGGTCGTGGATCTCGGCCGCGACGTTTTTCGTCGGCAGCCGGGTCGAGATCTGCGAGGGATGGATGTGCCGAATCTGATAAATCAGGCGGTTCAACGGCTGCAAGCCGAGTTTGGATAAAAAAAATCCGCCGAGTATGGACACGAGCAGCGTTCCAATCGAGGCAAATGTAAGAATGAGCAAAAGAATGCGCAGGTAGGGCTCAAGCTGTTTGTTGCTCTCAATGACCCGGATGTACATGGGCGGGCGAAAGCCGAAGGGGATGACGGGTTTTTCGGTGATCATGAGATTTTCGGTCGCTTTCAGCGGGTCGACATCCCAACCGGTGCCTATCACCGAGGCGAGCGGATTATCCTGGCTGTCCAGCAAGACGATCGCCTGGTGCTTGTTGGAGTAATTCGTCAGCAGCTTGCGCAAGTAATCTGCATGGAGAAAGGATTCTTCGGTCAATTCCGTCTGCAGGTCACTGGCGATGGCCTTTGCTTTTTGCTGCAGCAGGTGTTCCTCGCGGAGCGTAACCAGCGAGGCGGTGCTCCAATAGACAAAAATGATGAGGAACAGCAGAAAAAGCGTCATTCCTGCCGTGAACAGATAGGTTAACCGCCATTTGATTGAGAGGCGCTGGAAAAACTGAGTGATCGCAGCCATTGGAGTGACGTTCCTTTCCGTTCGCTCTCTTTTACGGTGATCAGGCTCGTATGGTGTACCCGATGCCGCGCACCGTGTGAATCAATTTCTTTGCATCACCGCTTTCGATTTTATTGCGCAGATAGCGGATGTAGACATCAACGACATTGGTATTTCCCATAAAGTCGAAACCCCAGACGGCAGACAGCAATTGCTCGCGCGACAACGCCTGTTCCAGATGGTTCGCCAGAAAGAGCAGCAGCTCGAACTCCCGGGGAGTCAGGCTGATTTCCTCCTGCCCGCGAAACACTCTTCTCGCATGGGGCTGAATCGTCAACGTATCGATCTTGATTTCATCGGTCTCCACATCCTGTGTTTTGCGCAACAGTACGCGAATGCGGGCGAACAGCTCCTCGATGGCGAATGGCTTTGTCAGGTAGTCGTTCGCCCCGCTGTCCAGACCTGCCACCTTGTCAGGGACTTCGCTCCGTGCCGAGAGCATGATGATGGGCACTTCACTGACTTCGCGGATGCGACGGCAAACCTCGGTTCCAGACAGTCCAGGGAGCATGACGTCGAGCAAAATCAGATCGAAATCCTTTTCCAGTGCTTCCTGCAATCCGGTCGTCCCGCTGTAGGCAAGGTCAATCTCGTAGCCTTCGTTGGCAAGCTCCAACTGCAAGTAGCGGGCGAAATTGCGCTCATCTTCAACGAGTAACAGATGACCTTTCCGATCTGAAGTCGCCAACTCAGTACACCTCATGTCTGTAAAATTCTCATCAAATTTTAATGAAACTCTCGTTTTCCTCTTATTTTTCTGTTTTACCATATGGTTTATACCAAAATTTCCAGAAATAAGGGGGATAACACATGAACAAGCAAAACTGGATAGCAGGTGCAGCGATCGCTGTTTTATTGGGAAGCTCTCTTGTTCCGGGCGGACAAGCATATGCTGCGACAAGCAAGGTAAGCTCCAGCTCGACTGGCGTACAGGTAATCAAAGCGGGCGAAAAATACTTGGGAACACCGTACAAATACGCTTCCAGCCGCAGTGATAAATCCACGATGGACTGTTCTGAGTTCACCATGTGGGCCTTCCTTGAAGGAGCTGGCATCAATTTGGGCAAAGGCGGTGCAAGATCGCAATACAGCCAGGGGAGGCACGTGTCGCGGAGCAACTTAAAGGTAGGGGACCTCGTCTTTTTCTCGACGAAAGCTACCATGAAATATCCAGCCGGATCGATTAAACGTATCGGACACGTCGGAATATACGCTGGAAACAACAAAGTGCTACATACGTACGGTGCCGGCGGAGTGAAATACAGCAGCATGGCCAGTGGCTGGTGGGACAAGCATTACGTAGGGGCAACCCGAATTTTAAACTAAGACAGTGAGAGACCACGGGAGTTATTGTGGTCTTTTTTTCTTGGAACACGGGATTATGAAGATATACTACCTTTCTTTTTCAGAATGGTTCCCCTTTTCGCTGGCGAAGGCTGGGGAGAAGATACTTTTGGATAAATTTTTTTGGTATAATCATAAAAAAATGGAAGGATTGTGTGTATAATATGGAAGGTTCAAATGTCTCTTCAATAGTATATTTGTGCATAATATTAGGCCTAATTGCTCTATTTGCAGTCTCTTTCGTTCTTTTTATCATGACTTGCGAGAAGACCCCCACCTCCACGAAATTTTTTTCGTAGG
>CAMIVR010000150.1 GCA_946402065.1 uncultured Brevibacillus sp. | reverse complement strand
TCTATTTTCATCATCTGATGGTGCCGCGACAGCGGCATGGGGGTCTACCCTGAAACAAGAAATATCCATGCTGGACTTGACTAACTTCTCGCCTCTCTCTGAAGCAGCGGTTGTCTGGCTGAAGGATCGTCCGCTTTCAAAATGCGCACAGCGTTTCATTAAATTGTTTTGAATCAATTTTGAACCATACGAATTATAAGGGTATAGCAGCCAGGCGGCTACTACAACCCTTTTTTATCCCACTCATACAATATCCTCTTTGCGACACCGCTATAGTATTCCCTTCAGGATCCCACACATCTAATAGCTTTCCCGAATATGCTATACTTTGGGCAACAAGTTATCACAAGGGAAGTGACCTCTTTGCCCTTTAGCGATATGTTTATGCAAAAAGAACTGGACAGCCTCCTCGACCTCTTTTACGACGGCGTGATCATCACCGATCGCAATGGAACCATTTTGAAAGTAAACAAAGCATACTTGCGCTTAACCGAAACCACGGCCGAAGAGTTGATCGGACACGATATTCGCAGCACCGTCGGAATCAAGCTGTACAGCAACGAATCAAGCACCTTGCGCGTACTGAAAGAAAAACGGCCGGTTACAATCATGCAGCGAGCGAGCATGGAAAATGGCTTCAAGGAATTAATGACGACGGGAATGCCGATGTTCAATGAACAGCAGGAAATCGAATTCGTCGTCAACTGCGTGCGGGACATGACGGAGTTGAGCCAGTTAAAGCAGCATCTGAACAAGATGGAACAAATGAATCAGAACTATCTGGAAGAAATCAAAAATCTGAAGCAGCAGCAGGTTCACGAGAGCGGTTTCGTCGTCCATAGCAAAATCATGCACGAAGTCAGGGAGGCCGCCCTAAAAGTAGCTTCCGTCGATTCGCCCGTCATGCTGCGCGGTGAATCAGGGGTCGGCAAGGAAGTGATCGCCAAATTCATCCATCGCAACAGCAAGCGAGCCAAAGGCGCCTTTATTAAAGTGAACTGCGGCGCGATCCCCGCTGCCTTGATGGAAAGCGAGTTCTTTGGCTATGAACCGGGGGCGTTTACAGGAGCGAACAAGGAAGGAAAAATCGGCTTTTTTGAGCTTGCTGACAAGGGTACGCTGTTTTTGGACGAAATTGGCGACATGCCGCTTGATTTGCAAGTAAAATTGCTGCGCGTGCTGGAAGAGCAGGAATTCCGCAGAGTCGGCGGCGTCAAGACGATCAGTTGCGATGTCCGCATTATCGCCGCAACCAATCAGGAGCTGGAAGCGATGGTGGAACAAAAAACTTTTCGCAAAGACCTGTATTACCGGCTTCAGGTCTACCCTATTCTCATCCCCCCATTGCGCGAGCGAAGAGAAGAGATTCCGTTCTTTATCGATCACTTTTTGCATCGTTACCAAGAGAAGCATGCGATCCAAATTCAAATCACCCACGAAGCAGTCCAGGTGCTATGCCAGCACGATTGGCCCGGCAACATTCGCGAGCTGATCAATGTTCTGGAGCGCATGGCCATCACCTGCGCCAATGGGGAGATCGGTCCCGAGCACCTGCCGCGGGAGCTGTTCGGCAATCTGGGCAAGATCATCCCCAAAACGTTTCAGGAAGAGCTGGAGCTGTACGAATATCAGGGAATGAAACGAGCGCTGGCCCTGCACAAATCAACGCGAAAAGCAGCACGGGCCCTACAGATGAGCCAGCCTACGTTTGTGCGGAGAATGAAGCACTTTGATACCAAATTCAAGATCGATTCATAAATGGGTCACTCATTTTGCTGATCGATTTATTTTTGAATCGGTTTTGCCAAACGCCTCTGACTGTGCCGCCATTTTCGCGGCATGAAGGTCATTGGCATTTTTTTTGCTTTAGGGGTTTTGCAAGAAAGGAGAGAAAAACCATAAACGAAGAAAGCGAGGAGGGCATTTCATGAAACTCATTCATGTATTGGGACTGATACCTTTTATCGGAATGCTGGGCGGACTTCCTTTCGCCAACCAAGTCCATACGTTTGTGCTGGGGTTGCCGTTTTTACTGTTTTGGATCGTGCTGTGGGTCGTCCTGACATCTGCTGTCATGGCGATCGTCAACTACATCGATCCGGCCAATCGAAAGGAGGGTACCGAATGATCAGTTTGCTTATCATGTTTGCCTTTTTGCTCGCGGCTATTTTACTGGCACTTCGGTCAAGTCAGGGCAAAAACATGAATCTCGAGCAATGGGCCGTCGGCGGACGCGGTTTTGGAACCGTTTTCGTGTTTCTGTTGCTGGCCGGGGAGTTTTTTACGACCTTCACATTCCTTGGCGGCAGCGGGATGATTTATCAGGTCGGCTCACCTGCCTATTACGTGCTGGCCTATATGACATTGGCCTATGTGTTTTCGTACTACCTGCTCCCCCCTGTCTGGCGATATGCCAAGGAACACGGGATTGTCTCGATTTCCGACTTTTTCCGCACCAAATACAACAGTGCGCCACTCGGCATGCTGATCTCTGCCGTCGGAATCATCGCCTCTGTTCCTGTCGTGGTCATGCAATTGAAAGGCCTCGGGATTATCGTGTCGGAAACATCCTTTGGGATGATTTCACCGACTGTGGCCGTGTGGATCGGAACCATCGCCGTGACTGTCTATGTGATGATTTCCGGCATTCACGGTGCGGCCTGGACAGCTGTTATCAAGGACGTTACGATCGTAGCCGTTGTCGTGTTTTTGGGGTTGTATTTGCCCTATCACTACTACGGAGGGATTGAGCCGATGTTTGAAGCTGTACAAGCTGCAAAACCGGCGCATTTGTCCTTCCCCGACAAGGGGCAAAGCCTTGGTTGGGTGATTTCCACCATTTTGCTGACAGCCGTCGGTTTTTACATGCAGCCCGGGCTCTTTGCGGCAGCGCTGTCGGCCAAGAGCGAAAAAGTGTTTCGCCGCAATACGATGATCATGCCGTTGTACACGCTGCTTTTGATGTTTGTCTTTTTCGTCGGCTATACAGCGATCATGCAAGTTCCTGGCCTTGAGGGGGCAAATGGCGACCTGGCCCTGCTGCGGCTGTCCATTCAAACATTTGATCCGTGGTTTATCGGAGTCATCGGCGGTGTTGGCTTGTTAACCGCACTCGTTCCCACCTCTGTCATCCTGCTGACCATCGGAACGTTATTTGCCAAAAACATGTACCAGCCGCTCTCCAAGTCAACCAATGAGGCACACGTCGCCAAAGCGGCAAAGCTGACGGTTCCGGTCATCGCGGCTATTTCCCTGTACTTCGTCATCAACGGCGGCAATGCCCTGTACGCTTTGCTCTTGATGTCGTTCAGTCTGATTACACAGTTGTTCCCGGCGCTTCTGTTCAGTCTTTTGCCGAACAACAGAATCAACAAGTACGGGGCAACCTGGGGCATCATCGTCGGTGTGGCAACCGTCGCGTACATGACGATTTCCGGCACCACGATCGGTTCGCTTTTCCCCGCGTTCCCGCAAACCGTGAAGGATATGAACAGCGGCTTTATCGCGCTTTTCGTCAACGTGCTGGTCACGTTGCTCATCAGTGCGCTTACCGCTAAAAACGCGGCCGCAAACAAATCGCTGTCATCACAGCAATACTAGAATAATAGACTTCAGTGGAGGTTATCATGACATCGTTTCAGCATGTTCGTGTGAGCGGCTCCGCCTTTGAACGCGGGAAGCAGCTCGGCCAACTGGCCAAACAACAGATCAATCACAATATCGAGACGTACAAAGCTCTGTTTTGGGAGATGGCGCATGTAAAATGGGAAGCGGCTCGCGCCCATGCTGTTCAGTACATCCCCTGGATCGAACGCTACGACGCTGAAATCCTTGAGGAAATCAAAGGCATCAGCGCAGGTTCCGGCCATGACCTGCTCGATTTGATCACACTCAATGCCCGCAGCGAGATTATCACCAATCTGGCCGAGGGCGACGTCGCGACTGACGGATGCACCAGTATGGCCGCTGTACCGGAAATAACAAAAAATCAGACCATGCTGCTCGGCCAAAACTGGGACTGGAACAATCGCGTCAAGCCGGGCATGATCGTGGCGGAAATCGACCAGTCTCCGCGCCCGACCATCCTGATGGTCACGGAAGCAGGGATCGTCGGTAAAATCGGCATGAACAGTGCCGGGATTGGCGTCTGCCTGAATTTCCTCGGCACGTCAGAGCGTGTCGTCGGCGTACCGGTTCACATCGTCTTGCGCGGGATTCTCAACAGCAGCACACTGCCGCAAGCGGTCGGTCAAGCAGCCCGTATGCAGCGAGGGACGTCTGCCAATTACCTGATCGCCCACAGGGAAGGCGAAGTGCTCGATGTCGAATCAACGCCGACTAATTATGACGTCCTCTACCCTGCTGACGGCCGGCTCGTTCACGCCAATCACTTTATCGGACCGCGTTCGATTACGATTCAGGATACGGCCCGAATCCTCTCACCGGATAGTCACTTGCGCCAGGGGCGTGCCAGCAAACAATTGACGTTATACGGAAATGCCGTTGATCCAGATGCGTTCAAGCAGATTTTCCGCGATCATGGCGGAAGTCCGGACGGCATTTGCAGACATGGGGAGACGCAACCCCCTGACCTTGGCCGCCAACTCATCTCCAGCACGGTCTTTTCGATTATTATGAATCTGTCCGCCGGGACGTTCGAACTGGCAGTCGGCCAACCGTGTAATAATTCTTATGAAGTCTATCGGTTAACTGAGAGTAAATAATTGCTTACCGATCAACCCCTTCACCCCCGCAACGGATTGCTTGCGTCGCGGGGGCTTTTTTCCGTTACACGTCCATTTCTCCTGATGATTTCCTGCTCAAACGAAATGATCTCTCCTCCTGGCTTCGTTACTTAACTCCCGTGACCGATTCCCTGCTGGTCCTTCCTCCCCAATCCAGTGCGTGCTGGAAAAATGCCGTCATCGCATTCGTAATGGGCTGGCTGGCTAAGATGTAGGGGGGCGGGATGAGCAGGCCAAGCTCATTGGGTAGAAGCGGCTTTCCTGCGCCGGATAATGAAACAAGCTGCCTTCTAACCAATGAGAAGGCAGCTTGTTGGATTTACAATTGACTCAACTGTTTTATTTCTTGAGCATTTGAAATACTTGTTCCACATCCTTGTCTCCACGACCAGATAAATTAATAATAATAATTTGGTCCTTACTCATTGTCGCAGCAAGCTTCTTTGCATACGCAACAGCATGCGCACTTTCAAGCGCGGGAATGATTCCTTCCGTTGCAGACAGCTCCTGGAACGCAGCCAATACCTCATCGTTGCTGACCGTAACATACTCCGCTCGTCCGCTTACCTTCAAATAACTATGCTCAGGACCAATGCCAGGATAATCTAGTCCAGCTGCTATCGAGTAGGTCGGCTTTGGATTCCCCTCTTCATCCAGCAGCACAAGACATTTAAATCCATGAATGATGCTTGGCACCCCTTGTGTTAATGTAGGAGCCAACTCTGGCTCAACACCAATTAAACGCACACTTGGTTCGTTTACATAATGAGCGAAGGCGCCAATTGCATTGCTTCCCCCGCCCGTACATGCGATAACCGCATCAGGCAAGCGGCCTTCCTTTTCCAAAATTTGGCGTTTGGATTCTTCACTAATAATCGACTGAAAATGCTTAACAATGCTTGGAAATGGATGTGGACCAACCGCCGATCCAAGCAAGTAAAACGTAGTTTTATAATTTTCAATCAAATCATTCAAAGCTGCATCGACTGCATCCTTTAACCGCCCTTGTCCGCTTGAAACGGGTACTACTTTAGCACCTAACAGCTCCATGCGAAATACATTCAGTGCCTGGCGCCGAGTATCCTCCGCACCCATATAAATGATGCATTCCATATTAAACATAGCACATGCGGTCGCAGTAGCAACTCCGTGCTGCCCTGCACCTGTCTCTGCGATGACACGTTTGGCTCCCATGCGCTTTGCAAGTAAAATTTGACCGACAACATTATTGATTTTATGTGCGCCCGTATGATTAAGATCTTCGCGCTTTAAGTAAACTTTTGCTCCGCCCCAAGCCTCTGTAATTCTTGACGCAAATGTAAGCGGATTTTCCCTGCCCACATACTCCTTCAGATAATAATTAAATTCGTCTTTAAATTGAGGGTCGTCCTTGAAGCGAACAAAATTCTCATATAAATAGTCTAACACCTCTTGCAATTCTGGTGGTACGAAGCTTCCCCCAAAATCACCAAAATAGCCTTCACGTTCTTTCACTTCGCTCACGTTATTGACACCTCCATTAAATAAATACAGATTACTCTACACAAAAATAGTAGCATATATTACTAAATATGGTTAGATCAACTGGTTATTTTTCATGGCCGTCTTCATCTGCTAAATGTTCCCCGGCTTGTAGCCGACGTCCCGGTTCAATCATTTGTACCGCGGAACAGCTGACTTTGCTTCCTTTTCAGTCATCATCAATCCCCATTTCCCGCAGCCATTTTCTTTCCCGGCATGCAGGACATCGTTTCGGCGGAACAAAGCCACGCAGTTTATAAAATTTTTGCTCATCCACGTCGAAGCTGAAACGCTCTCCACATTCCCAGCACTTGAGATACTCTGGTTCAAGCTGTTTTGCCTGCAGCGCTTGTGCCAGCTCCGCTTTCCTTTCTGCCGCTGTCGACAGGCTGCTTCCCGTTCCTTCCTCAAGGCATTCAATCACGTCCTGAATGGCTTGGCGAACCTTCCTGTACTCTATCGCTTGCCAGGCGCGCAGGAAGGGTACGTACCTGCTATCGTTGGACTCCTTGATTTTTTGCAAAAACAGCAGAATCATTCCCCGATTTCGATCCTTCAGATACTCCATGCTTGCGGGACGGACGCCTTGCTCCAGCCACCGGTTCCACTCCTCCAGCAGCTCATCGACCATTTGATCCCGTTCGATTCGCCACCCTTTTTCGGTAAAGACGAGCATTGGCAGCTTGCCATTGACCTGAATTTCCAGAAAATCGTGCTGGATCATCCAATCGACTTTTAACAGGATTTCTTCCTTGGTCTGTTCGCGAAATGCGCCGTAGCACGGGCATTGATCCAGCCCAAGCTCCCGTATTTTTTGTTCCTTTGATCCTTTCAGTATTTTCACCAAAAGCGTACGCCCGGCTTTGCCAATGATTTCGTCAGCCGCGCGCAAGATCGTCCGAATTTCCACGTCCGTTAATTTGCTTTTTTGTTTCATACCTATTCCCCGTTTTATGAGAGATAAATGCCCGATACTTCAAGCATACCACCTTCGGATTCGTTTTACACACTCCACCCAGAAAGAGAACTTTTCTCTCGCACGCAAATACTCCTCACCACTTGCGCAGCGCGATGATGAAAGCTTGAAAAGCTCAATCAGTCTTGCAAATTGCCACACTTGTGTGTCACAATCAATGCCCTTGTGGTTTATCACGCGAAAGAACACTTCGATCCGCCAGCGCTTCGCATAGGTTTGCACGACTTTTTTCGCTGTGATTCAATTCTTTGAATCTCGGTTTTTGCAACACTGACATTGGAAAACCACCTACAAGTCATGTTACCCCCTCCCCCGCCCGGCAGAGCCATTGTCCTATTCGCTTTCCAGCACCTGCTTGACGAGCTTCTTCGGCGCAGCCAGCAGATACGCCGCCTTGAGCAGGGAAGCCAGCTCGTCCCAGTCCGGGACTGCCGCTTTATCAAGTGAAACCCAGCCATGCTGTCCGATATACGGCGTTTTGACATAGCCCCCTTTCTGCAGAAGCAAGAACTGCTCTTCCTTGCTGGATTTGAACGAAAGACCGGGCGTGCCGTCGTTCTCGCCCATCAAGACGAATGTCTTTCCCCTTACCTTGAAGACGTTATGCCCAAATCCGTCGACCGACTCAACCACTTCCGGCAAGGGGTCGCAAATAACCCTTACCCGCTCAAGCATGTCCAATCCCAGCTTCGTTTTCATACCCCGACTCCGCCTTTCTCGCTCATCTTCTTATCGAAAATCATATCAGGATTGCGTTCCCTTTGCATCTTTGCAGCCTCTCTTCGGGTGCTTTCGTACGCTTCATGCCGGGCAGTGTCGCCAGCTTGCGAACCCCTTCGAAAAGATGTATATAGGCCAATAAATAAAGGATTATACGCGTTTGTGTTGAATGTTTGGGTATGATGCCAATCGTAAGAAAAACCACCCCTAAATACTTCGTCATCATGCTGTTGATTTTTAGCGCTCTCCTATGCCTGCGCTGGGCGTGGTCCGAATTTTTTTATACGTTGGATTCCCCTCGCCCTGTCAATGGCGTACTCGATTTGCGTGGAATGGATTTGGAAAAATCCCCAACGTTTTTTTTGGATGGCCAATGGCAATTCTATCCTGGGAAATTTATCTCTCGCCAAGATTTACAGTCACAGCCCGAGAAAAGTCAATCCCGCATGATACAGGTTCCGGGAGACTGGGGAAGCGTGCTGAATGAGAAATCCGGTTCCTCGTACGGATACGGAACCTATCGGCTGCTCATTCGCATCGATCCGCTGAAGCAGCCTGTGGCATTCTGGCTTCAAGGCATTCAGGCTGCATCTGAAGTCGAGATCAACGGCATTACCTCGGCAGCCATTGGCAAACTTGCCACAAACGCTGATGAATACACCCCTGATAGTGTGTCATACACAGCTTCCTACGATAAAGCAGGGACAACCGAGATCGAGTTGCTCATTCGGGCAGCCAACTACGACGAGCCTTATAAAGGCGGACTTACCCGCTCCATTCGCTTCGGCTCGCAAGCCGCGATTGACTACGTGCGTTGGTACTCGATCGGATTTCAACTCGTTACGTTTATTATCTTGCTGCTTCACGGTTTGTACGCTTTTATTCTTTACTTGTTCAATCCGCAGGAACGGGCGTTGTTCATCACGGCTCTCTTAACGCTGGCGGTCGGCATAGCCGTTGTGATCGCTCATGATAACCTGCTGCTGTTATGGCTGCCGCTCGGCTATACATGGGCGGTAAAGATCAGACTGATCACACTTCTCTGGCAAAACTATTTTATCCTGGTTATTTTCAGGAAATTCGCTTTAGCTCCACCACGAAATGGATGGCTGCGCGCATACCTCGCAGCAATCGTTTTCCTTACAGGCTTCCTGCTGGTCATACCCGCTTCATGGGTCAATGCATTCATTGATTTGCAGTTATTTCAGTTCTTTTATAATCTTCCGTTTATGTGGTTTCTTTATATCGTAGGAACGATGATCTTCAAAAAGCAGAAAGACAAAGACGTCGTCTTCTTGCTGATATCCGCAGCAGGAATTATATCCAACTTGTTATGGAGCATGGTGGAGTCGGTTAAAGACGTCACTACCGTTTACTATCCGATCGATATCATCGTGGCCATCGTCGGTTTTTCCACGTATTGGTTCAAGAAGTACTTCCGCAATTCCAGGGAAAACGCCGAGCTCAACGAGCAGCTAAAAAGAGCGGACAAGCTGAAAGACCAATTTCTCGCCAATACGTCGCACGAGCTGAGAACGCCGCTGCACGGCATAATCAATATCGCCCAGACTGTCGTCACCAAAGAAACCGGGAAGCTGAGGGAAAGCAGCCTGAAGGATATGGAGCTGCTTATCACAATCAGCCGCCGCATGTCCCATATGCTCGGCGATCTTCTCGATGTCGTACGCCTTCAGGAGCATCGTATCGTGCTGCAGCAGGAGCCGCTGCACGTTCAATCGATCGCTCCCGGAGTAATCGCCATGCTGAGCTTTATGACGGAAGGCAAGCCTGTCCAGCTGCAGATGAATATCGCGGAATCGATGCCGCCGGTTATGGCCGATGAAAAAAGGCTCGTACAAATACTGTATAACTTATTGCAAAACGCGCTCAAATACACGGAAAAAGGAACGATCTCCATATCCGCAGAGACCCGGGATGATTTCGCCGTCATCCATGTCTCGGATACCGGAGTCGGGATGGATGAGAACACGCAGGCGCGCGTGTTCCTCCCTTATGAACAAGGGCTTGATGGGGTAAGCGATGGACGAGGTATCGGACTTGGCTTGAGCATATGCAAGCAGCTGGTCGAATTGCACGGCGGTTCATTGACCGTTCACTCCGAACCGGGTAAAGGCTCTGTCTTCAGTTTTGAACTGCCGTTAGCGAGCACGTCTGGCCTCCCGACGGCACAACAGCAGCCTCTGCTCCACCCGACATCGGACGAGGTTGAAGATCGCTATGCCGGATTCCTTTTTCCCGGTGCGGCAAAAGGCGAGCTGGCCGCTTCCGTACAGATCCCTCCGCTGTTGCCTGAAGGAACGATAAATATTCTTGCCGTTGATGACGACCCTGTCAACCTGAATGTGCTCGTCGGGATCCTCTCGACGGAGCCGTACACCATCACGACGGCCAGTTCGGCCAGTGAGGTGCTGGCCTTGCTGGGCACACAACAATGGGATCTGCTGATTGCCGATGTGATGATGCCGCACATGTCCGGTTACGAATTGACACAGAGAGTACGGGAGCAATACTCCCTGTCGGAGCTTCCGGTTTTGCTGCTGACCGCGCGCAGCCAGCCTGCAGACATTTACACCGGATTCCTGTCAGGAGCCAACGATTACGTGACCAAACCGGTAGACGCTCTCGAACTAAAGTACCGAATCCGGGCGTTGACCACACTCAATCAATCCATACATGAACGCTTGCGCATGGAGGCTGCCTACCTGCAGGCCCAAATACACCCGCATTTTCTGTTCAACACGCTCAATTCCATTATGGCACTGAGTGAGATCGATACGGAAAAGATGCGGAAGCTGGGCGAAGCGTTTGCCTCGTTTTTGCGGATCAGCTTTGATTTTTTAAATACAGGCGAGCTGGTCAAGCTTTCTCATGAGCTGGAGCTGGTCGAAGCCTACTTGTATATTGAAAAAGAACGGTTCGGGGACAGAGTGTCTATCATCCGGGAGGTTGAACCGAACATCGACTTGCTTCTCCCGCCGCTTTCGATCCAGCCGCTGGTGGAAAATGCGATCAAGCACGGCGTTTTCAGCCGGAACAGAGGCGGTACGGTGCACATTCGCATCAAGCGCCTTGAGAGCTCCACTCTGATCGAAGTAAGCGATAACGGCAAAGGAATGGATCAAGAAAAGGTCAACCAACTGTTGAGTCCAACCATGAAAGGCAAGCGCGGGATCGGCTTTGCCAATACGAATCGGCGGTTGACGCAATTGTACGGACGAGGCTTGTCTATAGTCAGCAAGCCAGGCGAAGGAACAACCGTGTCGTTTGTGATTCCGCATAGCCGGATGGAACAGGATAGGGCGTACTTTACCGATGGAATGTAGTTCTTCCCATATACCTGACAACGGATAGCTTCCTGCGTTCCTATCTGCTCATGAACCAGACCACCCGGCAAGCGGAGTGGTCTGGTTGGGCTATATGAACTGGCTCGTGTTTCTTGACAGCCTACTTTTTGGTAAATGTAAATGCCACTTGACCTGACATAACAGCCTGTCCAGATGTAAAGTTGGCATAATAGTCTCCTGCCGGCAATGAATTGATCGTGGAAATAGACCATGTCGTCTGTGCCGGAATTTTCACGATGCTTCCCGGAACGACTGTACCCGTCGGCGAGCCTTTGGTTACGGACAAGATGACAGGCCGGCTGCCCTCATTGCGAATCCAAAGCGTACAGTATTCATTTCCTTCACTTTCCTTGATGAGGTGCGATTGCGAGGTGTTCGCCAAGATTGCATCTGCCTGTTCAGGAAAGGAAGGGCTGTCGCTTTCAATCCTTTCGAAAATCAAGTCTCCTTTACGAACAGTGGCACCAACTTCGCCTTCGAGCAGGATCGACTCACTTGGCACGTAGGTTCCGGCTTTGCTGGCAGCTGATTTAGGCACACCATCGATGGGGGCTGAATCAGATTGACCCCCGTTATAGGCTAACGCCGTTCCAATACATGCAACCGAGAGCACTACCGCGATTGTAACGACCCGGACTGATCTTTTTCTTTTGTAAATTTCACTTCCCCAAATCAAGTCGATTCTCCTCTCAAGGTATTTTCGTTGATTGCTGAAAGCGGAATAGACCTCGCCTTTTTGATTTGCCACATTCCACAGTACGCCAAGCAATAACGCGCAGTATCGTTTTCGCTCAGCCTCATTCATGTATTGGACGATCTGCTCGTCACAGGACAGCTCGCAATAGCGCTCGATGTCCCGCCTTGCCAAATAAGCGAATGGATTAAACCAATGCAGTGCGTTGACAGCGATCAGGACACATTTTAACAAGATGTCATGCCGTTTATAGTGGGTCAGCTCGTGAAGAAACACCTGATGATATTGCTCTGCCGAAAACTCCATCGTCGCCGGCAACACAATCCGCGGCCTGAACACTCCATACAGAAACGGCGTGCTGCTGTAAGGTGACAAGTAGACCGGGATGTCTTTTCTGATGCCCAGTTTTTGACTGCATGCCGCAAGCTCGGTCAGGATCAAGGGGTCATCGGCCAACTCGCATATCGTGGAAATCCGGCGGTGAAAGGCAATATTCCGAAACAGGATGACAGCAATAAAGGCAGCGCTTCCTACTGCCAAAATACAAGGCAAAAGCTCAAAGAGTAGCGTATCGGCCAAGCCCGCTTCATGCAGAATTGCAGTGCTTCCCTCTTTCCACTCCAGCGGATATGTAATCGAATGTTGGATTACGGTAAGAAACGGGCTTGTGGCAGCGATTGCTTCGATACTGTTGTTGGCCGTACTGATAAAGTCACTGTCCAAATAGGCCAAAAGTTTGTAGAACGGAATGAGGTAGAAGGTACAGAGCAGAGCGTTCGCATAATAAAGCCACGCAGCCGTAAAATGCTTCTGGTTCAACGTGATGCATAGTCTGAGAACCAGGTACGCTAGTGCAGCGACGATAGACATAAGGAGGACGGGAACGTAAAATTCCATCATCGTTTATCTGCCTGGGCTTTCAGCTTGTCCATCAACGCTTCGATATCCTGCTTCGTTACATCCTCACTGTCGCAAAGCGCACTGATTAATCCGGATACCGAGCCCCGATGGACCTCTTTGACAAACCGCTTCGTTTCCAGCCTCTGATAATCCTGTTCCGACATGCGCGGCTCGTACAGATTGGCTTTCCCGCTCCGGACAGCCGTAATCATCTCTTTTTCCATTAACCGCGCCAGAAACGTAATGACTGTATTCTGCTTCCATGCCTTGTCTTCCGGCAGGAAGCCGATAATCTCTGAAGTCGTAACAGGGCGTCCCGCTGCCCAGATAATGTCCATGATCTGTTTCTCCGCCTCAGACATTCTTTGCAGTTTGGTCATGCCACCGACCCCCATTCACCTACATATTGTAGTTTTATATAAATCTACAACATGTAGGTGAATGCGTCAACTATGATTCATTGACACGTACACTTTCTATTGTTTCCATGCCCCTATCAAGTTAGAAAACTTGGTGATCGACGAGCGGGACAACTACTGTTTTGCCTTTCTTCGGATCTATCAGGACCATTGATGGCTTATCTGTGGAATGTACCGGAATCTTTACCGTATTCATTGTTGCGTCGATTGACAGTTCTAGCATGATGTCAACCCTTTTCTTCTGAAAAATTACGTTAAGCCTGCATCTTCATGTGGTACAATCTTGAAAAATGGTAAATATAGGTGATCTTTTGAATACTTTACTCAAAGCCTTTGGATTCTCGTTCGTCGTCCACCTTCTTATTTTTTGGGCTTTCTTTACATGGGAGATGTATGAAGAGAATCAAATGTATCAAAAGCTTTTACAAATGATTCAAAAGGAATTGTCTGAAAATCCCGAGGGAGGCCTTAGTATCGCAACTTGGTCAACAAACAAATACGATAACCTCATCTGGTACGAATGTGTAACGTTTCCTCTTTTAATGGCGGTCTATGTCTTTTATAAGAAGAAGGTTTCAACAAAATAACTATTTTGTAAAATGATCTATTTTTCAAACGTGGTATCATTGAGTCACACAAAAGGAGAGGATACGTGTAATGATTTTCATTTTATTTTCCGTGTTCATTTTTTTGGGTGTAGTCTGCTTCTTAATTGGTGCTCCGTTAGCCATTGTGGCTTTTTACGAAAAAAGGTTCGTAAAAAGTAGCATAATCCTGATATCTGGGTGCTTCATATGTTTTGTAGTAGGTTTTTGGCTATATAGAAATGAAATTGAGCCAATTCTAAATTTAGTTGGCGAGTAAACCAAATATACATTGTGTTAAGACTCATTTGCCCCGTTATCGAACCGGGCTTTGGATTCTCTCTTGTTGTAAATTTGTAGTGATCGATCCATAGGCTGCCTGCCTTGTAGAAGTGTCTGTATTGATCGTTGTATCGCATCTTACGTGAATTGTCCTGCAATGCGGACAATAGACTGATTTTTGTTTTTTGGGAATCCATCTGTTGCTTTGTTTGCCACAAGTAACACTCTTGCAATATACCCTTGTTACTTCCGGTCGTTTTGTAATATGCTTTCAGCTATATTCCAGCCATTCAGCTCTTCTCAACACTTTCACCATGATTGGCGGCACGGTTTTCACACCGCGCGCAGCTCGCAGCGCGCGGTGTCTCACTGCATAACGGCGATCAGTCAACCAGATTTCCCAAGTCGAAGGGGCAAAGTGCTGCCGTATACTCCCGCCCCATGCAATAAGCTGTTTGCCTCCGAACCGCTACACCTCGCCCCAATACGCTCCGTCTCATAGTCAAACGACATTTATTTGAGTGGTTTGTTTCTCGGTTAGGGCCATTAATTCAGAACTTTGATTTTAAGTTGTTGATTTTCTTTGCCAGCCGTCTTGTATTCATTAACCAGACTAGAAGGCCGTATCGATGCGCTACCGATATTCTTCGACAAGCAGAGTTATCCTTACGTGGCTGTTTAGCAGAAAAAGCTTTTGAGGCTCAAAGTACAATATATGTCTACCGGACAAAAAATAACTTTGTTGTTTATTTTGACGTCATTTTGTGATAATATTCAAATAACAAATATTGTTTATTTATGGAATAAATAGCTCTTCACCGTTAATCGTGCTTGATCTT
>CAMIVR010000149.1 GCA_946402065.1 uncultured Brevibacillus sp. | reverse complement strand
ATGTTGAGGAAATTGTCGACTTGACTGAATTGACAGTAAAAGAAATTGAACAACTGAAACAGCAGCTTCATTAGGCTGCCTCACCCCTTGTCAGAGATGATGAGGGGATTTTTTTATTCCAAAATGTTCAAACATTTGCTCTGTAGTTGAATTCGCCCCTGAACAAGGATAATAGTATTGAGTCTGTAATTTGCAACTTGACGATTGATCAAGCACTCCTTTTCCAGTTTCAATCCTCTATATTCGAGTCTGTGGTTTGCAACCGACTTCCCCTAATTCTCCAAAACCCAATAATACCAAGCCTTTATCTCACCCTCTTTGCTCATCCAACTACCAATTTTTTCGAAGCAGCACCTTTCTGCACAAAACGCCGACCCGCCCACGAATCGACACCCTTCTATCCTAGCAGGTTCCCTTTCCTTCAACAATCTCCCCTAACCCTATTATTTGTTAACTAACTGCGAAAAATGATCGATCATCTCCTCTTTTTCGTCCCACCTCGATTCACAATCTAGTTCATTGCAATACCGCCGAAACTCGCAATCGATACATCGCGTCCGTGACCGCAGCTCGGGAAAGTACTCCTTTTCAAAATAAGCTTACTTATCTTGACCATCCGCTTGACATGCTGTTTCTTGGCAGCCGTAATCGCAACCGGGTAAGCCTTTTTCTTGGAGAATAATGAAACTAAACGCTCCCTGCACTATATGACTGAGCCAAAGAAGTTTCGGTATTCTAGCAATTTCAATCCTCTACTATCGAGTCTGTAGCTTGCAACCGACATTTTTCCCACTAAAAGCCCCACTACTACCAAGGGTTACATCACACTTACGCCCCCTCCCCCCGAATCCTCCATTTCATTTCACCTAACGCTCTATTGCTCTTGCCCATCTTGATAGTCCCCATCAACCCACTCTGGCGCAATCCCCCCACAAACGAATACTTCCTCTACAAATCCTCTACGAAATGTTATATATTACTATTGGCATGCCGATAACCAAACACAGATCAGCAGCCCCCACAATTTTACAACTCTCAGGGAGCTTCTGCTTTCACCATTACCGACAGATGCTGCCCCTATAACGTCACAGGAAGACAATCGTACTGGATAACCACCCAATCACATAACCTAACATCCAAGATCTGTTCACACATCTTGTTTTCCCAATCTTTCCACATCCCGCATCACATGATTTATCCTCATACGCTGCCCGTGTACCCAAAAGCCCGCCGTATGAAGGCCCATTATAACCAGCTCAACGCAATACCTACAAACCAGCACTATCTGCCCTAGGAGGCCCAATCCATGAAATTGCAAACCCGGCTACTTCTGTTCATCCTCACCATTGTCATTCTGGCCTTTGCCGCTGTCGTCCTGCTCAACGCGCTAAAATCGAAAGACGCAGCCATTCGCTCAGCAGAAGAAATCGCCCAATCCAATGCCAGACAGCATGCCAAAGAAGTAGAGGCAAAGCTCGACCGTGCCATGCAGGCTGCCGCCACACTGGCCGATACGTTAGCCGGTATGAAGCAAAGCAATACGGTTTCACGTACAGCCGGGGATGAAATCCTCAAGCAAATTCTCGAGCGCAACAGGGAATACCTCACTGTCTGGAGCCTGTGGGAGCCAAATGCTTTCGACGGTCAGGACGCGCTCCATGCCAACCCGCAAAAAGCGGATAAAACCGGGGCTTACATGCCTGTCTGGGCACGCGACGGCAGCAAAATCATTTACGATGACACCTACGTATATGATAAAGAAGTTCAGGCAAACTACTACACACTGCCCAAGGCAAGCAAAAAAAACGTGGTCATTGAGCCGTACATGGGCAAAGTCGACGAGAAAGACGTGCTGATGACGTCCTTCGTCGCGCCGGTCATCGTCAATGATCAGTTTACAGGTGTAGTCGGCATCGACATGGCTCTCGACGTACTGCAGGAGGACAGCAAAAACATCCGGCTGTACCAAACCGGATTCGGGCAAATCTTTTCGCACAACGGCCTGTTCATCTCCGCTCACGATGGGGCGTTTCTGGGAAAAAGCCTGGCAGAAACCACGCTTCCCTATAAAGACCTGATCCTGCCCGGAATCGCAGGCGGCAAAGAGATGCACACGATCAAGGACGGCAACTACTATTTTCAAACACCGATCCAGATTGGCAACAGCGAAGCGCCCTGGTCGCTCATGATTTCGATTCCGCTAGCAGAAATCGACGCCGAACCAAATCGGACACTCGTTCTTACCGTAGTCTCCGGCGCAGCAGGGCTGCTGCTGATTACTCTCACGATCGTGTTCATCACCCGGCGGATCGTCCGATCAATCTCCGTCGTCGCCGAGCATGCACAAATTATTGCCGATGGAGATTTTACCCGCGATCTGCCGCAGGCGTTCCTAAAACGCAAAGACGAGCTGGGATTGCTGGCTCACTCATTTGCCCATATCTCGATCCGGATGAATGAGACCCTGCAAAAGTTGATCGCCAGCTCTCAGCTTGTCGCCAGCACAGCCGAACAGCTGTCAGCCAGTGCCGAACAAAGCAGTCACGCTTCCAACGAAATCGGCCAGGCGCTCACGGTGATCAGCAGCGGTACGGAAGAGCAGGCGCAAAATGCCCATGAAAGCGCCGCTGCCATGCAGGGAATGGCTTCAGGAATCAATCAGGTTGCCCTGACGGCACAGACCGTCCTGCAGGCATCAGAAGAAATGGCCAAGCAGGCCAATGCCGGCTTCCATACCGTCCAGGATGCCGGCACGCGCATGCATGCCATCATGGGTACGATCGATCGGAGTCGCCAGCAAGTGAGCGCTGTAGTGAATGTGCTGCGCAACGATTCCGATGAGATCGGCCAAATTCTCAGTCTGATCGCGGGTGTGGCGGCGCAAACAAACCTGCTGGCACTGAATGCCGCCATCGAGGCAGCGCGAGCCGGAGAGGCCGGACGCGGCTTCGCCATCGTCGCCGATGAAATCCGCAAGCTCGCTGACCAGACAAAAGGCTCCGCCGAAAAAATCCAGGCGATCATGACAAACATTCAAGCGAATGCAGAACAGACGGCAGCGATCATGGACAGCGGAAAAGCCGACGTCGCATCGGGGATGTCGCTCGTCGCTGAAATCGGCGACGTGTTTTCCACGATACGCGACTCTGTCGAGGACGTGTCCGGGAAGATCAGTCAACTGACATCGATTACTGAACAAATGTCGGCCAATTCCGAGGAAGTTGCCGCATCCATCGATGAAATCGCCAAAATCTCCAGTGGTTCTGCCGAACAGGTGAGCCATGTCGCCGCCTCCTCGGAGGAGCAGCTCGCCACGATGGACAGCGTGTCCCGGTTGGCCATCGCTCTGTCCGACATGGCGATTGAACTGAAAGCCATGATTCATTCATTTAAAGTGAAATAAGTGGAGGGCTTGCGGCTGTCAGTGGACTCGCGTTCTGCTGACAGCTTTTGCTTGTCTGTGAGGTCCGCCCCGTATTTTCCGTTAGCGGTCAACTGCTCATCCCACCGTCGACAACGAATGTGCTGCCCGTGGTAAAGCTGCTCTGATCTGATGTCAGGTAGAGCGCCGATTAGGCGATTTCCTCCTCTACATGTCTACCCAAGGGGATCAGGCAGGCACACACAACGGCGACTGCGATACTTTCATTCGATTCTCTCGCTACTCGGGTTCCCTTCGGTTAACTGAACCGAGCAGCCCCGTCTCATACCCTTTCACAACCGCTCCGATACGCGATTTAACCCCGAGCTTTTGATTGATCGCTGTCAGATGGTATTCGACCGTCCGCTGGCTCATCGCCAGTTCACGAGCGATTTCTTTATTCGTCTTCTCCTCGGCGATCCGCTTCAGCACTTCATGCTCCGTAGGGGTCAACGCGTCCGTCGGCTTGGCGAGCATTTTTTCCGAGACGAGTGCATGGCCGAGCATGCTTTGTTTGATCGCATTGATGATTTGCGGGTACGTGCTCGTCTTGGACAGGTAGGCGTGGACGCCGATTTCGTAGGCTTTGCTGTAAAACTCGTCATAGGTGTAGCCCGACAACAGGATAATTTTCAGCGAATGCCCGAACCGCTCCTTCAACTGCTTGCCCAGTTCAAATCCGTCCAGATGCGGCAGCGATATGTCCATGACAAGCACGTCGGGACGGCAGGCATCGATTCCGGCAAGCAGCTCCCTCGGGTCGCTGTACGCTTGCAGCACGTCAATGCCCGGCTCCTTGTCCAGCCGGTTCTTCAAGCCTTCGAGCACGAGCGGATGGTCGTCGAGCAGCATGACCGTGATTGTTTCAGGAATGGACATGAGTGTGAGCCTCCTTAGCGAGCGGCAGAGCGATCGTGACGGTTGTTCCCCTTCCCGGAGATGAGTGGATCGCCGTATCTCCGCCTAAATAACGCAACTGACTGTCCACAGACAGCAGACCGAACCGCCGCTCGCCTGCAGACGCTGAAGCGAATACGGATGTGACGTCAAAGCCTTTTCCGTTGTCGCTGACTTTGCAGTAAACGGCCTGCCCATCGCCCCACACGTGAATCCGCATTTCACTAGCGTCAGCGTGCTTGCATACGTTGTGGACAAGCTCGCGGATCGCCCGAAACAGATTGGATTTGATCAGCTCATGAGTCGGCTCTCCGGCAGTGAGCTCGTAGTGCAGCTCCATCTGCATATCCGTTTTTTCCCGCATGGTGCGCAGCAGCCACTGCAGCGCTTCCTTCAGGTCGCCCTTGTCGATGATATGGGGATAAAGCTCGTCACACAGTACCCGAATGTCGCGCTGCGAATCATAGACGCACTTCAGCCAGACAGCGACCAGCTCCTTGTCCGCTGTGCCTGATTCATACAGCTCCTCCAGGTCACGCGAGAGGAAAATCAGATTTTGCAGCAGGTGGTCGTGCAAGTAGTACGAGGTACGGATTCGTTCGGACTCCTGTGCCTCGAGCAGCATCTGGCTGTACCTGCGGCGATCGACCGTCTGCCCACCGTACACATGCGACTCTACGCTGGTTCGGCTGTACTCTTTTTGCAGGCTTGCGAGCAGCTTCGCCCCTGCCAGCATCTGAATCGCTTCACGCTGAAGTTTGCCGATCAAGAGGTCATCCTCCGGCGAAAACAGCTCTGTCTTCCGTTTGCGGCCCAAACACAGCAGCCCGAGCGGTTCGCCATGCGGTTCCGGTGCCAGCTCTGCGATTCGGGAAAAGTCGAAACGACGCTGCAGCGCCTCCTTGTTCACAGACAGATGGGCAAGCTCATGCTCGTTCCGGGCGAATTTGCCCGAGCCATAGACGAGCGGCTGGCGGTCGGCGAAGCATATGAGACAAACCCCATCAAGAGCAAGTGCGCTCTCCGTTACTTCAGCAACCAGTTTCAGCAAGTCGCGGATGTTTTTCTGCTCGGCGAGCTGGATGGAGAGACGCAGCTTTTGCTGCTCCAGCCGCTCTGCACGCTGCTCGGTCTTGCGTGGAAATCGCGTCAGGCTTTTCTGATAGACGTACGTCCACAGGACGAGCAGGGCGAAGACCAGGCAGATCCAGAGCGGCGACAGCCCGTTCTCTGCCAGGATGAGCACGACGAAGACACCACCGAGATACAGACTGTGAATCAGCAAACGCGGAATGTAGAGTCGCACATCGAGCATGCTGCGGTCGACGAGAAGGTAGGTAATCGTCCACGAAAACGGAATCAATCCGATGAATGTGTACTTTTCCGGGACGATGTATGAACCGCTGACAAACAGCGGCAGCGCGTACAGAAACACATACGGGAATAGACTCAGAAACAGTCCGGCAAAAAAGACGATCAGTTGGTTTTGCTCCAGCCGGTCAAACGATTTCCAAAAGGCAAGCGTTATTCCAGCCAGCAGAAGCAGCGTTCCCACGATCGTCAGGTTAAGCAGGTCGACCACCCATTTGGGCGTCTCCCCGATCGCGATGACGTAGCCGAGCACCCCGGAAAAAGCAATGGAATAGGTGCGGACAGCCTGCAGCAGCTTGCGGAAACGGGCGTGGATCGTCCGGAAGACAAACAACAGGTAAAAGGCAAGGAACAAGTAAGGGAGCCAGATGGCACAAAGCGAATTCATGATTTCCGAGAATGTTTTTTCTGCTGAAAATATTGTCAATATACATAACGCCAGCGACATGCTCAAGGCGTAAAACAGCCGGATGACCCGCGACTCCGGCTTGACCCGGACAGCGTATAAGCCGATCCCGAGCAGCGTCGCTTCCATCAGGAGCGAAAAGATCATCTGAACGATGTCGCTCTGGCTGGTCGCCGGAACAATTTGGCTTTGCCGGCCGTCTTGCTTTTCGACGACAAAGGGCGGCGCTTTTTTCAACAGGGTCTCCCCATCGATTGTCCGCAGTGTCGGCTGCTTGCCGCCAAAAGAGACGATGCGGTCCCCCGGCTCGACGTTCCAGTCGACCGCCTTGCCGCGATCGTCGACGGATGCGACGAGCCATTGATCGCCAGCCAACGGCTTCAGCCATATGCCCGTATACGGGGCTTTCAGGGAAACAAAGTGGATATAAGCTGCCAAGAGCAGAAAGCAAGCGATGGAAACACTGATTCGGACGTTGAGACTACGCTTGTGGCGGAAAAGGTTTGAACTGTTCATCGGAAGTCAATCACCCGCTCCAAGTATACCATTTTTAGCAATTGATCAGGTTGTGGGTTCCGGCCATTCTTTACTTTTGTGGATCTTGACAGAAAGCGAGCAAGCATGCGAGTCCGTCATGCTTGCTCAGCCTCCCCCCTATTTATGGAAAGTGGTAAAACATTGCCGCGGCTTCCTGGCGCTGCAAGGGCAGCTTCGCGTGAAAATCGATTGCACCATCGGCATCCGGGACGACCTCGGGGCCGTAGTAGCCGCGGGCGACGACCGTTTTCACACCCTTGAGCGCCCACTCATCCACCTCTCCCTTCAGCTTCGCCTCGAGCGGAGTGGCCCCTGCTGCGCCGAATTCGAGCAGAAAAGCGCGCGCGAGGATAACGGCAGCCTCCTGGCGGGTGATCGGCCGATCCGGGTTGAAACGGTCGCCCTTGCTGCCTTTAATGACACCGGCCTCCAGCGCTGTCTCGATTTCCGCCGCATACGGACTGTTGGCGGTATCGGCAAATGACGGCGGATTCGTCGACAGCGGCCCGCCTGCCAATCTGATCAGTTGGCCGACGAATTGGGCGCGTGTCATCGGCTGCTCTGGCCTGAACGTCCGGCTGTCCTCTTTTGCCAGTGCACCCGTCTGCTGTACATAGTAAATAAATGAAGCGTAAGGGTGATCGTCCGGAACGTCGGCAAACAGCTTCCGCTCCGGCAGCTTTTCGGCCCATGCGTCCGCATTGTTGTAGAAGAAATAAACGATGTTCCCGCTGCCGTCAGCTTTGAAGGCGGCTTTTCTGCCATTCTCGTCCTCAAACAGCAGCGCTTTGAGCTGTTTCAGGTTATGCACCCCGTACGAATCAGTGACGACCAGTCCCCCGTCTTGGGCGACGACGTCGTAGTGCCACATCGGCAGCCGCAAATCGCGGTAGATTCCGCTCAGACGGGCAAGCTGCGCTTTCGTTTGATGCATGTACGACGGTGTGTCCTCTGCCTTCATTTTGGGGAAATAATGGTCCATGAACGTCTGAAACAGCAGGGTGCGCAGCTTGCGCGCGTCCCGAGTGCTGTTCAGCGCGATAAACAAGCCCGTCTTCCGCTCGGGAAGCAGCCAGAGGTGCGACTGGAATCCGGAAGACACTCCGCTCTTGTCGATGACGTACTGCCCGTTGCCAAGCTGCGGAAACGACGACTCGAACCCGTACCCGACTCCCGGCAGATCCGGGTGGATCGTCACGCTGAAGCGCTGCATCTCATCCAGCGATTGCTTGGTCAGGATCGTCTGCTCGCCCAGCTTGCCGCTGTTCAGCTCGGCAATCATGAAGCGAGCCATGTCAGCGCCGTTCGAGATCAATCCGCCATCAGGCGAGTTGTTCGGGAACGTCGCGTATTGCGGCAGTGGTTCACCTGCTCCGTCATACGGTGTGGCAAGCCGTTTTTGCACGTCAGGAGCAAGCGTGAAATAGCTGTTCGCCATGCCGAGCGGGGCAAAAATATGTTTCGCGACATAGGCTTCAAACGGTTCACCCGAGACGTATTGCACGATATAGCCCAGCAGGTCGTAGGCGTAATTGTCGTAGCGGAACGCTTCTCCCGGCTTGCGGACTACAGTCGGCAAATTGTCCTTGACGAAATCGTTTAACGTATATACGTCCTGAGGTTCGCCCTCGTCCTCGTCCGCTTCCGTCCTGTCGAATCCGCTCGTATGCGTCATCAGGTGCTTCACGGTTAACGGCGAGCCGGTCTTGTTGGGAATTTTCAGCCCGCCCAGATAGCCGCCGACGTCTTGATTAAGGTCGAGCTTGTTTTGTTCGGCCAGCTGCATGACGGCTGTAGCGGTAAAGGTTTTGGAAATGGACGCCAGACGGAACAGCGTGCGCTCTGGATCGGCAGGCGTTTTTTGCTCCAGATCGGCATAGCCGTACCCTTTGTTCAAGAGTACCTTGTCGTCTTTAACGACAGTGACGACCGCTCCTGTAAGCCAAGCTTTCACGTCCTCGCGGTTGAAGAAGCCGTCGATGAACGCCTCCACTTCCTGTGGGTTTTCGGGTCCCGGCAGTGCTGCTGGCGGATTCGCTGCCTGCGCCGCCGGCGGGACGAGCAGTGCTGCGATGGCGACAGTGGCAAGCAGCCTGCGGAATAATTGTAAGGGAGGGAATGTACGATTGGGCATATGGCATCTCCTTTGTGACAAGGTTGAAATGGATTCATACCTTTACCTTAGCAGATGCGGCCTGACGGCAAATCCGTAGAAGGGCGCGAATTTCGGGGGTAAGCCCGCAAACGTTTTGCGCGATCACGCAAAGGGCTGTTCGCATGGTGGAGAATTTCATGTGGGAATTTTTCGTTTCAATTCTCTTATATCCGGTCTGTAGGCTACAACGGCACGTAACTAATTTGATATAATAGGGTCAAATAAAGAAAAGGGGGTATACATATGTGTGAAAATGAATTTAAAATCGCCATAGAAAAGCTTGCCCAAAACTTCGCTAAATTTGCGGAAAGCGTTAGCGCCGTACAGGCGGAAGTGAAAGAGATACGCCACGAAGTCATTAAGAACGGGATTAAGCTTTCCAAGCTGGACACCATCGAAGAAAAGGTTGACCGCCTTATCCATCACACCGAAAATCTCGCTATTGACAACAAAATTTTTGTTCGAGACATTCACGAAAACAAGCGAGAAATCGAAAGAATCAAGCAATCCCTCTCCTAATCAGAGGAGTGATGGCAATGGTATAGCAGATGACCAAACTTGGTGTGAGAAAATAAAGGTATATGAAGAACTACCCGATAAATAGACACACGGTCTTTTACACCAAGCTACACTTCCCACAACAAAAATAAAGTGCCCCCACTCTCTCCGCCATTTCCGGAGAGAGCCTGAGCACTCTTGTCTACATCCCCTCACATATGACTGACCTGCTGCAAAAACTCCTTCGTCCGCGGGTGCTGCGGTGCAGAGAACACGTCTTCCGGCTTGCCCTGCTCCACGATCACGCCGCCGTCCATGAAGATGACCCGGTCCGCCACCTCTCGGGCGAATTTCATTTCATGCGTCACCAACACCATCGTCATGCCTTCTTCGGCCAATTCCCGGATGACCTGCAGTACCTCTCCGACCAGCTGCGGATCGAGCGCGGAGGTCGCTTCGTCAAACAGCATGACCTTCGGCTCCATCGCCAGTGCGCGGGCGATCGCGACGCGCTGCTGCTGGCCGCCGGAGAGCTGGCTCGGATAATGATCCTTGCGACTCTCCAGCCCGACCTTCTGCAAGTACTTGACGGCGATTGCTCTGGCCTTGTCTTTGGGCAGCTTGCGGATCGTAATCAGCGCGGCCATGACATTTTGCAGCGCTGTTTTATTCGGATAGAGGTTAAAGCTCTGAAACACCATGCCGACTTCCTGGCGGAGCGTCGCCACGTGCTTTTCGTTTATTTTCTTCCCCGGCTCCGCGAACGCTTTCGCTTCGATCATCACCGTGCCTGACGTCGGCTGCTCCAAATAGTTGATGCAGCGCAGAAACGTCGACTTGCCGGAACCGGACGGGCCGATGATGACGACCTTTTCTCCTTGGCGGATGGTCAGGTCGATGCCCTTGAGGATTTCGTTCTCGCCGAACGATTTGTGCAGGTCTTTGATCGTAACCATCGTCTTAGACATGGCGGCTCAGCCTCCTCTCCATCATCCGGATGGCCTGTCCCAGCGGAATGCTGATGATCAGATAGAACAGCGCGGCGATGGTATAGGATTCAATCGTCAAAAAGGTCTGTGATGCGTACGCTTGCGTTTTCAAAATAATTTCACCCAAAGTAATGAATGCGCATAAAGATGTGTCTTTCATCATGGCGTTAAAATAGTTGCCCAGCGGCGGCAGCGAAATGCGGATCGACTGCGGGATCACGATGTGCCACATCGCCTGGCGGCTTGTATACCCCAAAGCCAGGGCGGCTTCGGTCTGACCTTTGTGAATGGCCTGAATGGACGAGCGGAATACTTCCGACAGGTAACAGCCGTAGTTGATCCCGAGACCGACGATACTGGCCGTATACGCACTGAAATTCACGTGATAGCCAGGTACCCAGATGGAGCCGATATAGCTGACGATCTCCGGGAGCACGTAGTAAACGTAGAGGAGCTGAACGAGCAGCGGTGTGCCGCGAACGATTTCCAGAAAGCCGATCAGTACGGCGTGCAGAGGCTTGAACTTGGACAAGCGGCCCAATGCGATGAGCATGCCGACTGTCAAAGCCAAGGCAAAAGAGAGGAAAGACAACGTAACTACCAATCCCAATGCTTCCAAAAGGGAGGGCGTAAGCTGTTCAAATGCTGTCTTGAAGTCCAAATGATTCACTCAACCAACACCTCGCTTGCCAAGGGAAGCGCAAACTGACGCTTCCCTTGGGGATTTATGGAGAATACCTTATTCGACTGGCATCATGTTATCTTCACCCAAGCCATACTTCTTCAGCACTTCGAGTACAAAGCCTTCTTGCTTGAGCTTATCCAGCTCGGCGTTGACGGCATCGAGCAAATCCTTGTCGTCTTTGCGGACGGCGGCGGCGATAATTCCGTCGAAGTGCGGGGTGTACGGGGACACCAGCTTCAGATTCAGCGTCGGGTCGTTCTTGATCGTAAAGGCTGCCGTACCGCTGTCGGTGACGACCGCGTCGACTTTTTGCGTATTCGTTGCGAGCAGCAGCTCAGCCTGCGAGCCAAAGATTTTGACTTCTTTGATCTTCCCTTGCTTTTGCAGCTCCTGCAGGTACTCGAGGAACGTCGTGCCTTTTTGTGCCCCGACTACTTTGTCGGACAGGCTGTCGAGACCGGTAATGTCGGAGTCCTTGCGAACGATCAGGCCCTCGCCCTGCTTGTACCAGCGATGTGTAAAAGTGGCGATTTTTTCGCGTTCCGGCTTGACGTACATGCCGTCTGTCACCATGTCGACGTTCTTGTTGTTCATTTCGATCAGCATGTTTTCAAATTTGACTTCTTTCATTTCGACTTTCGGAATGCCGAGGCGTTTGGCAATTTCCGTGATGATTTCCGCATCGATACCGGTAAATTGCTTCGTATCCTTGTCGATGTAGGCAAACGGTACGTCATTGGAGGAAGCGACCACGAGAACGCCTCGTTTCTTGATCTGCTCCAGTGTTCCGCCACCGGCAGCGGATGCGTCGCCACCGCTGGTCTCGTTATTGGTTCCCGGGTTCGGTGCCGGTGCAGAGCTTTGTCCGCCGCCGCAGCCAGCCATCAGCAGGCCAAGCGAAAGCGCTGTAATCGAAAGCAGATGTGTCCATTTTTTCTTCATAAAAAACACCCCTTATATCACATTTTTTGTATAGCTGCATGCTCCATCTCTTTCTCTCTGTGCGGCTCTCTTTCTCTCTGGCTGTAACTCTTGCTGATTTTTATTCGACATCCAATTTGCCGGTCAGGCGGATGTTTGCCGAGCGCAGATGGCCGATCAAGCCTTCCCGCTGCGATTGGCGGACACAGTGCGGAGCCAGTGCTTGTACCCCTTGATCATCAACCCATTGGTGCGTGACGACTTTGAGGAATGTCCCTACCCAGACGCCACCGGTGTACTTCGCAGCGCCCAGTGTCGGCAGGATGTGGTTCGTTCCGCAGACTTTGTCGGCGTAGACGACAGAAGCTTTCTCGCCGAGGAACAGGGAGCCGTAGTTGATGAACGCATTCAGGTGTGCGCGGCCGTCTTTGATCTGCACGTGCAAATGCTCCGGTGCGATGTCGTTGGTCACGGCGATCGCTTCTTCCAGGCTGTCGGTGACGATGACTTGCCCTCTGCGGGCCCAGGCGGCTTCCGCTACTTTTGCTGTCGGCAGCGTTTGCAGCTGTGCGCTGATTTCTTGTTGAACGGCATCGGCCAGCGCTTGGCTCGTCGAGACGAGAATGACGCGGGCATCGACATCGTGCTCCGCTTGCGCCAACAGGTCGGAGGCGACGTAATCCGGACGGGCGGTCTCATCGGCGATGACGAGAACTTCACTGGGACCTGCCAGCATATCGATGCCGACGATGCCGGATACCTGACGTTTGGCTTCGGTCACGAAGCGGTTGCCCGGGCCGACGATTTTGTTCACCGGCTTGATCGACTCTGTGCCGTAAGCCATCGCGGCGATTGCCTGAGCGCCGCCAACTCGATAGATTTCATCTGCTCCCGAGAGGTGTGCTGCGTAGATGACGGCTGGGTGAATTTCTCCGTCTTTCGTTGGCGGCGTGCAGACGCGAATCGTTTGGACACCTGCCACTTTTGCCGGGATGATCGCCATTTGCGCCGAGGATAACAGCGGGTAACGACCGCCAGGCACGTAAGCGCCGACTGCCTCGATTGGGATGACGCGCTGACCGAGGTGCACACCGGGGATCATCTCTTGCTCGAACTCAGTCAAAGTACGGCGTTGCGCTTCTGCAAACGCTTTAATTCGCTCGATGGAAAAAGCCATATCCTCCAGCAACGTCTCCGGCAGCAGCGTCTTGGCTTTGGCAATCGCTTCTTCCGACACTTTCAGGTCGTCCAGTTCAAGACCGTCAAACTTTTTCAAAAAATCTTTCAACGCGCTGTCGCCCTCTTCACGAACGCGGTTTATAATTTCTGTTACGGTATTTTCCAATTCGGTTCTTTCCTGGACTTGGAGTCCTGCTTCTTGCTTGATGTAGTGAATCATTCTAGTCCCTCCATTACTGTGATGGAAGTATACTAAAGCAAGGTCTGTGCCAACGCAGCTGTTCACGAAAAAACCGCTGTTTATCAGAAATCCCCAGGTGGGGCAAATGCAAACTGATTCAGATTTGCAACATTCCTGCCTTGTTTTTGATTCATTTTTGCAAAATGATTCACTTTTGCAACAATCTATTTATCCTTCTTATAGCGACGGCTAATCGTACTCTGACTGACCCCTAACCGCTTGGCTACCTTGCGCATCGACCCTAGCTCGTGTGTGCAGTGGGCAAGAATCTCCTGTTCGACCAATGACAGCATATCATCGAGCGTCAGGTTTGGATCGCTCACCAGCGTCTTGACGTAATCCGTCTGGGCCATCTGCAGATCCGGCGCTTTTGCATCGCGGCGGACCACTTCGTACAGGCTTTCCATAAAGATTTCATTGCTGTCGGAAGTAATCGCGATACGCTCGAGCACATTTTCCAGCTCCCGGACATTCCCCGGCCAATGATAGGTGAGCAATTTTTCGATGACGGAAGGGGAAAGCCGCTTTTGGAAAGAGTACTTCTGATTGATCCGCTCCATGAAGAGAAAGATCAGTTCAATCAAGTCTTCTGTTCGTTCGCGCAGCGGCGGAATGACGACCGGCACGACGTTCAGCCGATAGTACAAATCTCTGCGAAACGTTCCTTCCGCGACCATCTTTTCCAGGTCCTGATTCGTCGCGGTGATAAACCGGACATCGATCTTCTTCGCTTCCCTGCCGCCTACGCGCATGAACGACTGGTTCTGTATGACCTGCAGCAGCTTGGTTTGCAGCTCCAGCGGCAGTTCGCCGACCTCGTCCAGAAATAGCGTGCCGTTGTTCGCCGACTCCAGCAAGCCGACTTTGCCCGAGCTGAGCGCCCCGGAAAAGGCACCCGGCTCGTAGCCGAACAGCTCCGACTCAAACAGGCTGGGCGGGATTGCGCCGCAGTTGACGTCGATAAAAGCGGCATTTTTACGGTTGCTGATGTTGTGCAGCCAAAATGCCACTTCCGATTTGCCCACACCCGACTCGCCCAGCAGCAGCACACTCGTATTGACTTGTGAGACCCGCTCCAGCAGTTGCAGGACTCGTTCCATCACTTTGCTTTTGGCAATCAGCTCTCCCTTTCGCCCGAGGTGGGATTGGCGCAATTGCTCCAGCTGGCCGTTGTACTCCTTGATCACGCGTTCCATCTCTTCGACCTGCTTTTTCAAGGTAAGGATCTCGGTTATGTCAAGCGAATTGGAGACGACCCGGAACACATTGCCATCGGCATCAAACACAGGATTGGCTGTAACGTGCAGGCGCCTGCCCGTCGAAGTCGACTGAATCAGGGTAACCGGCTTCTTATCTTTTAGGACCATGACGGTTGCCGAAGGGTAAAATATTTTTTCCGACTCCATCTCGAAGACATTTTTGCCGAGCAGTTCGATCCCTTGCAGGCCGTAATGCCGCTCGCACGACGGATTGACGCGAATGCAGGTTCCGGTGGCGTCGGTTACGAATATCTCATCGTGCGACGATTGAAACACCATCTCCAGCTCCTGTACCTTTTCCAGCAATTCCTTGATCTCGTTGTCCCTTTCTGCCATCTTCTTTTCTTCCCCCTCCCGTAAAGAAACAAAGAGCCTGAGCATCGTATCATCATATACTTACTATAAAACAGTTTAATATAGTTGAACAATTAAAACTCTTGGCAATCAAAAAGCACCCCCATCCCAGAAAGACAAGGGTGCTGCCGCTTAGGGCTCGCGATGAAATTAGTTCCCGCTTTTGCTGGCAAAATATCAGCG
>CAMIVR010000148.1 GCA_946402065.1 uncultured Brevibacillus sp. | reverse complement strand
GGAATGACGCGCAAAATGATCTATGCGCCATAGGGTCAGCTGGCACAGGTGACAGCGTTTCGCCCTTTGCCATTGAACGGAACGCAAAAAAACAACGGCTGATCGTTGCGGAGGTACCCAGGGTTTTACCTACGAATTCCCTGGGAAGCTCGCAACGTCGCAGCCGTTGTTTTTTATGTACAGCAGAGCAAGCCTTCTCCGGATTCCAGCTTCGCTTTCAAACTGGCCAGTACCTGCTCCCAGGCAGCTTCATGCCACTCTCTCGCTTCCTGCCAGGCAGCGGAGTCTTCTTTCCAGCCCCTGTGCCTGACAGTCACCGTCGTATGGTCAGCGAACGCTTCCAACGTTATTTCGACGGTGGTCAAGTCGTCGGAATTGTTCATGGTCGCGGCGAACGGATCAGGGCCCTTCCATTGGAACTGCAATTTCTTTGCGGGCTCGAATGCGATGATTTTACACCCGCCTGTACTCATGCTCGCTTTATTCGCCGGATCGAAGTACAGTTCAAATTTGCCGCCTGCAAACGGCTCGATTTCGGCAGCAGGCGCAAACCATTCGACGATTCTGTCTGCCTCGGTCCAGGCTCTCCAGACGAGGACAGCATCAGTGTGAATCCGTATATCCTTTTTGATTTCTCTCAATGGTTGTCCCTCCTTTTTGCGGCAAAGTTTGCACAATACCCACATTATAAGACAGGCGGAAGACAAAAAATTCTTCTGCCTTGCTGTTTTACCGTCTGGTTTGTTCGAACAGCAGCAACGGCAGGTTCACCAGTATGGGCGGATCGGTCGGCTGCGGGCCTCTTAGCTGAAGCTTCACGTGCAATGATGAAGTATCTGTCACGTCTATCGGCGCTTCGTGTTTTGCCCGCAAGCATTTGTCGAGCAAAAAGTAAGTAGCCGGGTTTAAACTCCATGGAATTCCCGCCGCTAATACGTAGTACGTGCCAGCCGGGACGCCGGTGAACATACAGATCCGGTTCGCTTTACTCAGGGCCGTACCGGCAATCGGCTTTTGATCCGGGATCGGCCGGGGGAACAGACCGACGAAAATGATCCCGTTAAACGTCGCTGGCGCGTCTATTTCGCAGACAATGCGCTGACCGGGGCCGTGTTCAGGCGGGGACAGCAGCAGCGGCTCGTGTTGAAAAGCGTTGAGAAAAGCAGCCAGACGATCCGCCCCATTGCGGAACTTTCGCGGTGAGGTGCCGACAAATTGCGTGAAGCGAGCGGTAAACGTTCCTACACTCCGAAACCCGAGCGACAGCAGCATTCGCACCAGGGCAGAGCGGTGCTCCAGCAGCTGCTTTTTGCTCGATTCGATACGCAGCGCAGACAGGTACAATCGCGGGGACACACCGGTGACGCGTTTAAAGATCCGCGTAAAGTGGAAGGTGCTATAACCGGCCAGTGAAGCAAGCTGTTCGGTAGTGATCGGTTCATCCAAGTGGCCTTTCATATAACAAATCGTCTGTTCAACAGCACTCACGTGGCTGCGATCCATTGTTTTCACCCAGTCTCTTCGAGTTTTTATTTCATGGTCTTCATTGGCTATTGGCTGGATAATTCCTCCTTATCCGTTGGCAAAAGGCACGAAAAGAGAGAACCCAAGCGTCAAAACGCCCGACTGGAACGCTGCACCCCAATGACAGTCCGGCCAAATGCCAAACGCTAAACCTGCTTTCCGCTGCGGCGGCGTTCCCCTGAAGCCTGGCCGGTCTGGACAAGGCTTTTGGCGCTTGGGTCATTTGCCATTTGGTACGGGCAATCCGGTTTCTGTAATTTCTTGTGTAAACGTGGTAAAAAAACGCTTGTTTTTTCCTGGAAGCCCGTTTATAATGACAGAAAATAACGAATTATTACATAAAGTAACATGAAATGAACAATAACAAACATGTGAGGAATTTTCATGACGGAAGAAGTTCAATCGAATCTGCTGTTTCCCGCTGAACGCCAAAAAAGCATTTACCAGCATTTGCAAAAAAACAACTCTGCCAAAGTCAACGAGCTGGCACAGCTGCTCAACGTCTCGGAAATGACGATCCGGCGCGATCTGGAAGAGCTGGAGAGGCAAAAAGTCATTACCCGGACACATGGCGGAGCGATCCTTGCCGAGGAGACGACCCGCGACCTGAACGTGGAGGAGCGCAAGACCAAGCAGCTCGAGGAAAAGCAAAAAATTGCCGAAAAGGCCAAGTCGTTCATCGAAGAAGGCGATATTCTCGCACTGGACGCCAGCACGACAGCAGCCGAACTGGCCAAAATTCTTCATGACATCCCCAATCTGACGGTGGTCACGAACAGTCTGCTGGTTGCCAACGCCGTGCAGTCGTACACCAATGTCTCGTTGATCATGTGCGGGGGGATGATTCGGCGGGAAGCGTCGTCATTTGTCGGGCCGCTGGCGGAAGAGTTTTTGCGCAACTTTCACTTTACCAAGACGTTTTTTTCCAGCAATGCGATCCATCCGGCCAATGGCATTACCGATACCAACATGTTTGAGATCAGCATGAAACGGGTGATGATCGACCGCTGCAAGGAAGCATATGCCCTGATGGACTCAAGCAAGTACAACAAAGTGGCGTTCTCACCTGTCTGCGGCTTCGAGCAGATCAGATGTGTCATCACCGACAGGCAGTTGAGCGAAGAGACACTCATTCCGTACCGGGAACGCGACCTGTCAATTGTGCTCACAAATTAACATAATCGAACAGTGAGGTGCGAGATGCTATTAGAAGAATTGCGAACAGACGTTATGAAGTATGCGCAGCGCATGTACGAAGCCGGCCTGACAGTCGGTGTATCTGGAAATGTAAGCGCTATCGAACGGGCGACAGGTCATATCGCGATTACGCCGAGCGGCATGGACTATGCGGATTTGACGCCTGCCGACATTACGGTGATTGACCTGCAGGGCCAGGTAGTGGAGGGGCAGCGCCGACCGTCCAGCGAGAAGATGCTGCACGTGAAAATTTACCAAAAGCGCTCAGACGTGAATGCCGTGTTCCACACACATTCGACTTATGCCACCGCGCTGGCGGCGATGGGGGAGCCGATTCCGGTCATTTTGGCTGAAGTGGCGGCGATTGCCGGAGGGCCGATTCCCGTTGCCCCATATGCCCGATTTGGCACGGAAGCGTTCGGCGACGTAGCGGTCGCGGCGATGGGGACAGGTCCGGCAGCACTGCTGCAAAATCACGGCGTCGTCTGTGCCGGGGTCGATTTGCAAAAGGCCTTCCTGATCGCTGCCGATACAGAAGAATCCGCGAAAATCTACTTGCTCAGCTTGATGGCAGGCAAGCCGGCGATTCGCCTGGACAGTGCGGAAATTCCCATCCTGCACGAGATATACGCGACGCGCTACGGGCAAAACCCATTGAAAGAATAACCGGAAGGGGGAGTGTCGGGTGGAACAGTATCGCGCTTTTTCAACACAGGAAGCAATCGAGTACGCTGGCAGCTTGCCCGGTGTATTCGACGCGGGGGAGACGCTCAGCGCCGAGGAAATTGGGGATGGCAACTTGAATCTGGTCTTTCGCATCCGGTCGGATGGGAGCGGGCGGAGCGTGATCGTGAAGCAGGCGTTGCCGTATGTCCGCGTCGTAGGCGGCGGCTGGCCGCTGTCCCTGGATCGGGCGCGAATCGAGAGCGCTGCGCTCGCCAAAGCTGCCGAGGTGTGTCCGGAGCTGGTGCCGCAGGTGTACAGCTTCAACCAGGAGCTGGCGCTGATCGTCATGGAGGACTTATCGGATCACATCGTGCTGCGCAAAGGGCTGATTCAAGGAAAGCGGTACGAGCGGTTGGCCGAAGACCTCGGCACGTATATGGCTCGCACGCTGTTTGCCACGTCAGACCTGTATCTTGAGCCGCAAGCGAAAAAACAGCTGCAGGTGGAGTTCTGCAATCCCGAGCTGTGCAAAATAACGGAAGACCTCGTCTTTACCCATCCGTACATGGATGCCGAGACGAATAACATTGACGAAGCGATCAGACCGTTCGTCGCTCGCTTTCTTTGGTCCGACACGGCGTTAAAGCGGGAAGTGGCTCTGCTCAAGCACGCATTTCTCACGAGAGGCGAGGCGCTTGTCCATGGCGATCTGCATACAGGCAGCGTGATGGTCACAGCGGCGAGCACGAAAGTGATTGATCCGGAATTCGCCTACTATGGTCCGATGGGCTTCGACGTCGGGGCGATGCTCGCCAATTTGCTGCTCAATTACGTCGCCCAGGCCGGGCACCGGCGGGATGCAGACGAGTGCAGCGCCTACCGCGCTTATCTGCTGGAGACTGTCGAGCAGCTTTGGCATCAGTTTGCGACGCAGCTTCGACTGCTCCACGCGTCGCAAACAAGTGAAGAAATGGCGAAAACAGAAGGTTTTTTTGAGATTTATTTACGCAATATTCTGCAAGATTCGATCGGGTTTGCCGGCTGCAAAATGATTCGCCGGATCGTCGGTCTTGCACATGTGGAGGACATCGACAGCATCAGCGACAAGGCGATCAAGACGGCAGCCCAGGAGCTGGCGCTGCGCATCGGCAGAGAGCTGATCATGGAGCGGCAGCGGTTCGATTCAATCGAAGCGGTGAGTGCAGTCGTAAAGCGGACGGAGGGTGCATAACGAGTGGAGTACATTCAATCAGTCAAATGGGAACAGGACGCGCTGGTTTTATTGGATCAACGGCTTCTGCCGACAACAGTGGAATACGTGCGGCTTGAGACAGTATCGGAAGCATGGCAAGCGATCAAGGATCTGGTCGTGCGCGGGGCTCCGGCCATCGGTATGGCTGCCGCCTATGGATTGTACCTCGGGATTCGCGACAGCAAAGCGGAGACGTATGCGGCATTTGCCCAGGAGCTGGACGAACAGAGCGCCTATCTCGCGTCAGCTCGGCCGACGGCGGTCAACCTCACCTGGGCTTTAAAACGGATGGAAAAGAAGGCGGCAGAGCACAGCGAGCTGCCGATCGCGGAACTGAAGGCTGATCTCTTGCAGGAAGCATTGGCCATCCAGGAATCGGATGAAGCGGCTTGCCGGCAAATCGGCGAATTCGGTGCCGACCTGTTTCAGGCGGGCATGGGTGTGCTGACACACTGCAATGCCGGCGGACTGGCGACGGGCAAATACGGAACGGCGCTGTCTCCGATCTACATCGCCCAGGAGCGCGGAGTGGCGCTGAAAGTGTTCGCCGATGAGACGAGACCTGTGCTGCAAGGAGCGCGGTTGACCGCTTACGAACTGCAGGCGGCAGGCATCGACGTCACCCTGATCTGCGACAACATGGCGGCAATGGTGATGAAAAACGGCTGGGTCGACGCGGTCATCGTCGGAGCGGACCGGATCGCAGCGAATGGCGATACCGCGAACAAAATCGGCACGTACGGTGTGGCACTGCTGGCCAAGGCGCATAACATTCCGTTCTATGTCGCAGCGCCGCTCTCGACGATCGATCCGGATACGCCTGACGGCAGCGCGATTCCCATCGAGGAGCGCGATGAACAGGAGGTAACGCATGGATTTGGCACACGGACGGCACCAGAAGGAGTGAACGTCTACAATCCGGCATTCGACGTCACGCCGCATGAGTATATAACGGCGATCATCACGGAAAAAGGCATCATCAGGGCACCGTTTGCAAGCAGTATTCGCGAACTGATGGTCTGAGCTATAAAAATAGAAAAAGTGGGGTGTCATTCATGAAAAAGGCTGTATCCGTACTGTTTACCGCGCTGCTTGCCATCAGTCTGGCTGCATGTGGCGCAAATTCTCAACCGGCGGCGACCGGCGACAAACCGTCAGGCGAAAAGATCAGCGGTGTACCGGACGGCGTGCAAGGCGGCAAGCGCGTCGCTGTCGTTCGCAATCTGCCTGCAGACGACCATACCAAGCAGTTTTTTGACGGGGCGAGAAGCGAAGGCGAAGCGTTTGGCTTCAAGGTCGATACGTTTATCGCCGACAATGACGATGCGAAGTTCCAGGAACTGGTCGCACAGGCGATTCAGAACAATTACGACGGGATGATCGTCTCCCACGGCAAGAAGGATTACTCCTACGACATGCTCAAGCCGGCCATTGACAAGGGCATGAAGGTCGTTTCCTTTGATACGGTGATTGAAAAGGACGGCAAAAACCTGCCGGGAATCACCACGACGTTCCAGGATGACTTCAAGCTGGCAGAGCTGTCTTTGAACGAGGTTGCTGCCTTGTCGAAAGACGGTCAGCCTGTCCGCGTGCTCAAGCTGTGGTTCGGCCCGGGCGTACCGCCGCTGGACAGACGCCAGGAGATTTATACGAAATTCGAACAGGAAAACAAGATCAAGACACTGGAAGTCATCGGGCCGACCAACTTCCAGGACGTGCAGGGTGACATCTCGACGAAAGTCAGCGCGATTTTGGCCAAATACCCGCCAGGCTCTGTCGATGTGATCTGGGGTTCATGGGATGAAATGGCCAAAGGCGCGTTCAAGGCGATGAAGGACAATAACCGGATGGACATTAAACTCATTTCCATCGACGTCTCCAACCAGGACATCAACCTGATCCGCGAAGACGGCAGTACGTGGCTGGCTACGGCTGCGGTCGACCCGCGCCTGATCGGTACGGTCGACATGAGACTGCTGGCGAAGAAATTCGCGGGTGAAGACACGCCGCCGACGTACGATCTGGAAGCGCGCTTGATCAAGCGGGAACAACTGAAGCCGGACACGAATATGACAACACTCAAGGATGTCATCGACGGCTGGGGCAAATCCGATGCGTTCAATGAAAAATGGATGGATGATCTGCGCGCGCATTTTGCCAAGAAGTAGGTGAGGATTTTGCCAAAATCCACGGAGCGAACTCAATCGAAGTTTTGCAAAAACCTGAAGTGAATGCGGTGCAGCCGAGCGACAACAAGACGCATCCTTTGCGAAATTTCACGAAACGCGATGGCAAAATACAGCATTTGACAGAGACGAGGTGACGCATTTGACTGAGCAAAAACGCGTGAAGCTTGCGATGCGCAATATATCAATCGAGTTTCCCGGCGTAAAGGCGCTGTCCGGGGTTGATTTTGAGCTGGAGTCAGGCCGCATCCACGCACTCATCGGTGCCAACGGGGCGGGAAAATCGACCCTGATGAAAATTCTATCCGGTGCCTACGCCCACTATACAGGCAGGATCATGCTCGATCAGCAGGAAGTCATCATCCGCTCACCGCGCGATGCCAAAGCGCTGGGCATCGACATCGTCTACCAGGAAGTCGATACGGCACTCGTCAGCTATCTCGATGTTGCCGAAAACATCATGCTCGACGTGCTCGTCAACCGGATGAAAGGCAAGCTCTTCGTCAACTGGGCGGACATCCACGCTGCCGCCCGCCAGGTGCTGGACCGGCTCGGGATCAAGCTCGATACCCGCACACGCGTTCAGAATCTGACGCTGGCGCAAAAGCAGATGGTGCTGATCGCCCGGGCCATTGCCGAAGAGCGCAGATTTCTCATTCTGGATGAGCCGACGGCACCGCTCAGCCAACGGGAGACGGAAGAGCTGTTCCGCATCGTGCGCGATTTGGCTGACAACCAGAACGTCGGGATTATCTTTATCTCCCATCGTCTGCCGGAGCTGTTTGCCATCTGCGAAGAAATCACGATCATGCGGGACGGGGAAGTCGTCAGCCGCAGCAGCATGGCACAAATGACGACGAAACAGGTCGTTGAGCTGATGCTTGGGCGCAAGCTGGAGGAAAATTACCGCAAGACCGCCGTCCCTATTGGCGACAAGCTGCTTGACGTGGTGAATCTGAGCGAGAAAAACGGTGCCGTGCGGAACATTAACCTGTATGTCCGCACGGGCGAGATTATCGGCGTCGCCGGTCTGGTCGGGGCGGGCAAGACAGAGCTGTGCAAAACCATTTTCGGGGCGCTGCAGGCACAGTCCGGCGAACTGCGCCTACGCAATCAGCGCATGCAGATTCACTCGCCGCACGCCGCGGTCAAGTCGGGGCTGGCGCTCGTGCCGGAAGAGCGGCGCAAGGAAGGCGTGTTCGTCGAAGAACCGGTCTTCAGCAATCTGACGGCGGCCAATCTGGGCAAATTTTGCGCCCCGCTCGGGTTTTTGCGGCCGTGGGCAGAACGGACGGCAGCCAAGCAAATGATTGCGGACTTGGGCATCAAAACGCCGCACGAAGGTCAAAAGGTCGCCTTTCTGTCCGGGGGAAACCAGCAAAAGGTCGCCGTAGGCAAATGGCTGATGGCCGAAGCCGATGTGTATTTGTTTGACGAGCCGACGAAAGGCGTCGACGTCGGAGCCAAGCGGGACATTTTTGAACTGATGGGGCGGCTGGCGGAGCTGGGCAAAGGCTGCATCTACACATCCAGCGAGCTGTCCGAGCTGTTGGCGATTACCGATCGCATCTACGTCATGTACGACGGAATGATAGTGCAGGAACTGCTCACTTCGGCAACGACCGAGGAAGAGATACTTTATTACTCTACAGGGGGCACGTAGCAATGCTGGCAAAAATAGCAGGGGCAAAAGAGCGCGAAAAAACCTGGCTGGGCAGTCTGCTGGGCTTTATCAATAAATGGGGCACTGTGCTGGCAATCGTCCTACTCGTTGTCTTCTTTACGTCGATGCTGCCCCAATTTATTGAGTATTCCAACATCATGACGATTCTGCGCAGCATTTCCATCGTGACCGTGATCGCGATCGGGCTGACCGTTTCCCTGACCGTCAACGGCTTTGACCTGTCGGTAGGCTCGACGGCGACCTTGTCCACGTCGCTCGTCGTCTCGATGTTCGTCTGGTACAGCATGTCCACTTTTGCTTCCATCGCGGTAGCGCTCGTCGTTACGCTGATCATCGCCGCGGTGAACGCCTTTTTGATCGTCAAAGTAAAAATTCCCGACATGCTGGCCACGCTGTCGACGATGTTTATTTTTGAAGGGGTGGCGATGACCTACACCGGCGGGGGATCGATCAGCGAAGGCATGCCGAGACTCGACGGGACGCCGACAGAAGGCACGTTGTCTGGGGTATTCAAGCTGATCGGCCAGGCGCCGTACATCATTATCATCATGCTCGTCGTCGTTGTCTTGGTGCACATTTTTCTCACGCACACGAAGCATGGCCGCTATCTGTACGTCGTCGGGGGGAACATGGAAGCAGCGAGGCTGTCCGGTATTCCGGTAGACCGCTACCGCGCGCTGGCGTATTTTCTCGCCACGTTTCTCGCCGGACTGGGCGGGATCATGCTCGCTTCACGGATCGGCTCCGCACAGATCAATGCCGGAGCAGGCTACCTGATGCCCGCCGTTGCCGCCGCGTTCATCGGTTCGTCGTTTGCCGGACTCGGCCGGCCGAATGCCATCGGGACGTTTGTCGGCGCCGTGCTCGTCGGCGTGCTGGAGAACGGTCTGGTGATGATGTCCGTGCCGTACTACTCCCTCAACATCGTCAAGGGCTCCGTGCTGGCACTGGCGCTCGCATCCACGTATTATCGGAAAAAGTAAACGAGACAGGGGAGGAAATGGATGAAGAAATTTCTGAACGATCCACAGTACTTTGTCGATGAGATGCTGGAGGGGCTCTTGCTGGCGCATGCCGACCAACTGAAAAGCGTGCGGGAAGATAACCGCGGGCTGATCCGCAGCGATGCGCCTGTGCCGGGCAAAGTGGCAATCGTCACAGGCGGAGGCTCGGGGCACTTGCCGCTGTTTCTCGGCTACGTCGGCAAGGGGATGCTCGACGGTGTCGCGGTCGGCGATGTCTTCGCTTCGCCGAGTGCACAGGTGATGCTCGATGTGACCCGGGCCGTCAACAGTGGTGCAGGCGTGCTGTATTTGTACGGCAACTACGGCGGCGACGTGATGAACTTTGACATGGCTGGCGAACTGGCCGAGCTGGAAGGGATTCGCACGGAGACAGTAGTCGTCACCGACGATGCGGCGTCCATGCCGAAGGGCCAGGAAGCGCAGCGGCGCGGCGTAGCCGGGATGTTCTACCTCTACAAGCTGGCTGGCGCCATGGCGGAGTCAGGCGCATCGCTCGCTGAAGTCAAGCGGATCGCGGAGAAAGCCAATCAGCATGTGCGGACGATGGGCGTGGCCCTGTCCCCGTGCATTTTGCCGGAGGTGGGGCGACCGACATTTGCGATTGGCGACGATCAGATGGAGATCGGCATGGGGATCCACGGCGAGCCGGGGATTGAACGCGGGACGTTAAAGACAGCCGACGAAGTAGCGGATATTCTGGTGTCGACGATATTGGCGGACTTGCCTTGCGAAGCGGGCAGCGAGGTCTCCGTGCTGGTGAACGGCTTGGGGGCGACGCCGCTGGAAGAGCTGTACATTATCTATCGCAAAGTACACCTGCTGCTCGCGGAGCGGGGCATTCGCGTCTATCGCCGCTATATCGGGGAGTTCGCCACCTCCATGGAAATGGCTGGCCTGTCTGTGTCGATCCTTCGCCTTGACGACGAATTGCGCGAGCTGCTGGATATGCCGTTTGCCACGCCGTTTCGGGTGCAGAACTGACAGAGCGGGGGGAGGTACACGATGGCTGAGACACTTGGCGCAGAAGACATCAAACGGGTTTTCAACCGCATCGCCGAACGAATGGAGGAAGAAAAAGATCATCTCTGCAAGCTGGACGGGGCGTTAGGCGATGGCGACATCGGCTTGACGATGGCCAAAGGGTTCCGCGCCGTGGCAGACGCACTGTCGAGCCTGGAACAGCCTGACATCGGGCAGCTCTTGCTCAAAAGCACCCAGGTGATGGGCGAAAAAGCCGCTTCGACGATGGGAACGCTCTTGACGACAGCGCTGCTCCGTGCAGGCAAAGCGATGCAGGGCAAGACGGAGCTGACGCTTGCCGATCTGCACGCCTTGACGGAGGCGATGGCGAACGGACTCGGCGAGCGGGGCAAAGCAAAGCTTGGCGACAAGACGATCCTCGATGCGTTTGTTCCGGCCGTGGAGGCGATTGCCGCTGCCCTGTCCAGACAAGCGTCCATCTCCGAAGCGCTGCATGCTGCCGCAGAGGCGGCGGAAGCAGGGATGGAGTTGACGATCGGCCTGCAGTCGCGTCACGGTCGCGCCGCCCGTTACCTGGAAAAGTCGATCGGGCATCAGGACCCCGGTGCGACAGTGGCCGCGATTTTTTTCCGGACAATTGCCGAGACGGTTTTATCGTAAAACACACCCGCTCTTTCGCAGGAGCGGGTGTGTTTGTGTATAGGAAAAAAAGAGCCAGAGGGTTGTTTACGTACTAGATCGATTTTTTCAGTCGCAAACAGTCCACAACGATTTTGGGAGGGATAGCGGCAGATAACGGAATATATGTTAACTGAAAAATAAAAGAAGTTTACATTTACAGGTATATATGTTAACTTGATTTTTGATTTAGTTAACAAATAACAACACGGAACAGGAGGTTTGAAATGCGATACCCTGTCAGCTCTCCCCTGTCTTTGCTGCTCGTCGCTTTGTTCGCAGCACTGACCGCGGTGGGAGCGTATATCAAAATTCCGTTAACTGTCGACCCGTTTACGCTGCAAATCGCATTTGTGTACCTTTCGGGTGCCCTGCTCGGAAGCCGGTTGGGTGCACTGAGCCAGCTCGTATACCTCGGAGTCGGCCTGGCAGGATTTCCGGTCTTTACATCGGGAGGAGGCATTAGCTATATTTTTAAGCCGACCTTTGGCTATCTGATCGGGTTTGTACTGGCCAGCTATCTCATCGGACGGATGATCGAAGCGCGGAAGGACCCCCGTTTCAGAGACTTCTTGCTCGCCAACATCTGCGGTCTGCTTCCTGTGTACGGTTGCGGTGTATTTTACTTGTACGTTTCGCTGAATACGTGGGTTGGCGAGACGGTTACGTTTTGGTATGTGTTTGTATCGGGATTTGTCCTGAATGTTCTGGGGGATTTTTTGCTCTGCTTTGTCGCCGCGTATGTAGCTGCGCGGTTGTACAAGACGTTTCGCAGGGGGCTTTGCACATCAGCGGTTCAGGGGTGAATACATAGTCATGGACAATCGGGCCGTGTTTGTCACAGGTACGGGTACAGGTGTGGGGAAGACCGTAGCAACGGGTTTTTTGACGGCACTTCTGCAAAAAAGCGGCATTTCGGCAGTCCCCTACAAGCCGATTCAGAGCGGGGCGGTTTGGCAGAACAACCGGCTCGTGGCAGAAGATGTGCAATTTTATCAGGCAGTTGCCGAGCTTTCCTACGAACAGCAGGAATTGTGCACCTATTGCCTGGAAGCGGCGGCATCGCCCCATCTGGCAGCGCAGCAGGCAGGTACGACGATTGATCCGGCAATTATTGAGGAACAGCTCCACCGGCTAAGCCGGGAAAACCGGCTTGTGCTTGTCGAGGGGGCGGGTGGATTGGCCGTACCGCTGGCGGAACATTCCGACGGTACGTACACGACCAAGGATTTGCTTCTGCAGCTGCGCTTGCCGATCGTCATTGTGGCCGAGCCTAGCCTGGGCACAATCAATCACACCGTACTGACCGTATCGTATGCCCATGCACACAACATTCCGATTGTTGGCATCCTTGTCAATCGCATGCCCGAACAACCGACAGATTTGGAAAAAGACAATCTGCGGATGATCGGAAAGCTGACTGACGTACCGATACTGGGAGTCATTCCGGCGTTCGCTGAGCCATTGGTACATAACGTCAAGCAGGCTGTCAGGCTTCGGGGGGAAACAATGGTTATGCTCGAACTGTTTTTCAAGCGTCTGGAGAAAATGGGGGGATGAACGATGAAAGATTGGACTGCGCTTGCCATTCGCGTCCTGAATGGCGAAGACGTAACAGATGAAGAAGCACTGGAGATTTTGACATGTCCCGACGAAGAAATTCTCTTGTTGCTCCACGGGGCATTTCACATTCGCAAGCACTATTTCGGCAAAAAGGTAAAGCTCAACATGATAGTGAATGCAAAAAGCGGCTTATGTCCGGAAAACTGCGGCTACTGCTCCCAGTCGGCGATTTCCACTGCTCCGATCGAAAAATACGCTTTCATGAGCAAGGAAGAGCTTGTGAAAGGCGCCGCCCAGGCGCATCAGCTCCAGGTGGGAACCTACTGTATCGTCGCCAGCGGCAGAGGGCCGTCGAATCGCGATGTCGATGTCGTCGTCGAGGCGGTAAAAGCGATCAAGGAAACGTACAACCTGAAAATTTGCGCGTGTCTTGGCATACTGAAGCCTGAGCAAGCGCGATTGCTGAAAGAAGCAGGCGTCGAGCGCTACAACCACAATCTCAATACGTCCGAGCAGCACCACCCGAGCATTACGACCTCACATACCTATCAAGACCGGGTTAATACCGTGAACCTGATCAAGGCGGCAGGGCTCTCCCCCTGTTCCGGAGTCATTGTCGGGATGAGGGAGACGGCTGCCGATCTGATCAGTGTTGCCCGCTCATTGAAGGCACTCGACGCCGATTCGATTCCGGTCAACTTTTTACTTCCGATTGACGGCACGCCGCTCGCCGATGTAAACGAGTTGAACCCGCGGTACTGCCTGAAAGTGCTGGCTTTGTTTCGCTATTTGAACCCGACAAAAGAAATCCGCATATCGGGAGGGCGGGAGGTGCATTTGCGCAGCCTCCAGCCATTGGGGCTGTATGCGGCGAATGCTGTGTTTGTCGGCGATTATTTGACCACTGCCGGTCAGGAAAGCACGGCTGACCATCAAATGCTGGAAGACTTGGGATTCGAGATTGAGCTGGTAGCGACCGGACATGCCGGATCGTGAGGACGGATCTTTGCAGAGCTTGCAGATTATACTCGGGCGAGATGGACCAAGCTAGCAGCCAGTGCGAGGCGTTTGCAGACACCGGTGCTGTTTTCTCCTTGACAGCTACTCGTTTTTTGCTTTGGCAACGTGCTTTTCCTTTTCGGCCATGTGCTCCAGATGGGCGACGCCCCATTTGTGCATTTCGTGGAGGATGGGCATCAGCGTTTTCCCGTATTCCGTAATCGAGTACTCCACTTTGGGTGGGACTTGCGGATAGACGACGCGTTGGATCAAGTCTTGTTCTTCCAGTTCGCGAAGCTGCAGGGTGAGCATTCGCTGTGTGATGTCGGGCATCAACCGTTTCAGTTCACTGAAGCGTCTGGTTCCTCCGAACATCAACTGCAGCAAGATAAGCGGCTTCCATTTGCCGACAATCGTTTCCAGGGCGACAACGACTTTGCACTGGCTCGGATTTTGCGGATGTTGACTCATCGATTATCACTTCTCCCGCTTTGGTATACTCCAGGATACTATAGCACAAAAATGTGCCTACTTACAAATTGTAAGTGAATCATTCATAATAGCTTATGGCAGCAAATGAATACAAATGACAGCCTGGCGGGTAATGACCACCACGAATAGGCATACAAAGGAGTTGGAGAAAAATGAGCAACGATTTTTGGGCAGCGGTCAAAAACAGACGCACGGTATACGGGATCAGCAAAGAGGCGATTTTGTCCGATGAGCGAATTCAGGAATTGATCGGCGAAGCCGTTCTGCATGCACCGTCGGCGTTCAACTCGCAGAGCGCACGGGTAATCGTACTGCTTAACGAACAGCACGACAAGCTGTGGAATTTGACGGAAAACATTCTGAGGGGGATTGTTCCGGCGGAAAATTTTGAACCGACCGCACAAAAAATGGCGGCGTTCCGCAATGGCTACGGCACCGTTCTGTTCTTCGAGGATCAGACCGTGATCGAAGGCTTGCAAGAACAGTTCGCTGCGTATAAAGACAGCTTCCCGATCTACTCCCAGCATTCCTCGGGCATGCTGCAGTATATCGTCTGGACGGCGCTGGAGGCGGAAGGGTACGGCGCTTCCTTGCAGCATTACGCTCCGCTGATCGACGACCAGGTGGCCAAAGAGTGGAACGTGCCAGCCAGCTGGAAACTGATCGCCCAAATGCCGTTTGGCAAACCGACGGCACCGGCGGGAGAAAAAGCGTTCCAGCCGTTGGATAGCCGGTTGAAAGTGTATAAGTAAACTTAGTACAATGCCCAAAAGAGACTGGCGGTTGATACCGTCCGTCTCTTTTTTTTCTACGACTGACCAATTAACATACAATACTTATTTTCTGTTTCCTT
>CAMIVR010000147.1 GCA_946402065.1 uncultured Brevibacillus sp. | reverse complement strand
TGAACAGAAAAACATTCCACGCCGAAACGGATATGTACAGACCGATCCAACAGCATTTTATCCGCCAAGGCTACGAAGTGTTCGGGGAAGTCAAGCATTGTGACGTGACTGCGCGAAAAGGCGAAGAGTTGGTCATCGTGGAAATGAAACGCAGCCTGACCGTTGATCTGCTCGTCCAGGCAGCCCTGCGACAGCGCATGACCGATCAGGTCTATATCGCCATTCCCAAGCCCGCCATTAACCTGTTCTCCCGAAAGTGGAAGAACATCTGCCATCTCATCAAACGATTGGAGCTGGGACTCATCCTCGTCACGCTTCACGATGGCAAGTCCACCCTCGACATAAAAATGCACCCTGTTCCGTTTGATCGGGAGAAAAGCATGCGTCAGAGCAAGAAGAAAAGAACGGCACTGCTTGCTGAAATGGAGGGGAGGCATGGAGACTACAACGTAGGCGGGAGCAGTCAAACCAAATTGATGACCGCCTATCGCGAACGCAGTATCCACATCGCCTGCTGCCTTGAGCAGTTTGGACCATTGACGCCTAAAGCGTTGCGGCAAATGGGGACAGGCGAAAAGACTCTGGCAATTTTGACAAAAAATTACTACGGCTGGTTTGAAAAGATTCGTCGCGGGACGTATGGCCTGGATGAAAAAGGAAGACGCGAATTGCTTGAACATCCGCAGCTTGTGGCGTATTATCGTAAAGTCATTTCGCTTGATGTACATCGCAATACGTAGATAGCCTGTGAGACTGCAGGCTATTTTTTTCAAATAGGATATGTTACATAATTCAGTCGAAAAGCCAAATAAATGGCTGCATCTATCAAGCTGTCAATTTCCAAAACGAAACCTGTGAATCTGTAAGGACGTATAACTTGTAAGGATTATTTCCCCAATCTACAATAAAATGCTTGATTATCGAATAGGGAGGTGGTAGAAATGGGGTTTGTTCAAATTACAAAAAGCAATATCGAAACGGAACACATATGCTGTGCATTAGGAGCAAAACAATATGAAAAGGCAGTACATGAGAAGAAACAATGGCTTACAGAACGAATGGAAGAAGGGTTGGTTTTTTATCGATTAGATGAACGAGCAAAAGTATTTATCGAATACTTGCCTGCTGAAATGGCGTGGGTTCCGATTCATGCACCGAATTATATGTATATCAACTGTTTGTGGGTTTCAGGTCGACATAAAAATAACGGGTATGCAAAACAATTGTTAACGTATTGCCAAGAAGATGCAATCAATCGCGGTATGGATGGGATTGTACATATTGTAGGTAAGAAAAATTCTCCGTTTTTAAGTGATAAACGTTTCTTTGAACATATGGGGTTTGAGATAGTAGACCAAGCAGAACCTTATTTTCAATTAGCAGCATTGAAGTGGAATAAACAAGCGATTGAACCTTCTTTTACAAAACAGGTAAAGTCTCTTTCTGATGATGAAGGTATATCGATTTATTACACAGTTCAGTGTCCATATGCAGCTGGTATCATAGAAGAACTAAGAAAAATAGCGGATAACAAAGGTGTCGCTTTTAAAGCTTTTAGGATAACAACGAAAGTAGAAGCACAAAATTCACCGGCAATCTGGACAACATTTGGTTTGTTTTATAACGGGGAATTCATTACACACGAAATAATCAGTCCAAACAAATTTGACAAATTCTTAACGAACCGATTGGCAAAAGACTAAAAACTCCGAAGTGTGGGCTTGACAAGAGAAGAGCAATGAAAACAGGTGCGAGGAGCGCCAGGCAGCCTCGCACCGTATTTTCGTTAGCTCCACCATTTATGCCACATGTGCCCGTCTGTACCGCGGACAAATGTGTCAATGCGATTTGCTCCCCACGAGGCTGCGCCAGGTGCGGAAGTGAGCTCGCCGCCGAGGTCTTCCCAATCGCTCCAGCTCGAGCCGTCCCACCATTTGTGCCACATGTGGTTGTCAGTGCCGCGGGCAAAGCAATCGAGGCGATTGGCCGACCATGAGGCGACGGCAGGTGCAGAAGTAATTTGGCCGCCGAGGTCTTCCCAGTCGCTCCAGCGTGAGCCATTCCACCATTTATGCCACATGCTTCCATTGGTCCCCCGGGCAAAGGTGTCGATGCGATTTGGCCCCCAGGAGACAGCAGCAGGTGCGGACGTAATCTGGCCGCCGAGGTCCTCCCAATCACTCCAGCGATAGCCGTTCCACCACTTGTGCCACATGCTTCCGTTCGTGCCGCGCGCGAAGCAGTCGAGCCGGTTGCGCCCCCACGAAGCGACGGCAGGAGCCGACGTGATTTGGCCGCCAAGATCCTCCCAGTTGCTCCAGCGCGAGCCGTCTTTCCATCGGTGCCACATGCTTCCATTCGTCCCGCGGGCAAAGATATCGATCCGGTTGGGTCCCCACGAGACAGCCGCAGGAGCGGAGGTAATATTGCCGCCGAGGTCTTGCCAATTGCTCCAATGCGTACCGGTCCAGCGCTTCGTCCACAAATGATTGTTATTTCCGCGAACAAAACAATCCAGGCGATTTTGCTTACGGGCGGAGACGGCCGGAGCATCGCGGAACCCACCGCGCGGCGCACCCAGATCTTCCCAACCGCTCCAGGCGACGTCCACGATTTCGTAGGGGTATCCTTGCTGGTAGTCTTGATCGATGTAATTGGTATATTGATGACTGGCGTAATCCTCGCCAGACGGGTAATAGGTCTGGTAGTGGTAGTCTTGCATGTGATCGGGCGGCATGTCAGGACTGTAGTATTGTGGTGACGATCCGTGATATATCGGCATGATATGTGGTCGATCGGGGTATTGCCTATGCCTGTATCTGTCCAATACGGATTCCTCCAATATGATTTATTTATTCCACTCCAGTTTATTTTTCTCCCGATGATTTGGTTATTTGTCCATTGACAATTAGGCTGATGTCCCATTGAATGCAACAAGGGGGGGACAAGAACAGATGGCGATATGTTCCTCTATTGCTACTATTTGAGTGTTTTTTGGCAAATTTTTATTTGGTATCCTTTTCAATATGCCGAAACTTCCCAAAAAATCAGGAAGTGCGGGGGAATGTACGTTTCATGCAGAAGAAGATCGACTTCCTTCTGCTAGGGGTGAATCGCTAGAATAGCGTAGGTTTGTATCCTCAATCCGAATCCGACAGCTAACCTCGTAGGTAAAAAAAAGGAGTGAACGGCATCATGAAAAAGCGCACGTACAAGAAAACCATCATGGCCATTGCCCTCGGTGTGGCGGTATCCAGCCTGGCTACATCTTCATTTGCCGCCTGCTATCAGGTGAAGCCGAACGACACCTTGGTAAACATCGCCGAGAAGAAAAGTGTGAACCTGCTGCAGTTGCTGAGAGCAAACCCTCATGTGAGCAACCCTGATCTGATCTATCCGGGGATGATCATCAAGCTGCCGGGCAATACCTATGGGCAAGCAGCAAAGCCAGGCACGCCTTCGACTAGCAAGCCTTCCACCAGCAAGCCGGCAAAGCAGCAGCAAGCTGGCATCGACAGCTACGCACAAGCCGTGTTTGCCCAGGTGAATCAGGAGCGGGCAAAAGCCGGACTGTCAGCCCTGAAATTGGACAGCAGCTTGTCCAGGATGGCGCTCGACAAAGCAAAAGACATGGCTACGAACAAATACTTTGACCACACCAGCCCAACCTATGGCAGCCCGTTTGACATGATGAAAACATATGGCATCTCCTACACGTATGCCGGGGAAAACATCGCGATGGGTCAGCGTAATGCGCAAGAGGTCATGAAGGACTGGATGAACAGCCCAGGTCATCGCCAAAACATTCTCGGCAAGAACTACGATACGATTGGTGTTGCCTATTACAACGGCTACTGGGTGCAAGAGTTTACAGGACACAGTTATTAAATGATACATAAGACGGGCGCGATGCCCGTCTTTGCTGTTTCTTCCATCGCCAATTGCCGCATCTATTCGATGATCCTTCCGGAAAGAGAGTGAACCAAAACTTGTTTGCTCCCGCTGTCGGCTTCATCTGTGTGCAGCGTGACGACGTAGACGAGCGGCGTCCCTTTTTCCGTCGGGAGGTAGTACGATGCGACTTCCGGCTGTCTGACGAAAGGCTGACGAGATCGGGAGGCTGCCAGTACTTTATCCACTGCCTGCTGCGGCGTCAGAGCAGCGTGCATCGGGCGGTTGAAGAGCTGCTTGGCCAGATTGGGGTGAATCGTCCCTTTTACTTGTCGGACGACCCCGCTGGAATCGATTTCCACGACCAGGCCATCACCCCAGACCGGCGTGTTGAACAAAAGGTGTTGAAAGTGAAGCTGAACCGTATCGGGAAGCGGGCGTTCCACTTTTGCCAGCTTCACTTCGTGGTACGGCCGATTAAGCCCGTACAACGCTTTTGTACTGTTCAGGAATGTAAAGGCAATCCACTCAGGCGTATGGCGTGACGGTGCTGTCAAGCTCCCTGTCATTCGGGCGGGTGTGGCTGTCTCTTCGTTCCACCGGATATCCAGGGTCCCCTTGCTTTCTTTTGTCAGCCGCTGGAGAACAGTTTGGGCTTCGGGCGGGATCTCGCCAGCATGGGCGTATGAGGTTACGGGAAGGAAAAGAGCTGTCGTGATAAGCAGGCTGCAGATGAACATTCTGTGCATCGTTATCCCTCCTGGCAATGGTGTATACTACCATTTTTGCTATGTATGCACGGCGGTATTCATTTTCAGCTCGGAAAACGTGTCAAACCGTCACGGAACGTCCAGCGCTCGACGAGCATCAGAGCGGGTAGAATTTTTATCCGGCAGTGCCATATTTCCGAGGTAGAAGCTGCTGCCAAATGGTTTCAAAGCAAACAGAGGTAAGATCTCCAGGTCACGGCGCCTCCTGATGTGCATGAAAACGGGCAAATCCATACATGACGAGATGATTCAACTGGATGAAATCGGCATCCGTACTGTATGATGGTAGCAGAACATGCTTAGGAGGGACAGTATGACCAAAACCATCTATACAAATGGACGAATCTATACATTGGATGCCGACCATCCCGTAGTAGAAGCTGTGGTCGTAGAGAACGGCAAATTTGTAGATATAGGCTCACACGATGAGATGATCCTGCAATGGGGCAGAAACGGAACGAATGTCGTGGATCTGCAAGGCAAGATGGCCACGCCCGGATTGATCGACAGTCACTTGCATCTCTCCGGAATTGCCGCCTTCTTTCTCGAGCTGGATCTGACAGGAGTTCGCTCCAAGCAAGAGATGCTCGACAAGATCAAGGCGAGGGCCGCTACCGTTCCTGCCGATAAATGGCTGGTCGGAATCGGCTGGGACGAAAATCTGTTCACCGACGGGACATTTCCGACGATCGATGAGCTGGACCATGTCGCCCCGCACTGTCCGGTCTATCTCAAGCGCGTCTGTCACCACGCGTATCTGGTGAACAGCAAAGCCCTGGAAGCGTGCAGCTACCACCCGGGGATCGAGGTTCCGAGCGGCGGCAGCATCGAGCTTGATCCTGTGACGAAAAAACCGACGGGATTGCTTTTGGAATCCGCATCCGATCTGATTACGAGATGCATGCCGGCGAGAACGTACAATGAAATGAAACAAGCGTTGGAGCAAGCGATGCAGCTCGCCGTAAAGCGCGGCTTGACCAGCGTCCATACGAATGACCCGCTCTTTTTGGGTGGCCTTGACCGGACGCTTTCCATGTACGAAGAATTGATTAACCAGGGACCCAACAACCTGCGCTGCAATTTGCTGATCGACTATCCGTTTTTGCAACAGTTAAAAGAGCGTGAAATGTACGCCGGTTATGGCAACGACAAGCTGCAAATCGGGGCGATCAAGATTTTTGCCGACGGGGCGATGGGCAGAAGAACCGCCCTGCTATCCGAGCCATATCACGATGCGCCTGGCCAATACGGTGACGCCATGCATGACCAGGATGCGCTGTTGCAGATCGTCAAGGGAGCACGCGATCTCGCCATGCCCATTGCGGTACACACGATTGGCGACAAAGCGCTGGAAAACGTCCTGGACATCCTCGATCAGGTACCGACGGTTGCGTACCGCGACCGCTTGATCCACGTATCCTTGCTGCGCGAGGATTTGATAAAGCGGTTAGCGACACCAAGCCGCATCGCCGACATTCAGCCACGGTTTGTCGTTTCAGATTTCCCTTGGGTGGAGGAGCGCGTCGGGGAAGCGCGGGGCGCGTATTTATACGCCTGGAAATCGCTGCTTAAGGCTGGTGTCTTGTGTGCAGGCGGGTCCGATGCTCCCATCGAACCGGTCGATCCCTTGCTCGGTTTGCATGCTGCCGTCACCCGCAGAGCGCCGGGAGAGACACATGCAGGCTGGTATCCGGACGAAAAGCTCACGATGCTGGAGGCGGTTCAAGCGTTTACGATCGGCGGAGCGTATGCGACCAATGAAGAGCATCTGAAAGGGACGATCACACGGGGCAAGTACGCCGATATGACTGTTTATACAAATGACTTGTTTGCGATGGAAAATCCGGATCAATTATTGGAGACGGAGATTGCCATGACGATTATTGGCGGGGAAGTGCAACCCTTTTAGAGTGGCCAAGCAATCGAACCAGACATTTTGACATGAATTGGTGCCGGATTTACGTTAAAAGCTGTCAGGGAACCGAAGCCTTCTGAAGAAATGGCACATGTCCCGGGAATGCAGGCTGAATTCCGCCGCCCGATGTTTCTCATCGCTTTGGCGGAGAAGGAACAAGCAGCTGCCCAGTGATTTTGCTGCAACCCAAACGCAAAAAACTGATCCATCGTCACGGATCAGTTTTTTGCGTTTACAGGCGGAGTTGCTCACCCTAATATACGTTTACTTCATTATAAAACGTATCCCGCTCGACCGGAATGCGCTGAGCTCCTTTAATCAGCCAGACGAGCTCATCCTTGGTCAGGCTGTCCGGGGAGAGCGCTCCGGCCGCATGGGAAATCCGCTCCTGCACGATCGTGCCGTGGACGTCCGAGGCACCGAACGTCAGGGCGATCTGGGTCAGCTGCGTTCCCAGATTGATAAAGTACGCTTTGATGTTCGGGATATTGTCGATCATCAGGCGGGAAATGGCGATTGTTTTCAGGTTGTCAAAACCGGATACGCGGCGCTTGATCCCGGCGTTGACGCTTGCGGGTTGTACCGCGTTCGGAATGAACACCATGAAGCCGCCGGTCTCATCCTGCAGATCGCGTAGCTGCAGCATGTGCTCGACGCGTTCTTCCAGCGTCTCGATCGAGCCGTAGAGCATCGTGGCATGTGTTTTCATCCCCATGCGGTGGGCGGTGCGCTGGACGTCCAGCCATTGCTCGGTCGTCGCCTTGCCTACGCCCATCTTTTTTCGATAGCGTTCCGAGAGGATTTCGGCGCCTCCGCCGGTGAGTGTCGACAGTCCGGCATCCATCAGCTCCCGCAGCACTTCCTCGTAGCTTTTTCCGCTGATTCGTGAGAAAAACTCGATTTCCGCCGCCGTATGCGCTTTGATCGTCATGTGCGGATAGCGTTCTTTGAGTGCGCGAATCGAATCCACATAATACGAGAAGGGGACCGTGTGATTGTGTCCGCCAGTGATATGGAATTCCCGCATGTCATCCTGCAGATGGCTGTCGATATACGCGAACATCTCCTCCGGCGTGACGGTATACGCCCCGTCTTCTCCGGGATCCCTGCGAAAATGGCAGAAGGCACAGTGCGCTTCACAGACGTTCGTAAAATACAGGCTCATATTCGAGATAAAATATACCTTTTTCCCGTTTATTTTCACGTTTACGTGATTGGCTAATTGACCGATGGAGAGCAGATCATCGTGCTGATAGAGAAATACCCCATCTTCTAAAGTCAGACGTTCGCCGCCGAGCACTTTTTCGGAAATTTCCTGCATGCGCTTCTCCGGTGTGGGGATGACGATGCTCATATGACTCACTCCTTGCACTATTAATAATCAGTAGACTCAATCCATTATTGATACACGTATGAAAACATGTCAAGGACTTTACGATCCGAGCTGTCTGATGTGTCGTTTACGCCTTGTGCCGCAGTGACCCGGGATGTCCGGCCGGCCTGTCACAGTGCCCGGGAAGGCGGGGGCAGGGAAACCATCCCTTGTTGGCCAAGCGGGATGGTCAACTGTACAGCTGTTCCCCAACCGGACTTGCTGCGGATGAGCAGACCGGACGTGTCGCCAAACGTCAGCTTCAACCGCCGATGGGTGTTGAACAGGCCGATGTGATTGGATTGCTCGACCGTCGCGTCCAGCTTGGCGCGAATGTCCTGCAGACGTTTTGGAGCGATGCCGACACCATTGTCGATGACGGTAATACAGAGGGCGGACTGCACCATTTTCATTTTGATTTTGATCAGGCCGAAGCTGTTTTTCTCCTTGATTCCGTGATAGAGACTGTTCTCAACCAGCGGCTGCAAAAACAGTTTCAGCACTTTATAGTCGTACATGCGGTCGTCCACACTCCAGATGACATCGAATTTATCCTTGTACCTGACCTTTTGAATGTCGATGTAGCTGATCGTGTAGGTAATCTCTTCGCGGAGTGTCACCAGCCTGGTTTCGCTGTTTAGCGAATACTTGAGAATGTCCGACAGGTTTTCGATCATTTTGTTTACCGGCGTCAGGCGTCCGGTAAGATTGGCTGCCTTCCAATAAATCGTCCCCAGCGTATTGAACAAAAAATGCGGGTTAAGCTGGGATTGCAGGGCGGTTAATTCCATTGTTTTCATCCGGTATTTTTGTTCCGACAGTTGGACCTTTAAATAGTGATGCTCGATAAAATTTTTCAGAATCCGCTGGATGATGTAGCCGTACACATCGCGTCCCCGCCTCGGCAAAGGGGTCAGGGGGACGCCTTTTTCCGCAGCGTGGATCAGTGCGATGATCGTTTTGATGCTGTCGTGTCCTTTTTTGCTCAGATGGTAGGCGAGGGCGGTGCCGACTACGAGCGACAGTACGAGCAAGCCCAAGGCGATGATGCTGAGCTGGGTCGGCAATTCGTAGAGCGTTGACTTCGGAACGATTGAGAAGAAACGCCAACCGTACTTTTCGGACCCGAGCATGGTGACGATGTAGGAGTCGTTTCCGAGCTGTATCGAAAAGAAGGACGAGCGGCGCGACAGCAGCTCACGGACATCGAGCTTCAAGTAATCGCGGACGTTGTTGCGAAAAATGACCTCTTCGTTATTGTCGACGATCAGCAGGCTTTGGTCCTTGAGGATGGAGAAGCCCTCCAGATAATTCTGGATGTAATCCCGTTTGATGTTGAACACGATGACACCGTCATCATTATCGGAAATCGACAGCTTTTTGTAGATGGTTATATATTTGATAGAAGTGGATCGATTTTCCAGCTCATAGCGGATAAACGACCGCGGCTCGGTCCAGACCAGAGTCTTTCTGCCTTTCTCGTGCAGAAACGTATCGAACCAGGACGGATCATAGAAATCGTTCAGTTCAACCAGGCTGCCGCTCGTTGAGGAAAACAGCCGATGCTTGTCGTTTTTCAAGTAAATGTATACCGAGTCGATGTACGGCCGAGCGACGGCCGGGGAATCGATGAGTTGTTTGAGTGCATCCAATCGTGCGCGATCGTCATTCGTCAGCGCCCTTTTTTGAAAGATTCGCTTGAGCGGAGGATCGATCTCTCTGGCGACGGCGTGGATATTTACAGAGGCAAGCTCGTCAAAGAACATCGTGATATTCTCTTCCGTCTGTTTCAGCAGGTTGGTGTTGTTCCGGTTGATTTCCTCTTTTACATACTGCTGGATGATATAGCTCGACAGCGTCCCGAACACGAGCAGCGGGATGATCATAGGGATTAAAAACGTTGCCAGATTTCTCGCGAAAAACGCACGGTGCATGCTCTTTTTCATAGATCACCTGCTACTTTGGATTTCGGTATTCCCGCGGGCTTTTGCCGGTGTATTTGCGGAAGGAGCGGGTGAAATTTTTGGCGCTCGTATAGCCGACCATTTCGCTGATTTCGTATGTCTTGCTGTTAGGGTCAGCCAATAATTCTTTTGCCTTTTCCATCTTTACCCGGATGACGTAATCCGAAAAATTCTCGCCGGTTTTTTGTTTGAAGTATTTGCTCAAATAATGCTGGTTCAAATGGATGTACCTCGCTGTGCGCTCCAGTGTGACGTCTTTGTAGTTTTGCTCGATGTAGCGTTTGATTTTCGCGATGAGCGTCTCGACTTCAGGTGCTGCTTTCGCGGGGCCGATCGTCCGTCTGTGATCGAGCTCTTCCTTGAGCCCTTTGAAGACATGCTCAAGCTCTTGGAGTTTGGGCGGCTTGAGGATGTAGTTTTTAACCCCCAGGACGAGCGCCTGCTGGGCATACTCGAACTCCCGGTATCCGCTGAGAAACACGATTTCCACTGGAAAGTGCCGCAATTCCCGGGCGACGTCGATGCCGCTCAAGATCGGCATCTTAATATCACACAGAATGACGTCAATGTCGTCGGCACGTACGATGTCCAGCACCTCTTGCCCGTTTTCCGCCTGCCTGATGGCTTCGAACCCGAGCTGACTCCAGGGGACAAAGCGGCAGAGACCATTTCTGAGCTCATATTCATCATCTGCGATCAACAGCTTGTACATGTTTCTCGCCTCCTTCTGTCCAAGATGCTTGGAAAACTTGACAAAAAAAGATACCAAATCCCAAGAATCGCACCTGTTGCGAAATGGCTATTTGCTTTTAAATTGTACTATAAACAGAAATTTCAGACTAGTGTATACCAGTCTGGACCACGAGAAGGGGGTATAGTAGTATGAAGCGTTTCGCAATGGGCTTGCTTGCAGTGCTCCTGTTGACTGCCGCTGCCTGTTCCAAGCAGGAAGCAGCACCTGGACAGTCAGGGACGAACCAGCCTGCGGAGACTCCGGCCAAAAAAGAGCAACGGCTGGTCATTTCCATTCCGGCAGAGCCGGGACCGATCGACCCGGCGGTCACCATGGACAATTCAGCCTATAAGCTGGGGTATTACTCGTACGAACGCTTGCTCGAGTACGACGGCGAGAAAACCGATTTAATTCCGGGCCTTGCCAAGGAATGGCAGGTATCGCCGGACAACAAGGTGTATACCTTCACACTGGCGCAGGGACACAAGTTCGCGGATGGCACGGAGGTCACTGCGGATGCCGTCAAGTTCACCTTCGACCGGGTGCTGAAGGTCGGCAAGGGACCGTCCGATTCCTTCAACATGATCGAAGAAATCAATGTGCAGGGCCCATACAAAGTCGAGTTCAAGCTGAAGGAACCGTATCCGCTCTTTCTCCCGCGCTTTGCAGGCAACCCCGGATCGATCGTCAACCCGAAAGTGATGGAGCATGAAAAAGACGGCGACCTCGCCCAGGGCTGGCTGGCAGTCAATACTGCCGGCAGCGGCCCGTATCAATTGGCCGAATACAAAAAAGGGCAGTATTACAAGTATGTTCCCAACCCGAATGCAAGCAAACAGCCGAAGATCGGCACGGTCTTTTTCCAAATCAACTCGGATGTGTCGGCCACTCGCTTGAAGCTGGCAAAAGGAGAAATCGACATCGCCGAAGGCATTCCGGTCGAACAGATGCTGGAGCTGGAAAAGGAGCCGAATGTCGAATTGATCAAGCGTCCGTCGCTTTTGGTCGATTACGTCTACATGAACATCGGCAAAGGCAATGATGCGCTGAAGGACGTAAAAGTACGTCAGGCGATCAGCTATGCAACCAATTACCAGGCGATTATCAAGAATATTCAGAAGGATACGGCCGTTCAACTGCGCGGTCCGATACCGGAAGGCCTGTGGGGACATGACGAAAACGCCAAAATGTACAATTACGATGTGGAGAAAGCCAAACAACTGATGAGCGAGTCTGGCAAAAGCGGGATTGAACTGACTCTCTTGTACACGGACCAGCGGCCGCTGTGGGAACCGTTGGCGTTGGCACTTCAGAACGACTTGTCGCAGATCGGGATCAAAGTCAAGCTGAACAAAGTCGCATATGCGACGATGCGTGAAATGCTCGACAAAGGCGAATTCGACCTGAGTCTCGGGATGTGGACACCCGATACGGCAGACCCGTGGGAGTTCATGACGCCGTGGTTTGATTCCGAACGCTGGGGGCTGTCGGGCAACCGCTCCTTCTATAAAAACGATCAAGTCGACAAAATGGTCCGCGAAGCAGCTTCCTTGCAAGACAAGGAGCAGCGCCTGAAGCTGTACCAGGAGGTCACCAAGATTGTCAATGAAGATGCGGTCTATGTCTACCTGGATCAGCGCCAGTACCTGCTGCCCATCTCCAAAAAAGTGCAAGGGTTCAAATACAATCCGATGCTTGACAGCGTGTACAACATTCATGAACTGTCAATCAGCGAGTAACCAGGAGGTGTGATGACGCGATGTGGGCAGTAATCCGCAATCGCCTGCTCATGCTGGTTCTGGTCATCTTCGGCGTCTCTTGCATAACCTTTCTCATGTCCAACGTCATTCCGGGCGATCCTGCCCGGATGGTCGTTGGCGTCAAGGCGTCGGCGGAAACCTACCAGCGGGTGCGCGAACAGATGGGCCTGAACGACCCGCTGTACATGCAATACCTGCACTATATGAAGGGACTGGTCACAGGAGACCTGGGAACCTCGCTGCGTACGCAGCAGCCCGTGCTGGAAGACCTGATTTCCTACTTTCCGGCTACACTGGAGCTGGTCTTGTGTTCGTTTGTCGTTGCCATCATTGTCGGTGTCGCGATCGGAGTGCTGACCGCTGTCAAGGCTAACACCGTGTGGGATCATCTCGGCAGGATCTTTTCGATCAGCGGCGTGTCGCTCCCGGTCTTCTGGAGCGGACTGATGGTGATTATTTTGTTTTACGGCGTACTCGGCTGGCTGCCGGCGTCGGAACGCATCGATTTGTTCGTCGACCCGCCCCCGACCATAACGGGACTGTATACAGTCGACAGCTTGCTCACGGGCAATACGGAAGCCCTGCACAATAGCCTGCTGCATTTGATTTTGCCCGTCTCGATTCTTGCGCTCGTCCACGTCTCGGCGATCACGAGACAAATCCGCGCCTCGATGCTGGACGTGCTGCAGCAGGACTACATCAAGACGGCACGCGCCAACGGTCTGACGTCGGGCATCTTGATCGTCCGCTACGCGCTGCGCAATGCGCTGATGCCGACAATTACCGTGGTCGGGTTGTCCATCGGTTCCCTGCTCGGCGGTGCGGTCGTGACCGAGACGATTTTTAACTGGCCTGGCATCGGCAAATACGTCGTCGATTCCATCGGTTATCTCGACTTCCCGGCGATTATGGGCTTCACCATTATGATTGCGATCGGCTACGTCCTGATCAATCTGGTTGTCGATCTGTTGTATCTCGTGCTCGACCCGCAAATTCGTGAATAAGGAGCGATCACATGGAAACACCACAAACGGCACCGCCTGCCCAACAGGCTGTGATTGCGCCAAGAATGCCCGGCACGGCACGTATTTTCTGGAGCCGATTCCGGCGAAATCCGCTTACACTGGCCGGGGGAGTCATCTTTCTCCTCTTCGTCCTCGTCGCTCTGTTCGCGCCCGTGCTGACATCCCACAATCCGGAGCAGGTGCAGATGGACTTGACTTTGCAGAAGCCTTCGGGCGAGCACTGGTTTGGCACGGACGAGGTCGGGCGCGATCTGTTTTCGCGCGTCGTACACGGCACGCGTCTGTCGATCGGCATGGGTGTCTCGATCATTCTCGTGTCCGGGTTTATCGGCGTCGTGATCGGTTCGGTGGCCGGGTATCACGGCGGCAAGCTCGGACAGATCATTATGCGGATCATGGACATCATTCTTGCCTTTCCCACGCTCATCCTCGCCATGGCACTCTCTGCGGCGCTTGGCCCGAGCCTGATAAACGCGATTTTGGCGATCGTTATCGTCAAGATTCCTGCATTCGTTCGCCTGGCGAGGAGTGAAACGCTGGTGGTCAAGGAGAAGTTGTACGTAAAGGCTGCCCGCACCTTTGGACTGTCCGACAGCTGGATTATCGTCCGCCACGTCGTCCCCAACGTCATCACCCCAGTCATTATCCAGATGACGCTCGATCTGGGCGACGCCATCCTGATGGTTGCGACGCTTGGCTTCCTCGGATTAGGCGTGCAGCCGCCGACGCCGGAGTGGGGAGCGCTGATCAACACGGGCTGGCGGTATTTCCTCGATCACTGGTGGTATCCGACCTTCCCGGGAATCGCCATCTTTTTGGTAACGATCAGCTTTAACATTGTAGGGGACGGCTTGCGCGATATGCTGGACCCGAAATCGGCGAGGTAGGTGATACGCGATGCTGCTGGACATATCCGAGTTGTCCGTCTCGTTTCAATCTATTTATGGAACCATTCCGGTGCTTGATCGTGTATCGCTGGCCATTCACCAGGGGGAAATCATCGGAATTGTCGGCGAATCCGGTTCAGGAAAGTCGGTGACGGCCCAGTCAGTCCTGCGGCTGCTGGACCGCAACGCCATATATACCGGGGGGAGTATTCGTTTTCACGGGCAAGACATCCTTACGCTCAAGGAGAAAGAAATCCAGGCACTGCGCGGCAAGAAAATCGGCATGGTCTTTCAGGAGCCGATGACGGCCTTGAATCCGACGATGCGCATCGGCAAACAGCTTGCCAACGTCATTCGCAAGCATCGCGGCGTCACCCGTGCGGAAGCGGAACGCTTGGCGGTAGCGGCGCTGGCTGCGGTACAAATGAAAGATCCGGAAAAGACGTTTCGGCAGTATCCGCACGAGCTGAGCGGCGGCATGCGGCAGCGGGTCGTCGTCGCTCTGGCGATGTCCTCTCCGCCTGAGCTGTTGATCGCAGATGAACCGACGACGGCACTGGACGTCACGGTGCAGGCGGAAGTGCTCAAACTGATGAAGGATTTGAGTACGCAATCCGGCACGAGCGTCATGCTGATCACACACGACATCGGCGTGGTCGCCAACATGTGCGACAGGGTCTACGTCATGTACGGCGGTACCGTTGTGGAATCAGGGAAAACAGCCGATGTGCTGCGCCATTCCACTCATCCCTACACCCGTGCGTTGATTGAAGCGCTGCCGGAAGGAAAAGACAAACACCAGCCGCTGAAGATCATCGAAGGGGAGTCCTTCAA
>CAMIVR010000146.1 GCA_946402065.1 uncultured Brevibacillus sp. | reverse complement strand
GCTCGTATGCAGTCGTGAGCAGATTGGAAATCGCTTCGAGCGAGTTGTTCTCGATTTGATGACGCTCAACCATCGCTACCAGATTGCCGTCTTTCAGCAGAGCAAACGATGGCGATGACGGCGGATAGCCGACGAAGTACTCGCGGGCTTTGGCTGTCGCCTCTTTATCTTGACCGGCAAACACCGTGTAGAGGTGATCGGGCTTCACATCGTTGCGAAGCGAATGAATCACTGCCGGACGTGCGAGTCCTGCTGCGCAGCCACAGACGGAGTTGACGACAACCAAGGCGGTTCCTTTCATATTCGCAAGCGCTTGCTCCACTTCTTCCGGGGTGCGCAGCTCCGTAATCCCGTTTTGCGTAAGCTCGTCACGCATCGGCTGAATGACCTGATTCATATATGCTTCATAGGACATCATAGCGAATCTCTCCTTTTTCTACTGAAGTATCCTTTTATTATACCCTGTCTTGTCATAACCGAGAATATTTAAACTTCCATCAAGATCGTCAAGATCATCGGATTGCGTCCCGTCTTTTCAAAAATAAACGGCTTGAGCACTTCGTTGATCTGTGTTTTCAGCTCGGACCAATCCCGCACTTTTCGCTCCATCGATTCCAGCAGCTTCTGCTTGACCAGCACGGTGGCTTCCTGAATCAAGGACTCGGAACCGCGAACGTAGACAAACCCGCGGCTGACCAGGTCAGGACCGGTCAAAATCTTGAAGTTCTTCATATCGACACTGACGACGACGACAATCAAGCCGTCTTCTGCCAAATGCTTGCGGTCACGCAGAACGATGTTGCCCACGTCGCCCACGCCGCTGCCGTCGATCAGCACGACTCCTGCCGGCACTTTGCCCACCGTGGCGCTCTCGCGTGTGCATCGCAGGCAATCGCCGTTGTCCATGATAAAGATATTTTGTTCCTCGATCCCGACTTGCATCGCCAGCTTCGAGTGCGTTTTCAGCATCCGGTACTCGCCGTGAATCGGGATGAAGTAACGCGGACGGATAAAACTGAGCATCAGCTTCAGCTCTTCACTGCTGCCGTGGCCGGAGGCGTGAATGTCAAAGACTGAGCCGTGGATGACGTTGGCGCCCGCCCGGAACAGCTTGTCAATCGTCCGGCTGACGTTGATCGTGTTGCCGGGTATGGGCGATGCCGAAATAATCACCGTATCGTCCGGATAGATTTGCACTGTCCGGTGTGAGCCTGAAGCGATCCGCGTCAATGCCGCCATCGGCTCCCCCTGGCTGCCTGTACAAATAATCAGCACCTGATTGTCTGCGTAGTTGTCGATCGCCTTGATGTCAATCAGCATCCCCTCGGGGATTTGGATATACCCGAGCTCCTGCCCGATCAAAAAGACTTTTTCCATGCTGCGGCCAATGACGGCCACTTTGCGGTTCTGGGCCTTTGCCGCCTCCACAACCTGCTGCAAGCGATGGACGTTGGAAGCAAAGGTCGCCAAAATAATGCGTCCCTTCGCCTTGGATACGACATCCGCAATTCCTTCGCCGACAGAGCGTTCCGACATGGTAAAGCCCGGACGCTCGCTGTTCGTGCTGTCCGATAGCAGGGCAAGCACATCGCTGTTGCCGATCTTGGCCATTTTGGCAAACTCCGTGGAGTTCCCCACCGGGGTCATATCCAGCTTGAAGTCGCCTGTGTGCACGACTTTGCCTTCCGGCGTATCGATGCAGATGCCAAACGAATCGGGAATGCTGTGGTTCGTCCGAAAAAACGAGACGCTGAGATGATCAAACGTGTATACGCTGTCCTCGTGAATCGTATTCAGCTCTACTTCGCTCAGAATGCGGTGCTCTTCCAGCTTTGCCTTGACTAATCCCAGCGTCAGGCGACCGCCGTAGATAGGCATTTTCACCTGCTTCATCACAAACGGGATTGCTCCGATGTGGTCTTCGTGCCCATGCGTCAGAAACATCCCTTTGATTTTGTGACGGTTGTCGATCAAATACGAAACATCAGGGATGACCAAATCAATCCCGAACATCTCGTTTTCAGGGAATTTCACCCCGCAATCGATCACGACCAGCTCATCTTCATACTCGACGCAGTACATGTTTTTGCCTATTTCGCCTAAGCCGCCGAGCGCAAAAATTTTTACTTCACCCAAAAAAATTCCTCCTATACCGTTCCATCTCTGCCCTCTCATTGTATCACAAGAAGAAGGCTCCGTTTTACTTAGTCTTTCCAAATTTACGCATTTCCCTAGCAGAGCGTGTTCAAAAAGGAGGACAAACATAGCCGAGAAGTTCAAGGCGCGGCAGCCCCGAGCAGCGGAACGTAGGTGAGCCTACGTGAGCAGCGGAGGGGCAACGCAACGCGGAAATTCGACAGCTATGTTTCCCGGACTTTTTGAACATCCTCTAGCAGGTGAACGCAAGAAACGATGAATGCCGGCAAACATCCGGCTCACAATAAGAATAACTACCGTGAAAGAAGGTGTTGTTTATGATTCGAATGATTGCGATGCTGTTGCTCCTGGGAGTCTGGCCTTCATGTATTCTGCTCGCACCCGCGTCCGTTCATGCGGAGCCGGCCTACGCCAAATGGGGAAAATACGCGATGAAAGCAACAATGAAACAATATCCCGACACACAGATCGTCGAGTATCTGCATATCGGGCGCAAAGCTGTATCACCACTCGTATCTGAAGAGCACTTCAAGTTTTTGCTAAAAAAAGACAACAGCATTCGAGCACTGTATGTGAGAGTGCGTTTTTACACGAAGACGGAGCAGCTCATCTCCATTCTGATGGAAGAGCCGATTGGCGCTATTCCTTCGCCAGGCCTTCCATATCCGTAACGATCTCATCCAGATTCATATCGGCACCCATGCCGTACATTTTGCGCATATTTTTCTCTTTATCGATCAAAAAGGTTTTCATCGTATGCACATAGGTACCATCGTCCTGTTTCATGTAGCCGATGCCAAACGCAGAGGCCACCTGCTGAATCGCTGCGTCTTCCCCGCGCAAAAAGTGCCATCCGCTCATGTCCGCACCGAATCGGCCGGCGTATTCCTTCAGCACTTCCGGAGTGTCGCGCTCAGGGTCAAACGTAATCGTCACAAACTCGACCTCTTTGCCGTACAGATTCTTGGCTTTCAGCTTGTCCTGAATTTTCGCCATGTAATGCGTCGTCACCGGGCACACATCGACGCAGTTGGTAAAAATAAACGAGACCAGCCGCACTTTCCCATCTGTATCCTTGAAATGATATGGCGTGCCGTCAAGATTTTGCAAGGTAAAATCACCTACGTTTTTCATCACTGGCAATCTGGTTTTTTCCTGCCAGACGGAATACCCGTAAAATCCAACGGCAACGATGACAATCAAGCTTAGTATCGGCACCAAGTATTTACGCATAAACGCCTCTCCCTTTTGTTGTGAAGTTCATTTATGAAGCAGCCGTAACCAGCCATTAGTCAAGCGGCGTCACTTTGTACTCAAACGAGTGGAATTCACCCTGCGGATCTTTCCAGACGAGCTTCACATTCCAGTCACCCGCCATCATCAAATGCGGACCATCTGCCACCCATTTGCCGCCTTCCCCTTGCTTCATCGCCTGATTGCTTTTCCCGTGCTCCATTCCTTCCATGGAAAAATAAAGCGTTACTTCGCCATCCGTCACAGCTTGCTTCTTCTCGTCCGCGATGACGGCTTCATAGGTGTTCGGCCCGACATTGCCCGGAGCAATGGTCAAGCTCGCTTCATACGTCCCGTTTGTCGCTTGATAGCTTAGCGGACCTTTGTTCTCGGACTGGTTGGATCCACAGCCAGTCAAGAGGACAAATGCGAGCAGAAACAATGTATAAACCGACAGCATCCGTTTCATTCAAAACGCCCCTTTGCTTTATCGAAACATTCGTTGATTTGATCAGGATTTTACCGCACCAAATCCCGGCCGTTTCCTCGCCCCGGTAACGTTGCGCTTAAAATCCTCTATATCAACACGCAGGCAGAAAAATAGCACCAGGCTGGATAGCCTAATGCTACGTTCATTCCAGCTATTTTGCTACTTCTCCGGACCAGGCGAGCATTCCGCCTGCCATATTGGTGACGTCGTACCCCAATTCCTGCAGGTATTCACAAGCGCGGTGGCTGCGAGCGCCGCTCCGGCAGACCATGATCAATGGCCGCTCCTTGTCCAGCATATCCAATTGATAAGGGAGCAGTCCCAGAGAAATCAGCTTTGCCTGCGGTATATGGCCGGCATTCCACTCGTCCAGCTCACGCACATCGATCAGTTGAAGCTGTTCTCCCTGCTCCAGCTTGGCCTGTACGTCTTCCGGTGAAATTTCCTTCACTTGTTGATCCATGTTCTCGTCAACCTCCAGCTTCGGCAGTCTTCTGCCTTCCGCTACTCATCATATCACAATTTCCAGCTATTTACGAATGATAGGTTTGCCGCCTTGCACATATTTGGCGTCAAACAGGAACAAGCGCATCAGCAGGACAAGCGACGGGATCAGCAGGAGAAGACCTGCGATAAAGCCGATGACGAGTGCCGTCCCCATCGCCGGGCTGGTGATGCTGTCGCTGATCGTGATATACGGGTACAGCAGGTATGGCATATGCGACACGCCGTAGCCAAAAAACGCAAAGGCGAACTGCAGCAGCACACAGATAAACGCCCACCCGTAATGGCGTCTTTTCACCTGCAAGCCCAAAGCGACCAGAAAGAAGGCCAGCGAAAGCAAAAACATCCAGCTTACGTCCAGCATGCCGGCAAAGTGCTCGGCGTTGTGGTTGCGGATAGAGAGGAAGACGAGCAGACTGGCGAATATCGTCGGCAAGCTCCAGGCGATCGCAAATGACCGCAGCAGTCTGGTCGCCGAGCGGTCGCGAGCCTTGTCGGCGTAATAGGTGAGAAAGCTGGCGCTGATAAACAGAATACTGACGATCGCCAGAAGCACGACGGCCCACGAATACGGACTGGCCAGCAAACGACCGGCGAGCAGCTCGACTTTATCCCCTTGCCGGGCGATGAACCCGCCCTCCGAGATCGTCAGCACCGTCGCCAGCGAAGCGGGAATAAACAGGCCGGTCAAGCCGTATATCGCCAGGTAGGCGAGGTTGTCCCGCGCTCCGTACTGGGAAAAGGCGTAAAACGATCCACGCAGCGATTGCAGCACGAGAAAAATACTGCCCGGCACCAAGAGCGCTGTTCCGTAGTAGTAGGCTGTATTGGGAAAGAACCCGACCAGGCCGACGACAAAGAAAATCAAAAAGACGTTGGTCACTTCCCAGACAGGCGACAAGTACCGCTCGATGATGCCGTTCACGATATGGTCCTGTCTGCGGATGCGCGAGTAAAAAGCGAAAAACCCGGCGCCAAAATCAATGGAAGCGACAATGATATACCCGTACAAAAAGATCCACAGCACCGTAATGCCAAGCATCTCCAGCGACATCCCACTTCCTCCTTCCATGCTCACATGTCCAGCCATGATCGCTCTACCTATTTCGTCAGTTCTGCCTCGGCCGGCTTGTTTTTAAACATCCGTTTCAGGACGATCGATGCGGTGATGCCCAGGAACAGGTAGAGCAAGCTGAACAAAATCAGCATTTCTCCGACGTTGGCCGCTGTCGTTACGGCGTGCCGGGTACGCATGTAGCCGACCAGAATCCACGGCTGCCGCCCGATTTCCGCAAAGATCCAACCGACCTCGACCGCGATAAAGGTCAAGGGCGCGCCCCAGAATATCAGCCGGAGCAGCACGCTTGGGGTATGGTCTTTTTTCCGCCAGTGGTAGAGAAAGTAGGCGATCGGTACGACAATCAAATAACTGCCAATCAGAACCATCAGATCAAAAAAGTAATGCGTCGCCAGCGGGGGCCATTCGTCTTTGGGAATGTCATTAAGGCCAATCACTTGTGAATCTGGTTTTCCGCCTGCAAGAATACTCAGGGCAAAGGGCAGCTTGATGCCGTACTTGACCTCTTGCGTCTCTCGGTCGAGAATTCCGCCAAATACCAGCTCCGCCTGTGACTTTGTCGTAAAATGCCACTCGGCTGCAGCGAGCTTGGCCGGCTGATACGAAGCGAGGTACTTGCCGGCGAGATCTCCCCAGATCGCGGTGCCAAGCGAAAAGAGCAAGCCGGTCACCATCGTCAGCTTGAGTGCCTTGCGGTAGTATTCGTGCCTGTTTCCGCGCAGCAGCTGCGAAGCTGCGATCGCAGCCAATACAAAGGCAGCAACGGTGTAGCTCGACAGGATCATATGGCCCGCTTTTGTCGGCGTCGCCGGGTTGAACATCGCCACCAGCGGATCGATGTCGACGATTGCGCCGTTTGCCAGCGTGAAGCCCTGCGGTGCATTCATAAACGCATTGACTGTCATGATAAAAAAGGCAGACGCAGTCGCTCCGATCACGACAGGAATGGAAATCAGCCAATGGACGTACGGATTGCGGAAACGGTCCCACGTATATAGATAGATTCCGAGGAAAATCGCTTCAAAAAAGAACGCAAACGTCTCGAGAAACAGCGGCAGCGCGATCGCTTCTCCCGCTATCTTCATGAAGCTTGGCCAGAGCAGGCTGAGCTGCAGTCCAATACACGTCCCCGTCACTACCCCGACAGCGACCGTGACCGTGAACCCTTTGACCCAGCGCCTGGCCATCAGCTTGTACATTGGATCGTTCCGACGAATCCCTAACCACTCTGCGATCGACACCATCACCGGGATGCCTACACCTAGGGCGGCAAAAATGATATGGAACCCTAACGTTAAGGACGTGAGTATTCGGGCAAGTATGGCGTTATCCAGTTCCATTACATGTTTCCCTCCTACCTGCAGATAACTATTATCTTATCTTTATTGTATGGGATTATTCGCCATTTCTAGTCCGGATGTTGTGAACGGAACAAGGCAAAATCGTTACAAACTGAAGACGAAGCCCGATAAATCGTTTAGGAATGATTCCCACTTGGATTACTTGGAAATTAAACATTGACAGCTCTCGAGCGTTCTTTTACAATAACTTGTAAGTTTAATTGGGGAAATTCACGAAGCGCGAAAGCATCGTGAATTGTGCCAAAATTGTATACACTCATCAAGAGCGGTGGAGGGACTGGCCCGATGAAACCCGGCAACCGGCATGAATCGTCATGCATGGTGCTAAATCCTGCAGAATCAACCGGATTCTGAGAGATGAACTCGCGAGACGTATGTAACCGCAGCCTTCTTCTTCTCAGAAGAGGGCTTTTCTATTGCTTTGCACATTCTATCAATCTTAAAGGAGAGAGAAACCATGACCCACAATCCTCAATGGAAGCCTGAAACAATCGCCCTGCACGGAGGCCAGGTCGTAGATCCGACGACCGGTTCGCGCGCCGTACCGATCTATCAGACCAGCTCGTACGTATTCCGCGATGCCGACCACGCCGCCAATCTGTTCGCGCTCAAAGAATTCGGCAACATCTACACACGGATCATGAACCCGACACAGGACGTGTTTGAAACCCGCGTCGCCCTGCTCGAAGGCGGCGTAGGCGCGCTGGCGACCTCATCCGGTCAAGCAGCCATTACCTTTGCCATTCTCAACATCGCCGGAGCGGGCGACGAAATCGTGTCTTCCAGCAGCCTGTACGGCGGTACGTACAACCTGTTCTACCACACGCTGGGCAAGGTGGGGATCAAAGTGCACTTCGTCGATCAGTCAAATCCGGAAAACTTCCGCGAGAAAATCAACGAAAAAACGAAAGCCGTCTACGTCGAGACAATCGGCAACCCGCGCATTGACGTGGCTGACCTGGAAGCAATCGCCGCCATCGCCCACGAAAACGGCGTGCCGCTGATCGTCGACAATACGTTCGCTTCGCCGATCCTCTGCCGCCCGTTTGATCACGGCGCTGATATCATCGTGCACTCGACGACCAAATTCATCGGCGGACACGGCACCTCTATCGGCGGCATCATCGTCGATTCCGGCAAATTTGACTGGAACAACGGCAAATTCCCCGGACTGACGACACCGGACCCGAGCTACCACGGCGTCGTCTACACCGAAGCGGTCGGCAATCTGGCCTACATCATCAAAGCGCGCGTACAATTGCAGCGCGATATCGGGGCAACTGCCTCGCCGTTCAACTCCTTCCTGTTCCTGCAAGGCCTGGAGACACTGCACCTGCGGATGGAGCGCCACAGCCAAAACGCGCTTGCAGTCGCCAAGTTCCTTGCCGACCATCCTCTAGTGGAGTGGGTCAACTACCCTGGACTTGAAGGCGACGCCGAGTACGAACGCGCACAAAAATATTTGCCGAAGGGCCAAGGCGCAATCCTCACCTTTGGCGTCAAAGGCGGCTCTGCGGCAGGACGCGCGTTGATCGAAGCGACTGCGCTGTTCTCCCATCTGGCTAACGTAGGCGACTCCAAGTCGCTGATTATCCACCCCGCCAGCACGACACACGCTCAGCTTACCGAAGACGAGCAACGCGCTGCCGGAGTCGCTCCGGAAATGATTCGCCTGTCGATCGGAACAGAAGCGATCGAAGACATTTTGGCCGATTTGGACCAGGCACTGAAGCAAGCAACGAAATAAGCTGCTCACCTGAACCCGGTTTTCGCGTATGCGAGGCCGGGTTATTTCTTGTATATACATTCGAAATGTATAGAATAATTAATTCGATAATGTTAGAATATGCAAGATCGAGGTTTTCACTATATGAAGAGAGGAGGACAGCAGGGGGCTCCTGTGGCAACGGAATCGCTAGTCGGCAGACTTGTTTCATTGCTCGCTCTCCCGACACGTGCACATATTCCCCCTGCTCACATTTGCCATGAAAGTCATTGACGTCACACATGGAAGAAGTACATACAGCATCGAACTGACATGTTCGACATTGTTCGAAGCAGCACTGGGCATCGCCGCCGTTACCAATCCGGAGATCCACCCATCGCTGGAAAAGCCGCTCGCGTACTGGAACGAATTACATGCCGCCCTTCCGCCCCACATGCAGCGACAGCTGTCTTATGTGCAGCAGCACAATACCTGGAAGACGCTGCTGCAGCTTTTGCACCAGCAAGATTTTGCCGATCTGCCGGCCTTTCTGTCTTATATCGCGGCACTCGATCCGGAAAATTTGCGCTATAAGGCATTGCCGTTTTTGGGGTCAAGCCAGCAAGCGAACCGCGCCAAAGCGGCAGGCGGTGACGGGTTGGCTGCCGAAACGATGATCGACAGTTGCCGCGAGCACAAGTTTTTCCCCGCATATATCCGTTTTATCTGTCAGGTAGATGCGGAAGAGCTGCGCGAACATCTGCTGGCCGTGATGGCCGGCTGGTACCAGACACAAATCGCCCCGCACCGTGAGGAGATCGCCGCCATGCTGGCGCGAGACATCAGCCACAAGCGATCAATGCTCGCCAGACTGTCCGCAGAACAGTTCATCGAGTGGGCAACGGGCGGAATCGAATACCCGGCTGAACCCGATGTCACACGTGTGCTGCTCATCCCTCACTATATCTATCGCCCGTGGAATGTTCAGGCCGCCGCCGAAGGTACGACCATTTTCTACTACCCGCTCGCAGACGACAGCCTTGCAGAGGATATTGACGTCTATCGACCGCCGCTCAGTCTCGTCCAGCGGCATAAAGCGCTCAGTGACGAGCATCGCTTGCGTCTGCTCAAGCTTTTATACGAACGGGAGCATACGCTGCAGGAGTTGACGGACAAGCTGGCCCTCTCCAAGTCTACTGTCCATCACCACCTCTCCATGCTCCGCTCTGCCCAGCTGGTCACAGGGGATGGAACGAAATACAGGTGCAAGCTCTCTTCCCTCGAGCTGATGCACAGCGACTTGCAGCACTATCTCCAGCGTCGCTCGGGCACTGGAGGGATATAATGCAACAGTCGTCGGCAACCCCGCTGCGAAACCCCTCATTCTTAGCAATTTGGCTTGGCGAAGCTGTCTCGACTCTCGGCGGCAGCTTCGGCACGTTAGCCAGCTCGTGGTTTTTGTATACGTATCTGGGCGAGTCTGAACTGGCGATCGGCAGCATGTGGCTGATGTATTTTCTGCCTTCCTTGTTCGTACAACTGCTGGCCGGCCCGTCGATCGACCGCTGGAACCGGAAAACGATCATGCTGGCTGCACAGTTTTCACGCGCTGCCTGCTACCTCGTCCCGCTTGTCATGCTGTACACGGGGGAGCTGGCGAGCTGGCATATTTACCTCGTCTCGATCGTGACGGGGCTGATTCAACCGCTCTACGTCCCGGCCAGTCTGGCATTGCTGCCTACGCTGCTGGAAAAACGCCAGCTCGAGCAAGCAAACGCCTATATCGACGGAACCTCGCGCCTGATGCTTGTGCTCGGGCCTCCGCTTGGGGGGCTGTTGATTTCGCAATTGGACGCCGCTGCGACCTTGTGCATCGTCGTCACAGCGTATATGCTCAGCGGCTTGCTGCTTTTCCTCTGCCCTTCCCCAGCTGCCACTGTACAGGCAAGCGAGCCCTGGGTACGCCAATTCACGGCCGGGTTCGGCTATTTTTTTCAGCAAAAAACTCTGCTCTGGCTGGGGATTTTCCTTGCTTTTGTCCAGTTCGGCATCGGTGTCACGATGGTGCTGAATATGCCGTATGTCCTCACAGAACTTCACGGGACTACCTTTCACTACGGGCTGTTTATCGCCGGCTACCCGCTCGGTTACTTTCTCGGCACTCGCTTGTTATCGGGAAGTGGGGTCAAGCTGAAACGAAATCGGAGGATCGTCATGTTGGGCGCGCTTGTCTGTGGAGGACTGAGTTTTCTATTGCTCGCCTGGATTCAGTCGATCTGGCTCGCCGTCTTCATCGAACTGCTGGCCGGAGTAGCGGCTCCATGCTTCCATGTACTCAGCACCAGCATCTATCAGCGAACCGTGCCCAACCACCTGCTCGGAAGAGTTTTCTCGGTTCGGCTTTTGATCATCCGCAGCACGATGCCGCTGGGCGTTCTCTTCGCCAGTCTCTGTGCCGGAAGCGTTGGCATCCGCCCGATTTTTGCCCTTATTGGCGGCATTACCTGTCTCCCTGCTGTATTGGGGATGGTCCTGCCCCATTTTCGCTTTCTGGAACAGTCCGAATCAGCAAAAAATATTTTATAATTTTTTATTTGTAAGCGACTGGAAGCAATTCTTATAATGAGAGAAATGTTTGATCGAATTATCAAAAAAAGAGGTGCTGCCATGTCAGCGGAAAAAATCCACGTTTTACTCGATACAGTCAACCACGTCATCGTCGGCAAAGAACAGCAGGTCAAGCTGCTGGTTACCGCGCTCCTGGCCCGGGGCCACGTCTTGCTGGAAGATTTGCCGGGGATGGGCAAGACCGTGCTGGCGAAAACCCTGGCACAGGCGATTGGCGGTACATACAACCGCTTGCAATTCACCTCTGACCTGCTGCCTGCAGATGTCGTCGGGCTTTCCTTTTTCAACCCGAAAACGAGTGAGTTCGAGCTTCGCCAAGGCCCTGTGTTTACCGATATTCTGCTGGCCGACGAGATCAACCGGGCTACCCCGCGGACCCAGTCCGGCCTATTGGAATGCATGGAAGAACGGCAAGCGACGATCGAAGGCGTGACGCTGCCGCTCTCACCCACGCTGTTCGTCATCGCCACACAGAATCCGATCGAGTCGGAAGGCACGTATCCTCTGCCGGAAGCGCAGATTGACCGGTTTTTATTCCGTCTGTCGCTCGGCTACGGCTCGCGTGAGGATGCCCGTGAAATTCTTCGCCGCTTCCGCACCGAGTCACCGCTGGGAGCCGTCGTTCCCGTCATCAGTACGAGCGAAATCGCAGCGATTCAACAAGAGGTGAAAGCCATCCACGTCAGCGAGGCAGTCGAAGCGTATGTACTGGACCTGGTCGAAGCGACGCGTGAGCACAAAGCGGTCGAGATCGGGATCAGCCTCCGGGCGATGCTCGGACTGGTTCGGGCGGCTCAGGCAAGTGCCTACATAGACGGACGCAGCTTTGTGTTGCCTGATGATGTGAAAACCGTGGTGCCGGCGTTGTTCGTCCACCGGATCCGCCTGTCCTTTGAAGCGGAGCTGCATTCGAGTGAACAGGAAGTCGTTGCGGAGATTTTGAACAGTGTACCGGCTCCTGTCGAACAGGATGTGCGCTAAATGAGCAGACGGCAAGGCTTGCAATTGCTTGGCAGTCTGATCCTCCTGTTCGGATTTGTCTCGGGTAGCTGGTTCCTTTGGCTGTTCGGCGGATTTTTCCTGTTTATGGCATTTTTTATGCAATGGTGGCAGCGCAGGCTGCCTCGCCTGCTTACGCTCTCCTGGGAGGCAGACAGCAGCAAGGTCATGCCGCATACACCGGTGCACATCCGGTTTACGGTAGTGAATCACTCTTGGCTGCCGCTGCCGTGTACGCGATGTACGTTCTCGTTGCCGGAGCATGTCCGGGTAGAAGAGGTAGACGAGCAAACGATCATCAACAAGCGCTCGTATGTTCGTCTGTGGTTCAACCTGCCCCGCCGGTCCAAAGTCGTTCGCAATTTCACCCTGATTCCACAGTCGCGCGGGCTCATTTGGCTGTCCGACGTCCAACTTGTGACACTGCCACTCTTCTTAGACGATGCATGTGAGCTGTCTCTGCCGCTGCCGTTCCATCTTTTGGTCTATCCGCGAATCCAGGCCGTGCCTGCGTTCCAGCTCGGCGACTCCCAACCGACCGGTCGTCACCTTTCGCGACAGCGGGTGGAGGAAGACCATACGTTTTTGCGTGGTGTTCGGCCCTATGTAGCAGGGGATCGCCTCAAGCACATCGACTGGAAGGCCAGCGCCAAAACCGGTTCACTGCAAACGCGGCAGTACGAGTATACCGCTCAGCCCAACTGGAAAGTCATCGGCCATATCCTCCCCTCGTATGAGCCGCTGCAGCACCGGCACAACGATGAACAAAACGAGCAGACGATCTCCATCCTGGCTTCTCTTGCCGTGAAGTGCCGACGCGAAGCACTCGCATACGAGCTCTTCATCAACGTCCGCTATCGGGGGAAGGACGGCTACCACCTCGCCAAAGGCAGCGGGAAAAGTCACCATCTGCAAGTCATGACACATCTGGCCCGGCTTCATTACTACATCCCGACGCCGATCGTCACCGTCTTGCGCCGTCTCGAGCAGAGCCGCGATCGGCAAGCCATCGTGCTCGTCTCTCCGCGCCTGGATGACGATGTGGAAGAAGCGGTCAAGCGCCTGCTCCAGCGCGGCCATCACGTCACAATCATCGACAGCTCGGCGGAAACGGCACAATTGCGGCGAACAGAATTGCACAAACAGCCGAAGGGGGATCGCTCCTATGCTCAATAGCGCGCTTATCCGCCCGTGGCTCGCCCTGTCGCTCGAAGCGTTTACGGGCGTTGCCCTGCTGTTGCTGTTCGGGTTCCTGCCATTGTCGATCAGCAGTCTGCTCGGCATGGCGCTGCTGTTGGCCGTGCTTTGTCTGGTCGGCAGCTGGCTGTATATCGGCGGCGGCCGTAGCTTCACGCTGCACGTGCTGCTTTATCCGTTCATTGCCGCCATCGGGATTTTCAGCTACGTGATCTTTGCCTCCTGGGTTGTGGCGATTTTGTCAGCCGGCCTGTTTTTCTGGCGGATTCAACATAACTTTTCCGGTCGTCTATACGATTATGACTATTACCGCCGCACGATCATCGCTATCCTGCTCTCTCTTCTCAATCTGGTGTATCAAAGCATGATCGTCTCTCTCCTGTCGCCAGAAAAGCCGGACGTCGTGCCGTTGTTCGTCATGCTTGCCGTCGTGCTCTTCTGGTCCACTCTCGTCGGGTGGGGTGAATACATGACGCGGGAGCAGCCGCCGCAAACGCCTGCGGTGGACAAATCATTGCTGACGACGCTATGCTCGCAGTTGTTGCAAGCAAACCTGACACTGACCGTGCTGTACACAGGTATCGCCAGTCTGTTGCTCGCCTTGCTTTACGGGCTTTGGTCCATAATCAAGCTGCCACTGGCCGGTTTATTCGCATGGATGGCCCCTACACTGTCCGAGTGGATCGAACGACTGATTGAAAAGCTGAGTGGCCTGTTTGCCAACCTCTCCAGCTTGCAAAACCTGTTCTCTCACGACGACGGCGTACAGGAAGACACGGGCAGCCCGTTGACGGAGACAGCCGCTACTGACTTGTTTTCGCTGTTGCTGCCATATCTGTTCACTGCGCTTGTCCTCGTGTTTGCCATCTGGCTCTTCCGAACGATCTGGAGGCGACGCTATCGCCAGACGGAACAAGCGTTATCCCCCGACACTTCACCAGGAGAAGCCACGATCTCCCCGATCGAATCGGAAAGCCCGGGAGAAAACCGGCCGGGGCATCGTCTTCGCTCGCTATTGCACGATTGGCGAACATCGCGGGATGACCAGGCCCGGTATCTGTATGCACAATTTCTCCGCTATATGGCCAAGCACAATCACGTGATACGAACCGGCGAGACCAGCCACGAATTTTTACAGCGAATTCGCCTCGTCTGGACGGATCGGTCCCGCATTGAGCTGGCCGAACAAATAACCCGCTTCTATGAACAGCATCGTTACAATACAAAACCGCTGTCTCCTGAAGAAGTCGCGCGCATGCGCAGCTTTCTCGACCAGCTTCGCAAACCGTATAAGTGACATGGACTCGCAAGTGGCATGAATTTCATGTCACTTTTTTCTTAGCAATTCCCCCGGCCCAGCGCATGCTATCGGCCCGATCTTCCACCGCAAGCAGGTGCAGGCATGGATCCAGGGTCAAACCGACGACACATGGGAACAACTCAAGCCTGAGCAGCGCGAACTGATTCGCCGGCCGGTAGCGGTCAAGCGGCGCTTTTTTTAACACGGGCAGAGCGACATCTTAAGCGGACTGGTGGCATAGCGCTCTATTCGTGATGGTTATTTTTCTTGTGCATATTTTTTTAAGAGGTCCTCTGTCTTGTGTTAAAATAGCTGTATAAGGGTAACTGGGGGAGGATCGGATGAACGAAGAGGCATTGCTAATGTTGATGCGCTCTGCTATGCGTGAAGAGCTGCAACCGATTCATCTGCGCTTGGATCGCGTAGAACATGAGATTCACAGTGTTAAGGGGGAAGTTCAAGAAATAAGGGCAGACATATCGGTTATGAAAACCGATATTTGCCAACTGCAGGTTGATGTAAGTGGTCTGAAGGTAGGCGTGGAAGAGTTAAGGACGGAAATGGCTGTGGTTAAGGAAGACGTCAGCGGGCTGAAAGTCGATGTCGCGGCTCTTAAAGAGGATGTCAATGTCCTCAAGGACGATGTCGCTACTCTCAAGGAGGATGTCAATGTCCT
>CAMIVR010000145.1 GCA_946402065.1 uncultured Brevibacillus sp. | reverse complement strand
ATGGAAGATTTCTTTTTTAAACGGTCGGTACGGGCTTTCGTTCAAGGGAATTTCCACTCGTTTCGGAGCGGTTAGTGCTTCCTTGACATCAAGCGAAAGCGTAAGATTGCCGTTGCTCAATTCCCAGACGCTGCCATTAAACCGGGTTCCCCCAGTCGTGTTGACCGTATGCGATGAAATGGTTCCATACGGGTAGGTGACCCGTCCGTTCTTTCCTGGAGACAGCGGTGCAGCCTGAGAAAAGACGTTCCAATAATTCCGCTGCGAAAGGCCATCCAACGTCAGCACAGGCAACGCCTCCGTGCTGATTCCCACAACGGTAAGCCGGTTAAAAGAGCTCAGATCGTTGACTGCTGTCTTGCGGGCTTCGGTTAGCTCTTGTTCACTGTTGCGCGCCAAGCGCTTGTCCGTTTGCCATGAATTTTTGGGCAGGTAGTATTTTGCCACCTTCACGTCCACTCGCTTCTCTTCGCCTTTTTTGACTTGACCGAGCGGAACCTTCTGGTAGCCAAATACGAGATACAGCTCCTGCATGTCAAACCGGGTGTTGTTTTTGACCTTGCCTCGCAAGCTTCCGGATTCGACTGACAGCTCTGCGGCAAACGCCCCCAGATCATGCTCCACACCCGCTGCCATCGCTTGCCTGATCGACAAATACGGCACATTGGTGTAGTTGATCCGCTTCGTCTGTCCTTCATCGGTCATTGTCCCTTTCGCCGGGTAATTCCGTCTTTCCTCATTCACAGGTACCGACAAATAGCCTGGTTTCGTCTGAATTTCATACGTTCCGCCGGAAACGGTCAGGAAGGAGGCGTACGTCTTCACTTCAGCCAGTTCCGGGTCCTTGATCAGAATGGTGGATACGCTGTTGCTGACATCCTCCTTGACGACGAGCGGCCGGCCGATGAGATACACGCTGACCGTGAGCAGCAGGGCCCCGGCAGGTATAATGCCCCACGCCCATTCCCGCTTGTCCCAGCGCTTCAGAACGAGGTATAGCGCCGGTGCGACCATCAGGAGGTACACCGCCCAGATGACGATGAGCCAGACGACAGAAGGCGTGGCGACACCAGGAATGAGCTTGCTCATGCTTGACCCGTCAAACAACCGATCGTTTGTCGATTGGATCATTTTGGTCGCATTGAAATTTCCCAGCACAGCTTTCCACAAGTCCCGATTGTACTGCCAGGAAGCAAGCGGCTCGGCCCCGACATCGTAGTTGGCAAACAAAACGACACCCGCGCCGACCTGTTTTGAACTGAACAACGGCATGTTGCGATCGTAGACGGCAAGTGACGAAATCGGCGGTTGCTTGCCCGTCAGCTTGGTCAATTCCAGCAAATCGGTACGAAGGCCGCCCTTGTTGACGAGTGGCGGTAAAATACCGGTGAACGGCTGAACCGTATTCTCCTGACCGGGCCCAGAAAATAAAATGAGCACACCACCGCGACTAACCCAATCTTTAATCGCAGCGATTTGCTTGTCATCTAATTGCCTTGTGCCGCTACTGCCAATGGCAAGCACATCCAGGTTTTTCAAGATCCACGACTCCGTCGGAATCTCTTCTGCCTTAATCGGTTGGACCGTATAAATATCAGCGTATCGTCTCTCATCCTTGCTTGCGATTGACAGAAAGTGAAACACATTCGGATTATCATCAATCACGCCAATCACAGTCCCTTCACGCTGGTAATACGTAGGTATCGGGACAGTCTGTATTCTCGTTCCATTCTTCACAAGCCGGACCACTGCTTCCGGGACGTTTTGCACCCACTCCCCCGGCATTTCAAACGTAAATCGCTTGGACTCGCCTGCTCCGATTTCAATCGCCTGGCGAAAGCTCGCGCGCGAAGGTTCCGATCGTTTCGCCTTGCTGCCAACCTCCAGCCAGCCAGCAAACGCTTCACCGTGGTTCGTAAGTGTAACGCCCAACTGAACCCACTGTTCGTACTTCATGATGCCATTGAGCGGCTGGTCAATCTCGATTTCAAACGGCTGCTCTTCTGCCGCTGCCGGCAGGCTCGAGGACCCTGCAAAAACGAGCGCTGCGATGACAATCCACTTCCACATCGCTGTATCCCTCCTTCCCTCACTTTTTTTCTGCAATGGAATACGTGATGTTTTGATTCGCTTGGGAGGCAATCAGCACGTGCTTGCCGTCTTCCGACCACTTGGCAAACAGCAGCTTTGCATCCTCTGAAAGCGGGAGAGACAGATAAGCGATCCGGTCGTTGATTTGCGGCATCGTAACCGCAGCGAGTCGTCCGCTTGCAGCAGTAAAGGTCAGTTCATTGTCCGATTTCCAGGACGGATAGTCGCCTTTTCCGACCTCGTGAATCTCCCCGTTGTCCAATCGGAGTACGTATATCGTTCCTTCCCGATGAAAGCCTATGTACTCCCCGTCCGGCGACCAGGCCGGCTGACTTCCGTCGGTGAGTTTTTGCTCTTCCAGGGATACGGTGCTGTTCAGCCATATTTCTGTCTTCCCGTTGGCTTTTCGCGTAAATGCCAAGCGGGAATTGTCCGGTGACCAGCTGAGTTCACCGAAGGTCGCCTGGCGCTCTTCACGCAGCAAACGGCTGCTGCTGTCGCTTCTCTCGCTGTCGATGTCGACAATCCAGACGCGTGAAGCATGCTGATCCGATTCGCTCACCGCGATCTGACGTGCGTTATTCGCCCATTGCACGCCTTGGTATTTTCCGTTCGGGGCAGGCAGATGATAGAACACGTCTTTTTGCTTCCCGTCAACCGCACGAATCACCAGCTTGTTGCCGCTTGCCAAAAGCGCGATGCGATCACCTTTCGGAGATAGCGCAACGCTTTCAGGAAAGGCTTGCTGAGACAGGGTAACGATGTTTGCTTTGGTGAGATGAATCGTCTCATTCCACCAGTATCCTGCCACCGAGACGATGACAAACAGCAGAATCGCGCTGCTCACACCCCAAAACCGTCTTAACTTGCGCGACATGTGCCGCGACATCTGACCTGCCTGGTCTACTCCCAGCTGCTTCATCCGCTCCAGCAGCTTATTGCGCAGGTCGTCCTTCAGCTCGTAGTTAACAGGGACCGTCTGCCTCAAGCTTTGCAAATGAACAAGCAGTTGTGCGATTGTGTGCTCGTGCAGTTCTTCCGTCCACTGCTCGTCATTCCTCATTCCGGCCCCCCCTCTCGTACAATTTCTTCAACCGCAGCAAGCCGCGGTGAGAGCTCATTTTGACGCTGGATTCCGTTCTGCCCAGCACTTCCGCCACCTGGCTGATTTTGAGATCGGCAAAATAACGGAGTGTCAAGACATCCCGCTGATCTTGCGTCAACTGCTGCAACCGATCCTTGAGCAGACTGATTTCTTCATTGGTCAGCGCCTGTTGCTCAGGCTGCCAGGTATCATCCGTCTCGCCCTGCATAAATTCATGATGCTCCATCGGCAATTCCCGTTTTTTTCGAATAAAATCGACAAAGGCATTGTGTGCAATCCGAAAAATCCAGGAAGCAAATGGACTTGTCCGGCTGTATTGATCGAACTTTTCCAATGCCTTGAGAAAGACCGTCGTCGTCAAGTCATCGGCATCCCAAGGATTATTGACACGGCAGCGCAAATAGCGATTGACCCGATCGAAGAACTCATCGTACAGTTCTGTAAAGTCACGCGTTTCACAGTAGCCATTTTTTTCTTCCGTAAGTGAAGCAGACTCTTCCCCTGCCCGCTTAATCGGCATTCCCATCACTCTTCCTCCAACCCGCTGCTATTTCTCTATCTCTATTGACGCGCCTCGGCAAAAAAAGGTCACGAAATTTATAGAAGGCAACTACTTCCTATCGTATGGAAAAACAATCGGACTCGTCAACTGTTGCGTGTCCTCCATTTATTCCTATTTCAATCGGTTTCAGGTCCGAGGAAATTGCCGCCGCTGTATGCTACGATAGAGAAAATTCAGGTATGATATTGTTTATTGCGATATGCCAAAAGGAGAATCTCACATGTACACAATCATGATCGTTGAAGATGATTTAAAAATTGCGGACCTGCTCCGTTCACATATTGAAAAATACGGGTACCGGGCTGTCCTGGCCAGCGATTTTGGCAAAGTGATCGACCAGTTTCGCGACGTTTCCCCGGACATGGTGCTGCTTGACGTCAATCTGCCGCAGTACGATGGATATTACTGGTGCCGGCAAATCCGCTTGATCTCGATGTGCCCGATCATTTTTATTTCCGCCCGCGCCGGCGACATGGACCAAATCATGGCGCTGGAAAATGGCGCCGACGACTACATTGCCAAGCCGTTTCACTACGATGTCGTCATGGCCAAAATCCGCAGTCACTTCCGCCGGACGTACGGCGAATACGCGCCGAAAATGGATGAGCGGATCGTCGAGCTGGCCGGGTTGACCTTGTACCCGGAACGGCACGAAGTCAGTCTGCAAACCCACGTTGTCCCGCTTGCGAAAAAGGAAGCCGAACTGCTGGAGATGCTGATGAGCCGCTACCCGCGTGTCGTCAGCCGGGAAGCGCTGCTGGAAAAGCTGTGGGACGATCAAAACTACGTAGACGACAACACGCTCAACGTAAATATTACCAGGCTGCGCAAAAAGCTGCAGGAGCTCGACATCGAAGACGGGATTGAAACCGTCCGCGGCTCCGGCTACCGACTCATCATCACCTGGGGGGACGCAAAGTGAGACTGCTGCTGCGCGAGTCGATGCCGCTGATTTTTGTCAACCTGGCCCAATTGCTGATTGTGCTGATGACGTATTGGTTTTCAGGCGCTCGTGATTTGTCGATCGCCGCCTATTCGCTGTTTCTCAGCCTCTGTCTTCTGGCAGGCTATTTTGCCTTTCGCTATGTGACCAACCGGCTTTTCTATCAACGCTTGACAACGACGCTGGATTCGCTGGACGAAGCGACACAACCGGCCGGGTTCTCCCCGCTTGGCGAGGCCCTGCACCAGCTGCTTGCATCGATGTATCGCCTCTACCAGGAGCAATTACAGGCGTACGACCGGAAGAAACGGGAGCATGTCACGTTTATCACGCAGTGGGTGCACCAAATGAAAACACCGCTGTCCGTCATCTACTTGACTGTACAGGATGAAGATGACCCGCGGCTGCAAAGTATCCGCGATGAAGCCGACCGGATGGGCAAAGGGCTCGAAATGGTATTGTACGCGGCCCGTCTCGATGTCTTCGAACAGGATTTCCATGTGGAGCGCGTCGTCCTGCGCGATGTCGTCCATCAGGTCGTGCAGGACCACAAGCGGCTGTTCATCCGCAACTACGTCTATCCCGAAGTGAAGATCGATCCTTCGCTGACGGTTGAATCCGACGCAAAATGGCTCCTCTTTATCGTCAATCAGCTCGTGACGAACGCTATCCGCTATTCCTCGGGAACACAACAAAATGTCACCCTTTCGGCCTTCTGCCGCGAGGGAACGGTCGTGCTGGAAGTGCGTGATCGCGGCGTCGGCATCCCCAAGTCGGACATCAAACGCGTCTTTCAGCCGTTTTTCACCGGCGAAAATGGCCGGATCTTTCAAGAGTCGACCGGAATGGGGCTGTATCTGGTCAAAGAGCTGTGCCAGCGGATGAATCATCAGATTGAAGTGGAATCAGAAGTCGGCGCCGGCACAGCGATGCGCATACTCTTTCTGCATTGACAGGCACTCTCCTGGTTTTGGCCGCCAGCTAAAAAAGCCCGTTCAACCGCTTAAAGCACCTGTTGAGCGGGCTTGATGTTTTGTGCTTATTCGTACCGCAGGGCTTCGATCGGGTCCAGTCGTGCCGCTTTGTTCGCCGGATACATGCCGAAGAAAATTCCGATCGCACTGGAGAACACGAAGGCGATAATGACGCTGTCCCAGGAAACCAGCGGAGGCAATTTGGCCAGGCTGGAAATAAGCGAGGCGATGCCGATCCCGAGCAGTGTGCCGAACGCTCCCCCGATCAGGCATACGATCAGCGATTCGATCAGGAATTGGAACAGAATGTCCTTGCGCTGTGCTCCGAGGGCTTTGCGGATGCCGATCTCTCTCGTCCGCTCGGTGACGGATACGAGCATGATATTCATCACGCCGATACCGCCGACGACCAGGGAAATGCCGGCGATTACCCCGAAGATGAGCGTCAGTGTCCCGGTAATTTGGTTGATCGACTCGGCTTCCTGCTGCGGACTGCTTGCCTCGTAATGATCGACGTGCTTGTGCTTGCGGTTGAGATACTGCACCGCCTGCTCCATCGCCTGGGACAGCCCTTCTTTTTCCACTGCCGTCCCCTGCAAATAGCTCACTTTCTTGTCATTGAAAACTTGTTGAAAGGTGCGAATCGGCGCGTATGCCCATTTGATCCGCCCCATTCCAAACGAATCCGACGTTTTCTCCGTCAGGCCGATCACGACGAGGGAGTGGTTGTTAACCTGCACTCGCTGTCCGATTGGGTTTTGATTGTTGAACAGTTTTTCCGCAAGCGCTTTGTCCAGAACGATGACGGAGCGCATCTCTTTGTCATCGGCAGGCGAGTAGAAGCGGCCGGAAACGATTTTGGCTTCGGTCATCATGTCGCTGTACTCCGCCCCTGTTCCTTTGACGGTCGCGCTTTCTTTTCCCTTTGGCCCGACAATCGACGCGCTTGCTGTCTGGATCGCGACCATCTGGTCAATGCTTGGACTGATCTCCCGCAGGTTTTCGGCGTCCTCAATCGTCAGATCGCTATCGCTTTTCTCTTCCTTGCTGTCCCATTTTGTCTCCACGCTAAACGTCTGCGCACCGAAGCGTTCCATTTCTTTCATAATGTACTGCTGTCCGCTTTTGCCAATCGTCACGACAGCAATAACCGAGGCAATGCCGATAATGATGCCCAGCATGGTCAGTGCCGAGCGCATTTTATTGGCCCAGACGCCCTCAATGGATACGGAGATGCTCTCTTTCAGATTCATTCGCCGCCCCCCTCTTCCACCGACTTGGCAAACAGGCGCTGTTCCACCTTTTCGTCAGCGATGATCTGTCCGTCGCGAAACGTCACGATCCGTTCGGCGTGCTGGCCGATATCTGTCTCATGCGTGACGAGCACGATGGTTACTCCCTGGGCGTGCAGCTCCTGAAAGATGGCCATGATTTCCCGTGTCGATTGGCTGTCCAGATTCCCTGTCGGTTCGTCAGCCAGCACGATTGCCGGGCGGTTGACCAACGCGCGGGCGATTGCCACCCGTTGACGCTGCCCGCCGGACAACTGATTCGGCTTGTGATCCAGCCGTTTGCCCAAACCGACGCGCTTCAGCGCCTCTTCTGCCCGACGCTTGCGCTCCCCTGCACCAATCCCTGCATAGAGCATCGGCAGCTCGACATTGCGCTGTGCGGTCGCACGCGGCAGCAAGTTAAAGGACTGGAAGACAAAGCCGATCTTCTTGTTGCGCACCTGGGCCAGTTCTTTTTCGCTCAGTGTCGTCACTTCGACACCGTCGAGGATATACGTGCCTCCTGTCGGCCGATCCAGACAACCGAGAACATTCATAAATGTCGACTTTCCGGAGCCAGACGGCCCCATGATGGCGACGAACTCGCCAGCAGATACTGTCAAAGCGACATTGTTCAAGATGCGCAGGTCGACATCGCCGGTTTTGTACGTTTTGCTCAAGCCTTCGATTTGCAGCATGCCAATCCCCCCTATAGAGCGGCTGATGACATAGGCGTCATCGGGGTTACCGGAGTGTCTTCCATGAGATCTTTGGGCGGGTTTAGAATCACGGTCTGATCCAGGCTCAGACCTTGTTTAATTTGAGTGAACAGTTCATTTTCAATCCCCGTCTCCACCTTGCTTTTTTTCGCCAGTCCATTATCCACGATCCATACGAAGCTGCTGCCGTCCTTTTCCTGCTGGACGGCTTCCAACGGCACTTGCAGCGCGCTGTCGAGCTGGTCGATGAGAATATTGACATCTACCTGAAACCCGGGTTTGATCAGCCTGGACGGGGTAGTCAGAGCCAGTGTTACTTTGACCCGGTTGACTTCGGTTTGTCCGTCTTTAACGGTGACAGCAGCCGGAGCAATCCGCGACACTTTGGCTGACAATGTTTCTTTGCCGAGCGCATTTCCGGCGATCTCCGCCAGCTGCCCCTCTTTTACTTTCCAGATGTCGGACTCGTTCACATTCGCCTCAACCACCAATTGGTCAATGTCGCCCATCGTCAGGAGCGGCTTGCCTTTGGTCAGCGTCTCTCCGTCATTGACGCCGATTGTCAGGACCGTTCCGCTCGCCGGCGCAGTGATCGTGTTTTCGGCAGCTTCCTTGACCAGTTCAGCTTTTTCTGCTTGCAGCCGAAGCACCGCTGCATCCAGTGCTGCCAACGTTTCTTTCCGCGGCCCCTTTTGCCGCAGAGCGACTTCCTCCTGTGCTACCTTGACCTCGGATTCGGCTTTGTCCAGATCAGCTTTCGCTTTTTCTTCATCCTGTTTGGGCAGTGCTCCGGACTGGACTAGTTGTGACGTTCGCTGATACGCTTTGGCAGCTTCCTAGGCGTCTTTTTGTCTTTGCGCCAAAATTGCTGTCAATTTGGCGATCTCTTCCGGCTCGGGACCTGCTGTCTCTTTGGCCCGGTTTGCCTGCTGTTCGAGGATTTGCGCATCGGTTTGCCTGATCTTGCTCAAGACATCGGCTGTATCGATTTTGCCGATCACCTGACCGGCTTGAATGCTGTCTCCTACTTTCAGGGTAAAGTCATGCAGACTCCCTGCCCCTTTGGCATAGAGCGTAATCTCCTGCTGTACTTTCACTTCTCCGGAGGTCAAAACCTTGCTCTCCAGATTGCTCTGCGTCACTTTGCCTACCGTGACCGCAACGCCTGTCGGAGCGTTTGCTCCAAATGACGTATATCCGTAGAAGCCGGCTCCTGCGATCCCGACGATCAGCAGTGCCCACCAACGTTTTTTCATATAGGAATCCCTCGCTTTATTGACGTAGCTCCTGTTTTTTGCCCGCTGATCCTTACCGGACGACTTCCTTCAAATGCCGCAGGTAACGCGAGCGGATAAGGAAGAAATAAGCAATTTGCAGCAGCAGGAAGCACCCGAGAACAACCAGTGTCCTGCCGGCAATCGAGTAATAAATCAGGCTTTGCAGCGCGATAAAGGCAAAGACACTGTGGACGAACGCCACTGCAAACGGCAGGAAAAACAAGATGGCGATTTGTGGCGTGACAATTTTCCGCAATTCTTTTTCAGACAAACCGAGCTTGGCAATCGCCCGGTACTGGCGCTTGTCGTAGTCCAGGTCCGTATACAGGCGGAAGTACAGGAAGCTGCCGGCAGATACGAAGAACACCGCGCCGACCAGCACGCCAATAAACAGCATCACGCCGTAGATCTGCCGAAACATTTTCACTTCGTGCGCATAGGAGGAAAACAGCTCGAGCGGATCCTCGTATTTGTTCGCTTCGACCAGTTCCTGCCCTAACGACTCGGTCGCTTTCCAATCGTCAGCCTGAAAGCCGGTATACACAATTTTCTGACCTGGCTGTTTGAGTGCGTCAAATACTTCGTTCGAAACCAGGAGGATGTTGGAGCCGATGGATACAGACGAGAAGACCGAGCGATCGACTACCTTGGCGGCATGCACGGTAATGCCGCTCTCCTGCAACGTAACCGTGTGCTCTTCTCCCTCAAGGTACATCCGCTGCTCCGGGAAGCCCGGGACAAACATCGCCTCATGCCCTTCGACTGTCGTATTCCCCCACCCCAGCGCCTGCGCCAATCGATTAAAGTCATCCTGCTTGACGATGGTTACTTTGTTGCCGCTCTGAACACTCGTTTGCTCATAGACAGTGGCTTGCACTTTGGTATAGGCAACGCCAAGCTGTTGCAATTTGCGCTCAATCTCGGCGATTTTCGCTTTTTGCGCTTCGTCACCGGAAGGTCCTGTTTCGTATGAATAGCTGAGCGTGAACGGGTTGGAATCCTGCGTCTGACGTTCTACCGCGCCCGTTGAAGCAAGTGTGCCGACGGCTGAAAAAGCGACAGCGGAGACGATTGCCACCAAAAAAAAGATGCGGGCGTTGTCCTTCATCCGATACACCAGATCGGAAATGATGACGAGATTGGTCCGGTGCCAGTACAAATGGCGATTGCGCTTCAGCAGGCGCAGGGCAAAGATGCTGAACTGGGTAAACAGGAAGTACGTGCCGACGATAACCATTCCTGTTACCGGCAGCATCCGAAAGGCTATCGTGTCTTTCGTAGTCGTTGCCGCTAATACATAGCCCGTGCCAATCAGTCCAACCGACAGCAGGGACAGCAGAATCGAGTTCTTCGGCTCGGGTTTTGGCTTGGCACTCCCCTGAAACAGCTCGATCAGCCTGTTTCCCCGAACGAACAGGGTGGTCAGCGTCGAAATAACGAGGAACAACCCCAGGAAGGCGACAAATGTCAGCCCTACAGCCTCCGCTGGAACGTAGAAGGACAGTTTGTCCATATCGAGAATATAAGCGCCGGCGAGCAGGATGAATTTGGAAAAAATCAACCCGATCACGATTCCACACACGATCGAGACAAATCCAATCACCATGTTCTCAATAAAGACGAGCTTGTTCAGCTGCCACTGCGACATCCCGTGCATCATCAACACGCCGAATTCTTTTTTGCGCGATTTCAAAAACGCACTGACTGAATACAGCACGAAGAAAAACGAAAAGATGTAGATGACGTATTCCGCGAGCTTCATCCCTGCGACAACCAGTTCCTTATGGACGCCTTGCTCAACACCGGGATGAAAGACAAACATCGCGTAGACAAAGAAGACCATTACTGAAAACGCGCTGCTCAGGAAGTAGGCAGCATAGGTCCGCTTGTTGCGAAATACGTTGTTAAACGCGAACTGACGAAAGGTCATGCGCATTTCCCCCTAGCAGTGACAGCACATCGATGATTTTCTGGAAGAACGCCTGGCGATTCTCGCCGCGGTGGATTTCGTTAAACAGCTCTCCGTCCTTGATGAAAATGACGCGGTCACAGTAGCTGGCGGCCAGCGGGTCATGGGTAACCATCATCATCGTCGTTCCGACAGTCTGATTGATTTTTTGCATCGTCTCCAGCACGTCGCGCGATGCTTTGGAATCGAGATTGCCTGTAGGTTCGTCGGCAAGCAGGAGCTTGGGCGCATGGATGATCGCCCGGGCAATGGCTGTCCGCTGCGATTGACCGCCGGAGATTTCGTATGTGCGCTTATCGAGAATCGGCACAATCCCCAAATTTTTGGCGACGACACTCACTTTTTCATCCATTTCCTTGACGCTGGCACCGTCAAGTGTAAGCGGCAGCACAATATTTTCCCGGACAGTCAAAGTGTCGAGCAAGTTGAAATGTTGAAACACAAAACCGAGTTCACGGCGACGGAACCTTGCCAGCTCCCCCTTTTTCAAACGGTGCGGATTTTTCCCGTTAATCAGCACTTCACCTGATGTCGGCGAATCGATGGTTGACACCATGTTGAGCAGCGTCGTTTTGCCGCTGCCGGATGGGCCCATGATCCCGACGAACTCGCCCTGCTCGATCGTCATCGTAATATCGGACAAAGCCCTGTACGATACTTTCCCTTCGTAAATTTTCGTAACGTTATTGACTTGCAGCATCTCCATATGTATTGCCTCCTCTTTATCTTTCCACTCTCATTTATCCATTACCGGGTACGATCTGATTGTATTGTATGAAAAGCGTGGCGTGCTTCCCATCGATTCTGCTTACAGCAAGATTACATCTTTGTAAGGCTGGAGTCATAACCATCGGCTTGGTTTTTTTCGTTCTACTTTGTACCCCGCTTGCGAACTGCATAGACACCGAGCAATACCAAAGGGAATAGCAGGCCGTACGTAAAGTCGTAATACGGCCAGTAGGAAGCGATTGTATGATTGTAATACGTTATATTCGGAGCAACAACCAGTGCCATGACCACGAGAATCATTCCCAGAGGCAGTGTTAACATCCGATACTCTTTCAGCTTTAACAGCTGTGCCAAGCCGAAATTAGCCGCATAAAAATAAAAGGTTACCTTAAAGTAGGTGGTAATCACCCAGATAACCATGATAATCGCTTCCACTCTTTCCAAAAAACGTCCAACACTTATTTTTCTCGCTAACGCATAGCTGGGATAAATATGTCTCGCTGCCAAATCAGGACCGAGCACAACAATCGTCAACAGGATCGTGACGTTTAAAACAATGCCACCGATCAATGCTCCGAGTAAAAAGCTTTTCCTGATCTTGGCTGGCTCATTAACGTATGGCAGGATCATCAAAAACACGATGGACTCCAGGAATGGAAAAGCAATCACTGGCAGAGAACCACGCAGCACCGGTTTTACCCCACCCTCAAGTACCGGCAGCATTTTTTCCAGCTTTGCTTCAGGTAAAAGAAGAACGACGAAACCGAGAAATAGCAGGAGCACCAACGGGAATAACATTTCCGCAGCCCGCGCCATCGGCTCCAGGCCCAATCTCGTCCCCATTATGGTGATGCCCAGGAATAAGATGATGATCGCCTGAATCGGTGTTTCCGGCATGACATGTGTGGTCATAAAATCCCCAATCTCCCTTAAAGTAGCTGCCGAGGTGAGAATCGGATAGCTTACAAACAGGAGGGATGCGACAGTCCCGAACCATTTGCCCAGAATTTTTTCGTTGAATTGGACCAGGGTCATATTCGGTTCGAGCCTGCCAACCGTACTGTGCAAAAGCACGACCATCAACCCGATGGCCAGCCCGAGTATTCCTGATAGCCATGCATCCTGCTTCGCCTCGATTGCTGGGATTGTCGGCAACACCAGGATGGAATCTCCAACGGTTATAAGGCCGACAAAAATCGCAAATTGCAAGCTGTTTATTTTGCCGTTATCCAGCATCTTGTTCTCCTCCTTCAGCTTACGTTAACAATCCGGTAAGGAGATCGCTAAGCGGTTTGTAAACGGCAGTCATCCAATCCAGCGGGTTGGGAATCTGGACATCCAGACTCTTGGCGATACTTAAACCAGTCCCGAAAAGGAGCAGGCTGGAAAAGACCCATAATTCTTTGCGCAATTTTTTGCGCACGAGCAAGGGAACTTCGATCAAGGCGATCACGACAGCAGTGATCAGTATTCCGGCAATTACCCACATCCGCATGGCTCCTTTATTTTTTCATTTCTTGCAAGAAGGAGTTGCTCACCGTACCCAGACGGCGAATTTTCGTTTCAACCGTCACGTTTACAGGCAGCTTGGTGAATTCTTTATCCCAATGATGCTTTAGCCTTTTCCATGCCTTGGGATCGGCGCGGTGAATCTCCTCACCGAATCCGAAAATATCTACCTTGTATTTTTTTTGCACGTTGGCTATTGCTGTTTTGATGACCTTTTCCATTTTTTGTCTGGATCTCTTCTCCAATTCGGCGATCGTTTGCATTTTCGTCAGATCGATCCGGCATTCGACCTCGCCGACATTTGCTTCTATCCGCACTTCCACATCAATGCTCGGATTCCCGTCAACCACCCGTCCCTTCAGCTTTGTTTTCGAGCGAACCACCTGCAAGGCGACTTTCCCTCCTTCGGGACAGGCCATGTGCCCGACCGTACCTCTCACATTGTTGCGGATATAGTTATACCCTTTGCTCTCATCTTCGTTTAGCCAACCAATCAGCTTGTCTCGCTTAAACACCGCCAGACCAAAGTACTTTAACGATACAGAAGGCTCGATTTCCGTAATATTTTTTTTCGTTCGCCCGACTGCCCGCTCTCCCCTGACTTGGAGTCCGGTCAATACAGGATGTTTCCCTTCACTGACCAGATCATTGATCAATCGATCCAAGGTCACACCTAAGGTCGGCGCCCATACTTTCTCCGACATCTCAAGCGATTTAAACATTCCGCTCGCCGGGATGGACTCTAGCGGCGTCAAAACCCGCAGCGCATCAGCTGCACTTGTTCCTTTTGTCACCACAAGATTAAAATCGGTTCGCATTTCCCAATCTCTGGAGAGCAGATCCAAAACGTTTCCCATCCCGTCTCTCGCGATCGCTTCGCTGATCACGACGACACGCAGATGAGCCGTATAGAATCTGCGGGGGCTTGCGGTCGTGACTTCTCGCATCGCTTCATTGATGGTATGTCCGGATGCGCGATACACGATCACGGGTGTGCTGCCGAAGCCGCCTTTCTTCGCAGCCACTTCTTTCGGATTCACCACCTGAAAGGAGACATCGTATTGCTTCCCCGCTTTATCAATCCCCATCCCTACAACGATGCCGAGATCGTTCAACTCCCGACGGTCCCAACAACCGGTAGTGAACAGGAGTAAGACGGCAAAGACGGTCGATAGCAGCAGCGTTCGGTTCACGGGAAAAACTCCTTTCCGGTTACAGCCGGGATTTGGGGCGGGGCGGGCGATTCTGGCGAAAAATATTCTTTTGGCTGATCAGACGGGGGCGGGTAAGCATCGCCCAAATCGGCAGCCGCACTATGGTGTCCTTCAAGTCTTGAATGATCATCGGGCTAAACGGGCTCACATAGGGAACGCCGAACGAACGCAAGCTGCACAGGTGCAGAACGAGCGCAATGACACCGACGATAATCCCGAATATCCCAAATGACGCAGCCAGCCCCATCAGGGCAAAGCGCAGCATTCGAATCGAAATGGACATGTTAAAGGCGGGAAAAACAAAGCTGGAAATCGCTGTAATCGATACGACAATGACCATTGCAGCCGAGACAATGCCCGCTTCGATAGCAGCTGTGCCAAGCACCAGCGTTCCCACGATCGAGACCGCTTGCCCTACTGCCCGTGGCATCCGTATACCCGCTTCGCGCAATATTTCAAAGGTCACTTCCATCAACAACGCCTCAATAAACGCCGGGAAAGGAACCCCTTCCCGCTGGGCGGCCAATCCGATCAACAGAGAAGTCGGCAGCATTTCCTGATGAAACGTGGTTATCGCGATGTAGAGAGAGGGGCCCAGCAAGGCGATAACGAAGCTGATCAGCCGAATGATCCGGATGAGCGTACTGATATCAGCCCGTTGATAATAATCCTCGGCAGCATGAAAGAACTGGATCATCAACGCAGGAACCGTGAGCACAAACGGCGTCCCGTCGATCAGAATCGCGATGCGTCCCTCCAAAATTTCTGACGCGACAACATCAGGGCGTTCGGTACTGTACATCGTCGGAAAAGGACTGTACCTTTCATCCTGGATCAGTTCTTCGATATAGCCGCTTTCCAAAATCCCGTCGATGTCAATCCGGTCCAGACGCGCCCGCACTTCTTCGACTACTTTGTCGCTGGCGATTCCTTTGAGATACATGATGGCGACGTCCGTCTTGGTCACCCTGCCGATTTTTCGCGTCTCCAGCCAGAGATTGGCCGCTTTGATTTTTCTGCGGATCAATGCCGTATTGCGCGATATCGTCCGGCAAAATCATCAGTTT
>CAMIVR010000144.1 GCA_946402065.1 uncultured Brevibacillus sp. | reverse complement strand
TCATTCCCCCGTCGACCACGTCTCTGCACCAGTGACGAAATCATTGTCGGGATGGCAGAGAAACAGGCAGGTGCGGGCAATATCGGCCGGCGTGCCGACCCGCTGGGAAGGGTGCTGAAGATGATCGATCGCACGCAGCTGCTGCCGATCGCCAGTCTCGATCCAGCCGGGTGAAATTGCGTTGACGCGGATGCGGTCTGGTCCGAGCGAGATGGCCAAGGCATGCGTAAGGGCGAGAATTCCTCCTTTTGCTGCCGCATACGCCTCCGTATCCGGCTCCGACATGTGGGCCCGCGTTGAGGATATGTTGACAATCGCTCCCCCTCCGCTTTGCCGCATGATTTTCGCCGCCTCGCGTGAGCAGAGAAACACACTTCGCAAATTCGTCTGGATGATCTCATCCCATTCGCCCACTTCCAGCTCGTATGGAGACTTCCAGCGCGACACGCCTGCATTGTTGATGAGGATGTCGATTTTGCCAAACGCCTCCCGACTCATCTGCATCAGCCGGACGATGTCCTCCGGTTTGGCAACATCTGTCTGGATAAACCGCACGCTTCCCCCCTGCTGCCGGAGCAGCCGTTCCATCTCCTTGCCGGCGCTTTCGCTTTTCTCGGCGATGACGACTATCGCACCCTGTTCGGCAAAGCTCTGGGCGACACCTGCCCCGATCCCACTGCCCGCGCCCGTCACAACCACCACTTTTTGCTGAAAACTCATTGCCGTTGTCCTCCTACAAGTGCTCGATAATATCGCCTGCGATCAGTGAATACAATTTCTGACGCTGTGCAGCCGCCCGATCGCCTGCCGCTCCGTGCAGCCACACGCCCAGGCATGCCGCTTGCGTCGCTGTTAAGCCCTGGGCAAGCAGACTGCCGATCACGCCGGCCAACACATCTCCGGCGCCGCCTGTCGCCATCCCGGCATTCCCCGTCTCATTGACAAATACTTCTCCATCCGGCGTTGCTATCACCGTCCCCGCGCCTTTCAGCACCACCGTCAGCTGGTGGAGGCTGGCAAAGCGCCGGGCATGCTCTAACCGGTCTTTCTGCACATCAGCCGTACTGATCCCGAGCAATCGCCCCATCTCACCGGGATGTGGCGTAAGGATAACCGGTGCTGTTCGTTTCCGCCAGGTCTGGCAGCCGTCAGCCTCAGCCAGCATGTTCAACGCGTCGGCATCCAAAACGAGCGGAACGGAGCTCTCTTCCCACAGCGTGCGCAGCCACTGTGTATCCTCCGAAAAACGCCCCAGTCCCGGACCGATTACGGCGGCATCGAGACTGGCCATTAGTTCGAGCAAGGCATCCGCAGACTGCCGGCGATGCCCGTTACCTGGCAAGGCCGCCAGCATAACTTCCGGCAGATGACCGATGAGCGAATCGAGCAGCGAGTCGGGCACAGCCCAGGTGACGAGACCGCTGCCTGCGCGCAGGGCTGCTTTTGCTGTGAGCAAGCCCGCTCCACTCATGCTGCGACTGCCCGCACAAACCAGCACATGCCCATACGTGCCTTTATGTGTATCGGCCAGCCTTGGCAGGTGTGGATCGATCTGCAGCTGTTGGCGAAATAACGCTTCATTTAGGTAAAACGTCTGCACCCCAAGCTCTCCGGCAAATGTAGGCCAAATGCCGATGCCGCCGAGGACGACTTCACCCGCCATTTGCTTTCCTTCGGTCATCATCAGACCGCGTTTCATCAGCGCCAGAACAACCGTCTTCACTGCCTGAATACAAGGTTTATAGGCAGCTCCGCTATCCGGGTCCAACCCGCTGGGCAGATCGACTGCAATGATCGGCAGTCCGCTGTCATTGGCTGCTTCTATCAGGCTGGCATAGTGACCGCGTGGCTGGCCGCTCGCGCCAGTTCCCAGCAATGCATCAATGATCCCGTCAAATTGCTGCCATTCGATTGCCTGTTCACCGTACACCATCGTCGGTATGTTGAGTCGATTGATGATGTCACGCTCACAGGCAGCGTCGCCAGTGAGCTGCTCTGGTGCAATGACATAGATGATCGTAACGGCATAGCCCATTTCGACCAGATGGCGGGCAGCCACCAGGCCATCTCCGCCGTTGTTGCCCTTTCCTGCGAGAATGGCCCAATGAAATGCTTTATCTGATTTGTTAACGTGCGTCAGCGCTCGTACTGTATGTTCCCGTGCGAACCGATCAGCTTCTCGTGCCACTAGCGAACCTGCATTTTCCATGAGTACAAGCGAAGGGATACCGATTGAGGTGATGACATGGTCATCGATTTCCCGCATTTCTTTGGCCGTGACAAGATACATATCGCTCCCCCTGTTCTCTTTATCGCATGAACCAGCCAAACTGCTCGACTGTCCAGTCGCACCTGGATATAGCTGGTATCAATCTGATTTGATCATACCATAACAACTCGTACAGAAAACAAAAACTCCCTCATGCCACACAGAGGCAAGAGAGAGCATCATTCAAACGAGCAATCACAAACCAAGTTCACCGAATCTGGCAAACAGTCCATCGACCAACTTTGGCTGCCAGGGGTCGGCTGCCGTGCGCAATCGCGCCTTCGCGCCCGCTCTTGTCTTAGATTTGCCAAGGGTTTCCCTCCTTTAGTTTCATCCTATTTTTGATAAGCTTATCCATTATAAATAGTAATATAATTGCGATTATTTTGTCACCAAAATGTTTTGTTATATGCTACTTTTTTAATAAATGTAAACAAAGTATTTATCGTTAATACGTTGCTAATATTGTAATTTCCGGAAAAAGAGGAGGCCTTGTTCTGGGCAGGCGTGGCGGGAGAGAACAGAGGGGCGGGTAAGAAAGAGCACGTCGCAACTGCTTATCCATTCGTTTTCCTATCAAGCATGCTACCTGACGTGCTCTTGCTTCCGGGAAGATCGTGATTGAAGCCCAAAAAAGCGAAACGTCTTTCGCAGTCAATGATCCCTCAGTTTTTACGTGTAAACTTCCTATTCCTTCTTATCACCAAAATGTGAAATGGAAATGGACAAATCGAGCGGAATCTGAAAACGATCCTCTGTTTCCAGCCTTTGCAAGATCGGCAAATAAGGAAAGGATTTAGGTACCTCTATGACCCTCGCTTTAGATAAGTCTGAAAGGGTTACAATGGAAGCGTTCGGGAAAATATGCAGCATGGACATAAACTCCCGGACAAAAACTTGATCGAACTGATCGTTGCCTCGAAGCAGATATTTCAAAGCTTCTTCACTGTCGAGCGCTGCCCGATAGGAGCGTTTTAACGTCATGGCTGAATAAACATCAATGATCATGAGCGCGCGAACCTCTTCATTCAGATCGCTATTCACTAATCCGTCCGGATAGCCCGAACCGTCTAAACGTTCATGGTGCTGTCTAGCCAGATAGGCCACATCAGATGTGATCTCGCTTTCGTTCAGTTGAGCTGCTCCAAGAATGGTATGAAGCTTGATCATTTCAAACTCCATGGAAGTCAAGCGGTCGTTTTTTTGAATCAATTCACGAGGGATAGACATTTTTCCAATGTCATGCAGCAGGCAGCCTTTTGCAAACTGTTTTTTATGGGGAAGACCTAAATAATGAAAGAAGACCGTTCCAAAAATAAACGTATCAACCATATGATAAAATGTGAAATAATCCCATTCTTTCATCTTAGTCAGAAGTCTGGACACGACGGGAACATTCATCAAATCCTCGAATTCTTGAACGATCATATCCAACAAACCTTTGCTGTTCACGGCCAGTCCGTACCTGTTTTCAAAAACCAGATCCTTTATTGTTTGATAAAATAATTCGCTCATGCAGGACTTGAGATTAGAAGGAGTTTCCTCTCCTTTTTTACGGGACTGGTGTTGTTTTCGTTGAGTAATTTCCGAAAATTTTGACATTTGTTCAGGGGTAGACGGCCTGATGAATAGCTCTTTTATCCCGATTTTCTTTAGTTTTACAATGATTCTTGAATGAAGAACTGTACCGGCTTTAAGCAAGAGGGAATTATTAACAATTATGTCTTTTCCGAGAATATCGCCTTCACAAACTTGGGATACAAATTTCTTTTCCATTTCCACTCATCTTCTCCTGTTCATATCACGGAACGTTTTGAGCAACAAGCTACGCTATGTAATTCATTTTTTCCGGATCAATACCTAGCACTCTGACAATTTTTTGAACGTAGGTCTTGCCGGAACGGTCACCGTAAAGAATCAGATTCAGGTACTTGTTCGATATACCAATTTCTTCGGCCAACTGCACTTGGGTTTTCCCTACTTCAATCAGGCGTTTCTTCACCTCAATGCCCAGCGGCGTTAGTTTCCGTTTCCTCAATACGCTCACATCCTCTCAGGCCTGTTTTCCTTTCATTGTCTTGGTTACACTAAATATGGTACTATTTTATTTTATATTGAACCGTTTGCTTATTTGTTTCCTGTCTATGTCGTTTATCGTCATTATAATAAAACGATTGTTTCATTTCAACAAGAAATACAACTATCGTTTGATTTTTTTCGTCTAATTTTGATGAAATCCGTTTTATTTTGTCTATTGTTGATTCATCCAAATCTTATAAGGTGACAATGTTAACGGAAACCCGACAACGGTTTAATTTTTAAAGGAGATGAGGCAAATGGGTGATTTCGGAGAAAGGCTAAAAACGTCCATAAAAAACGCGAATCTGACCCAAAAGCATATCGCCGAGACACTGGGAATCACGCCACAGGCGTTTACCAACTACATTTCAAAAAATCGTATCCCGGAGACAATGATTCTTTACCAGATCTCCAGGCTATGCTCCGTGTCGATGGAGTGGCTGCTGACCGGTGAGGGATGCATGGATGTTCAAGGGCACATTACAAATGCCAACCTCCTGCCGGAAGAGGTCCAACTGCTGGGGATGATCCGTCAACTGTCGAGGGATAACCGAATCAAGCTGGAAGGAATCGTTGAAGGGTTGCTGCTTGCGCAAGGTGAAGATTTTCCACTGGACAGGAACGAAAAGTTATCCAGATCGAAAAATGGAAACGGATGCGAACAAGCTGCCACGAAAAGTGAAACGGCTTAATTTTTATACCTCTATGATAGATTTATCTATCTTCGCTATTGGTTACAAAACCGGGATCGGCTGCGGATGCAGATGTATACCGCCATTCCCCTACAGATCGATCTCCAATGCAAGCTGCCGTAATATGCTCGTTTTTGTGCGTACAGGCTGGAATTTTTCCAGGAAGCGGAACTTGTGGCTTTTGGGAGCGGTTCCGCTTTCTTCTCCACCGCAGCCACGGCTGCACAGCCCCGGTCAAAGCCTTCTAGTCCGAGCAGGACACTTTTCCGATATAAAAACAAATACAAGCAGCCGCAAAAAAATCTTGCGCTGCCTGTCTGAAATGTTCGTTTGGATAAGTGGAACGGATTGGGCCCCCTCAGCCGCTTACGTATGTCTTGAAGCCTTCCAGCGCATCGGCCAGATCTTTCTCGCTCAGCGGTTTTACGCTGTTGAGCAAATAGCTGCCGTAGGCCAACCGGGCTACTTCTTCGATCGTCTCTGCCCGCCGGAACGCATCTTTCAGCGTCTCGCCGACGGCAATGACGCCGTGATTCGCCAAGAGCACGCCGTTGTTGTCGCCCAGCGTATTGACCGCATTGATCGCGAGCTGCTCGGACCCGTAGCGGGCGTACGGTGCGACGGCGATTTCCGTCCCGATGTCAGCGGCGGCGTAATGCACGAACGGAATCGGCATGTGCGCGCAGGCAAACATCGTCGCGTACGTCGAATGCGTATGCACGATCGCCTTGATGCTTGCGTTGTGCTTATAAATATTGCTGTGCATCGGCGTTTCCGAGGAAGGCTTGCGTTTGCCGGCAACGACGGCATTCGTCGTCAGATCGACTTCCAGAATGTCCGCTTCCGTCATTTCCGAGTACGGCAGGGCAGACGGCGTGATGTACATGATGTTGCCCACTTTGGCGCTGACGTTCCCGGCTGTGCCGACGACCAGACCGGTTTTCTCCATCCGTTGTGCGTATTCGACGATGTCTCGTTTGATGTGCATGTTTTCACTCCCGATCAGTTGTTTAGCGTTCGTTGATGCTGCGTCTGAAATTAGCCCATTTTTCGTATAACCCGAGCAAATGTCCATTTGCAGACGGCGTATACGTCTGGATCACTGGTTTGCGCGGCGTTTCGATCGCCAGCGCTTCGTTGCAGATGACGACTCCGCCCGCGATGGACGCCTGTTTGTACTCCGCTTTAATGCGAATTTCCTTTTGCAGCAGATCGGCGAGCAATTGCGGCAGGACTTTTCCCTGGAATCCGCCGCCGCTGCCGATGACGTAGTCTTTTTCGCTCGGAGAGATGTCCATGAGCACGTCAAAGTTGTGTTTGATCGAACAAGCGATATCAAAAATGATCGCAAAGACGAAATCGGCTGCCGTTACGTCCTGATGCGCCGGTGCGTCCATCAGGAATCCGCCTTTTGACAATGGCAGGTTCTTGTCGAACACCAAGGTTCCAAACGAAGCCACACACGTCGGATTTTTCAGCTTCAGCACTTCATCTTCCATTTCCGCGTAGTCTTTGTGAGGAAAGAAGACGTTTTTCAGGCGCTGATAGTTTAACCCCGACACGCCCGCATTTGTTTCAATGACGAACTGATTGGGGTTCACATAGCGATTGCTCCAACAACGGGCCAAAGGATCGACCCTGTACTCGTCGACGATCTTTGCCATTGGCGTAGTCGTGCCCGAAACAATGACGATATCATCCGTGTCCGGCTGTGCGCCTTTCACGGCCAGCTGGGTGTCCGCTCCACCGACGATGAAGACGGTCTCAGCCGAAAGGTTTAACGCTTCCGCCAGCTCAGGCATGATGTTTCCGAGAATGGAGCCGCTCTCCCTGATGGCCGGCAGCCAGGCGTATTCAACGCCGTACTTCGCGCACAGCTCCTTCGACCATTCGCCGCGACCGACGTCGAACAGCGATGTTTCCGACGCCTGCGACGGTTCATAGGACAGCTGGCGCGTGCACTCGTAGCCGACCCAATCACTGATGCTCGTAAACGCGGCAATCTGCTGCCAGATATGCGGCTGCCGCTCTTTGACGCCACGCAGTTTCAACGCGGAAAAGAGCGTGCTGATCCAGCGGCCGGTCAAACCATACACGGTTGGAAAATCGTCGATGTCTTTTTCCCATTCCAGCCCGCGGTTGTCAATGTTCGGCAGTCCGAGCATCGCTTGCCCAGCCTCGTTCAGCAGGACAATCCCTTGCCGCTGGCTTGTCGAAGAGATCGCCAGAATTTCGACCTCAGGCGTCTGCTGCAGCGCTTCTTTGGCAAGCCGGATAATGTCTTGCCACATCGTCTGCGGATCGAACGATTGACTGTCGGGAAAATCAGGCTCCTTGCGATATTGGATCACAGTACTTACGAGCGCCAGCATCTCACCCGTAATCGAAGCAATTCCCACAGAGGCGTTTCCCGTACTGATGTCAATGATCAAATAGCCTTTTTTCATATGCTTCACCCCTGTTGACTGGCAGCTAGTCGTTTCCCGTTGAAGATGTTTTGCTGGCCGCTTTGCTTGTGCCATTTAAACAGACTGTCATTCATAATCACTGAGTGGTGGTCTTCGACTTCATAGCTGGCGCCTGCGGTATGCGGCGTTGCCAGGACATTGGGCAGGGTAATCAGTTCGTAATCCTGTTCACTCGGCGGCTCGTGATCGAACACGTCGAGGATGGCGCCTCTGATCCGCTGTTCTTTCAGCATTTTCAGCAAGCTTTCGTTATCGACGACGGACGCCCGAGCCGTATTGACGAAGATCGCCTCTTGTTTCATTTTTTTCAACAGCTCGGCCGAGATCATGCGTTTCGTCTGTTCGTTCACCGGCAGGTGGATCGAGACGATATCGCTCGCTGCAAAAATATCTTCCAGCGCTAACCGCTTGTAGCCGACCTTCGCTTCATCGACAAACGGATCGTAATACTGAATATGGCAAGGGAAGTGTTTGATCATGTTGGCAATCTTTTGCGGAACCGCACCAAAGCCGACGAAACCGACTGTTTTTCCGGCCAATTCATTGCCTTTAAAATCGAGGTACGGGCTAAACGATTCGCCGGCCCAGTTTTTCCCCTCCAGCCAAGTCACGCTCGGAAGCGTATTGCGCAGGAACGAAATGACATTCCCGATAAACAATTCCGCAACCGCCTGGGCATTGCGTGCAGGCGTGTGGAACACCGGAATGCCCCGTCTGGTCGCTGCATCCACATCGACGTTGACCGGATTGGCCCGGCAGACACCGATGAATTTCAGCTTGGGGTGGCTGTCGATCACTTTTTGCGTCACCTCGTCCAGCTCCGTGATGAGCCCGTCGGCATCGTGCTCTTGTAACAGCGCCAGCAGTTCATCCTCACCGTATTCTTTCCCGTTGTCCTTCCAGGGCAAATGTCTAACCTCGCCGAATTCGTCCTTCAGCTGGTTGAGACAATCCGCATTATACGGAGCGGTCACTAAGATGTTCATCGATACGTCCTCCTATTTTTGTACCAATAACTGAGCAGTCTCCTCATCCGTTACCAAAATGTTGACGATCCGTCCCTTGAGCGCCCCTGCGATCGCAGATGTTTTGTCTTTGCCATACGCCATGCCCACGCGCAACGGTATGCGGAGAAAATCCAGCGGTGAAGCGCCAATCACCTTCTCGGAAATCTCCGGAAAGGTAAAGTCCCCGTGCTCATCAAAAAAATGCAGATTGACGTCGCCGACGCTTCTCTCCTTCAGCTTCTCACTCGTCAAGCCATGAATAAAGTTCGTGGTGAGGATGGTCGAATCCGGTTCGGTATTCCCGATGCCGACGATGGCGACATCCACATGGCGGATTTCTTCATAGCTGTTGCGGATATTTTCGTCCTTCAGCAGAATCTCTCTGATTTCCTTGCTCTCGACGATCGTCGGGGCCGGCAGAAAACACGGCTTCGCATCAATGGCATAGGCCCACGTCTGGATCAGCGCCGACGCCGGAATTTCGTTCTCCTTCGCTCCGGCGCTGCCGCATAATTGCACCAGCTTCAGTTGCGGGCGAGGCTCGCACAAGTGCATAGATTGTCCAACCGAATACAGAGTTCTGCCCCAGCTCAATCCGACTGATCCGTGAAACGGCAAAATGCTGTTGAGATAGTTCACAGCAGTTGTTTCAAACGAATATCCCTGCTGCTGCTTCACCACGACGGCATCTTTCAGCTTGTAGCCCATGACCAGTCTGGTTTCGAGGTCGCTTCTTCTCGCGTTATCTGTCTTGGATTGGATATGAAACTGTACGATGCCTTCCTCCCTCGCCTCGTTCAAAAAGCGAGCCACTGAAGACCTGCCGATGTCCAACTGATCTGCAATGTCTTTCTGGGTCAAGCCTAGGACATAATACATTTTGGCAATTCGCTCCAAAAAGCCCCTTTCGGACATTTGCTCATTATTGATACTTTTTCTCATTTTTTCAACCTCCATTATACATACAGGAAACTGATTTGCAAACGCATTTGTTTTTTGAACGCCAGTAAAACATATTATTTTTAGTATAATTTGGTATTTTTATAAACCAGTTAAAAACCAATTGAAATTATTCAGGCATCTTGTTAAAATCCCCTTATGAACATTATATCAATTTTTGAGCAAATGTCCAAAATTAAAAACAGGAGGGATTTTAACACTGGCACTCGCTTTTCTATTATACCGTTTCAATTGAAAACGCTTTAGAAAAAAGGAGATACAAGACGATGACAACACAAACAGGAAGAGGAAAATTTCTCTACTCGATTGGAATGCCTCGCAGTCTGGTCTGGGGCTACGTAGGTATTTTGATCTTCATGCTGGGGGACGGAATCGAGCAAGGCTGGTTAAGCCCTTATTTGATCGAACACGGGTTTAGCGTTCAGCAATCCGCTTCGCTCTTTACCGTATACGGGATCACCATCGCCATCTCGTCATGGTTCTCTGGAGTCCTTGCAGAAATGTTCGGACCGAGAAAAACCATGCTGCTCGGTTTGCTTTTCTATATAGCAGGTTCTATCGCCTTTATCCATTTTGGCCTGCAAAACTTATCGCTCGGGATTATGCTGCCTGCCTACGCGCTTAGAGGCTTTGGCTACCCGCTGTTTGCCTACTCCTTCCTGGTGTGGATTTCCTACAGAAGCCCGAAAGAGAAGCTGGGCGCTGCTGTCGGTTGGTTCTGGTTTGTTTTTTCGGGCGGTCTGTTTGTTCTCGGCGCATATTTTTCGAGCTGGGGCATTAACGCGATCGGCCATATCAATACACTGTGGACCTCTATCATCTGGGCACTGCTCGGGGCTTTCTTCGCTTTGATCGTCAACCGCGACAAAACGGCGGAACTGACCGGCGGGTCTGAGCAGAAGTCGGGAAAACTGGCTGAACTGGCCAAAGGGATCTCCATCGTCAAGCGCGAACCAAAGGTACTAATCGGCGGGATCGTCCGTGTGATCAATACCACAGCAGTTTTTGCCTTTCCGGTATTTTTGCCGATGTACATGGAAAAATACGGTTTCTCCACAACAGAATGGCTGCAAATCTGGGGCTCGATTTTTACCAGCAACATTCTCTTTAACTTGATTTTCGGTTTTGTCGGGGACAAATTCGGTTGGAAAAATACGATCATGTGGTTCGGCGGGGTAGGATGCGGCATTACGACCTTGCTGCTCTATTACGTTCCGCAAATTTCTCCGGGGAATTTCGCTGTCGTTTCGGCATTGGGCATTATCTGGGGAGCTTTGCTGGCCGGCTATGTGCCGTTATCTGCGCTCGTTCCCTCACTCGTCAAGGAAGACAAAGGCGCAGCCATGGCCATTTTAAATCTGGGTGCCGGCCTGCCGAGCTTTATCGGTCCGGCGATCGTCGGTCTGTTCATCGGATTATTGGGTGAAACCGGAATCGTCTGGCTGCTCGCGTTGCTGTACTTTGTCGGCGCTTATCTGACGAAATTCCTGACGATTGATGAAAATTGATTGAGCGACTAGCCAGACGGCAAATCGCTTCGTGATACACGGGACGCACCCGGAATCACCTGTCATAATGCGGGGGGATTCCGGATGCGTCTTTTTCTTTATATGTCGGTAGATGGATGGAAGCCGCGGCCAGAGTGAATTGTACTGCTGCTACTCTCTAAAAACCACTTGCAGGTCGATGACCAAATCCTCGAAGATCCCGACATGAGCCTGATCCTCTTTCCCGTAGACCGCTCGCAGCTCAAAATGTCCAGCTTCGTTCAACCGGAACACTTCAACTGTATTGTTAACAGGCTCGACAATCCAGTACTCTTTTACCCTCGCCCGTTCGTACAACTTGTATTTAATCCAGCGGTCGTGTTTTCCCGTTGATGGCGAGATGATTTCCACGATTAAATCCGGGCTTCCCTTGCAGCCCTGTTCGTCCAACTTGTCAGAATCGCAAATGACGGCTAGATCCGGCTGGACGACATTCACGACTTCGTGATCGGCTTTATCCTCAGCAAATAATCTGACGTCAAAAGGCGCTGCATATGCCCTGCAATGCTTGTCTCGCAGATAGGCTGTAAATTCTGTAGTCAACTCTCCCAAAATTTGCTGATGACGTCTGGACGGAGCAGGGGACATATTGAATGGAACACCGTCAATTAGTTCCCAGCGTTCATCATCAGACCAGTTCAAGTAATCCTGGTAGCTGTATTTTCGATCGGGATGGTGCAATGGTGAGCTCACTTCAGATCACCCTTCCCTAAACATTGGTATTTCTATTATACCATACTCAAAATCCGCATTTTGCCGGCGGACGATTGACAGGTTTCTAAGTCCTAGACTGTCGTTCGTTCATTGAACCAACGTATTTTTGAAGCTGGTTCTACAAATCAAGCTTTTGCAGGATGCGCCGCACCGCTGTCATGCCACGCCCGCAGCAATTCCGCTTCCCGCGCCGGATCCAGGCCAGCCAATCGCTGCAGTGACGCCGGCCTCGTCGCATCCCAAGCCAGCGTATCGCGAATCGTGACTGCTTATGGGCGAAAGCTCAATCCTGCAGCAATCGCCTTGCTGCAATCGATCTGGAAAAGACCCACAGACGGTTTGTCTTCGCCGGGCATGACGTATGCCTCGGGGATCCACAAAGGAATTTCCAGCCAAGGCCCAACCTTTTGCTCCTCCAGAAACGCGTCACTCACCCACGTAAACGTCGCGTCGCTTTCACTCGCGGTTCGACACTCCTGGAGCACCTGCTCCAATGTCATTGGCGATGCCGGGCCTGTCGCATTGTACACGCCAGTATTTTGCGCCTCTGTCATTTTGACCGTCCATTCCGCCAAATCCCTCGCATCGATGACCTGAATCGGCACATCGGAGCGTCCGGGCGCCAATACTTCACCGCCGCGTGCCACTCTCTGCGGCCAATAGGTAAAGCGATCCGTCGAGTCATGCGGTCCGACGATCAGCCCGGGCCGGACGATGAGCGATCTGCCCGGCAGAGCAGTCTGCACGGCACGCTCGCACAGCGCTTTTAACGGTCCGTAGTTGGGGCCGAGAAACTCCTCATTGGTCTCATCCTCGATCGTCCCGATCGCTCCCTGCTCATCTACCGCCGGTTTGTCCAGACGATAGACAGACACCGTCGAAATGAATGTGTAATGCTCAACTGCATCAGCCAGCAATTCCGCTGACATGCGGACGATTCGCGGAACATAGCCGCTCGTATCGATCACCGCATTCCACCGCCGGCCCCTTAGCGCGTCCAGCTTGCCGTCGCGATCCCCGATCAAGGTTTCGACTTGCGGAAACAAGCCCGGATTGTGCTGTCCACGATTAAACAGCGTTACCTCGTGCCCGCGCGCCAATGCCGCCTCCACCAGATGTCTCCCCAAAAACTTCGTGCCACCCAGAATCAACAATTTCATACATAGACCCTCCTCGATTCGTTGGTCAAGCAAAAGAACATTCGCTTCCTGAAGTATATCGTGCCGCTGATGTTTTCCAAAAGCCAGACGATTCTTGCATTCGCCCATTACTGTAAATTTATCACTATTCTGATATCTCTTCACGTTTTTTGCTCCGACGTTCTACATAGCCTCTCCCCCGTGAGTGATTCTATTGCTGCCCATCCTTCCCCCGATATATAATGAAATTGCAAAAATAGCTAGTGTTGCAAAAGAACTGTGTCCTGAACCAAAGCGTGAGGGGGCACGTTCTTTTTCTATTCACACACCTGTGTCCTAGTAATTGGAGGCTGAGACAGATGCTGTCAAGCGCAGAAGAGCATATGCTCGAGCAGATAAATGACCAGGAAATCATCGATTTTCTGCAAACGCTGGTGCAGACAAACAGCGAAAATCCGCCCGGAAACGAAGCAGCGGTGGCTCAGCTTATCGCGGACAAGCTGGAGAGCTTCGGCTGTACGGTGGAAAAGCACTATGTCGAAGGCGACCGCTTTAATGTCATTGCTGTGTTGGAAGGGGCATCGCCGCAGAAAATGCTCCTGAACGGTCACACCGACACCGTCAATTTCGGCGACGTCACAGCGTGGGACTACCCACCGACGAGCGGACAGATTCATGCCGGCAGGCTGTACGGCAGAGGCTCGACCGATATGAAAGCCGGCCTTGTCGCGCAGATCTTCGCGATCAAGGCTTTGCTGGATTGCGGTGTCCCTTTTGAGAAAGGGCTGATGTTTACGGCGGTGATTGACGAAGAGGTTTTTTTCAAAGGGACCAAAGCGCTGCTCGCTGACAACAAACTGCAAGATTGCGAAATTGCCTATGTCTCGGAACCGACTTCCCTGCAGATCGCCGATTGCCTGAAGGGCGGGATTGAATTCAAGGCGAGAACCTATGGAAAAAGCGCTCACGCCGGCGTCGCGTTTATCGGGGACAGCGCTATCTTTAAAATGAACAAGGTCGTGACAGCATTAGAAGCGTATAACAGCGAGCTGAAAGCGCGCATGAACGTACCGGTCCTCAAGTATCCGACTGTCAATGTCGGCAGAATTACGGGCGGCAACGGAGTCACACTCGTTCCGGAGTTTTGCGAGATCGAGTTTGACCGCCAAGTCCTGCCAAGCGAGGATATTGCCGCTGCAAAGCAAGAGGTCGTTGATGTGATCAAGCGGGTGGAGCAGGAGCATCACATCCAGGTTGAACTGGAGACCGTCCAGTCCTTTCAGACCTGGCAAGTCGGTCGCAACGAAGATGTCGTAACGCGCTTGGCCACAGCTTCACGCAAGCTCTTTCACAAGGAACCTGACTATATCGGGTTTAACGGGTATGCTGAAGTTGAGCTGCTGGCTGCCCACGGCATCCCGTCTGTCCTGTTTGGCCCCGGCGATATAGCCGTGGCGCACGCTCCGAACGAATACGTACCGCTAAAGGAAGTCATTGACGCTACGAAAGTGTACGCCTTGCTCGCCTATCAGTATGTGCGTGGTGAGTAGTGCGGGTGCTGTCTCGTCACCTGAATACGCTTAGCTCAGCGAAAACCGCCCTCTGGTGAACTTTCCCCAATTGTCCGGCCAGTCTAGTTTTTCGGCTGAACTTTAGCGTCCACACCGGAAACGTGCTGCCCCGGCCGGGTACGCTCGTCGCCCCCGATCGTTCCGCCGTGCGCATCGACAATCCATTTGGCGATCGCCAGCCCAAGGCCAGTCCCGCCCGATTGTCGAGCGCGATTTTTATCCGTGCGTTAAAACCGGTTAAAGATATGTTCCATATGCTCCGGCTCAATGCCAATCCCGGTATCTTCGACCGTGGCCTCGACGCCGAATCATGGAGACGGCGCTTTTGGCTTTAAACAGGAATATGGAGGGCTGTTCATTCATATCCTCCTCCTAGGCAGCTAACCTGATCCGCTGATCATTTACAGAAAAACCAACGAAAGTTAGTGTTTTTCTCAAAATCTATCAGGTAATATGGAAGAGGTTGCCGGAAAATTTGCTAAAAAGGAGGTGTTTGGATGGAGTGGTATGTAAAAGTGCTTAAAAATTATGCAGTGTTTCAAGGAAGGGCACGGCGTAAGGAATACTGGATGTTTACGCTTTTCAGCATCATTATTTCGATCATCCTTACGATCATTGACGGACTCATCGGCCTCACCAACGTTCTCACGAGCATTTATTCATTGATTGTCCTGCTGCCGTCTTTAGCTGTATGTGCGAGAAGACTTCATGACACGGGCAGATCCGGCTGGTGGATTTTGCTGGCCTTGATCCCGGTCATCGGCGCAATTATTTTACTCGTCTTTCTGTGCGGTGACAGCCAGGGCGAAAATCAATACGGCCCGAATCCAAAAGCAGCAGAGGCTTCCCGGATGTAAGACTGCTGTTCTCACCTCCCCCTTTTTATTGGCGGGAGGTTTTTTCATTGCCTCATTCACAAGTGGTGTAATCTTCGTGCAGCCGTGGCCTCGGTGGAAACGAAGGGAACCGCCAAGAAGAGCACACTCCGCAGGTGACAGCACCTCCATGGTACTTTTTTCCTATTCGTACTGTTCCTGAAATTTGCCGTTGTTTGGTTAGACATTCCAAGGAAATAGAGTTCTCGCCTACTTTTCCTAGCATTTTAACAAGTGGAGATGAAACCCCCCCCTCCAAAAGACCGATAAACCTGAATTTCGAAAGCCCATAAGATCAAGGCGAGGTACTGAAGCAAAGGGGTC
>CAMIVR010000143.1 GCA_946402065.1 uncultured Brevibacillus sp. | reverse complement strand
AGAAGACCCCCACCTCCACGAAATTTTTTTCGTAGGTGGGGGATGAATCGCCTCTCCGAATAAGTGGTATAATCAGAATGTATGTTTGGAGAACGCTCATTCTGAGCCCCGAGCTAAAAAAGTGCTTCAACGCCAAGGGGTATACCCTGCACTCGCAGACCATCCAGGCGATCATTGAGCTGCATCAGGAAACATGTAAGCGCACCTTTGAGCAGCGGACCAAGGGCAACACCGATTGGAAGTATCCCTGGAGATATAATCCTACTTTTCTTACCGAATAGGAATGAGGGGGAAAGATGTACCCGGAACAAAATGTTGCTGGAATCAGGGGCAAAAGGGAAAAGCAATGTCGGAGAGGAAATAAGATAGGGGAACGGGCGGTGAATCGCCCAGGCTCCGTAACTCGTCCTGCAATAGAGGCAACATTTTTCTTGCGAAACGCGACCCAGTTTAGAAGAGATCATTGTCAATCACAGTTGTGCTGAACAAGTTTAAAGAGAATTCCGGTCGATTGGGTGAAAAGAGGGAGGAGATAAGGATGAGGATGCCAAACGACAGCGAGCTGACGCTACTATTCGAAGGAGACGAGCGAGGGCTTCGACAATTTATTGAGCAGCACCGTGAAACACTCGAACGTCATCAACTGATGGATGATGTGAACGAACTGGCGGAGGAGCTTGCAATCGAGGAGCAAATTCCGATGGTGTTCGCTTTCGTATACAGCGTCACCGTAGACTGGCGGGAGTATGACGAGGATATCGTCCGATTGTTCGGTGAACGGCTGCCGGATGAAACGGTCGAGGTGGAAAGTACTGACACGGGATTGGACGTTACCTACAACGGACAAGGGCATTCGATTGCGCTCAGCTTTTCCGGCAAAGATCGCTATATCACGATCCGCGGGTTCCAGGAGTTGATTCGGGACAAATACGAAATTCGGCTGTTTGCGGGCTCGTATTTGTCCGATACCCACGACTTTTTGGTTTTGCCGAATCGGCAGTGGAAGGAGCTGGATGCCCGTTACCCGGTGCAAGTCGGGGAGATCTTCCGCGTGATCGATGACGAGCTGGACTTTCCGTAATCGGGAGAGGCCGGCTGGCGAAGCTTTCGCGGGATTGTTTGACGAACGTCTGTGACATTCACATTTGGTTGCATGCAAGTACAAAACGACGGCGAAACCATCGGCGGAATGGAACCGGGGAAAGCTGTCGATCCCATATTCCATAATTTGGAAATCGGCTGTGCTCCAAGGAAAGGAGCCGGAAATGTTAAACAGGGGAGAATGAAAGGAGGAGTGCAAGCTATGGGGTGGCTGATCATTATTGTTATCGCCTATTTGCCTATTATTTACCGCATACATAAGCGCCTCGACTATCTGGAAAAGGAGGTAAAGCGCTTAAAAGGAGAACGCACGACTATATAAGGTAGAGGTTTTTGATTTTATAACATCAGTCCCGACTCCGCGAAACAGAAGAAGCCATTTTTATGCTGTCCGAAATTGGCAAAAAAAGGATCCCTTTCCGTATTAACCGTAATCCTGTAAAACAGCGCCCAATTTCAGGGGATGTTCATCAGAAAGTGGAAAGGGACTTTCACCTCCGTTACTCTAACGACAGGACACAATCTCGCAGGAGAATGCCCATGAGCAAGAATCACTGGATGGTTGTTTCTCAAGAGACGGCACTCAAGCAGACGCTCGTGCTTACTAGGAAGAGGTGTCTTTCGCACCTAAAGCGTTCAGAAGGAATTCGTAGAGGTCGCGATCAGGAATTCCTCCTGATTCAGCTGCCAACGTATTTTGGATCAACAGTCCGTTCTTGAAGATGGCCAACATTCGGGCCGTCTTTTCTTCATTAATGTGCTCGGGGATTGCCTTGTGCTGTTTCCCGATCGCAATCCAACGTTTTGTAATGGCGATGGTGGTTTCGTAGTAACGATTCAATATGTTGCTCACTGCCGGATTGTCTTTTTGGCTGAGCAAATAAATGAAGATCAGATTGGCCGCGCTTTTGCCGCCGGCCAGATTGTACAAGCCCTGCGATACGGTCGCAAACGGATTCGATTGCCCTGCGGCCTGAGTGCTTGCATCAGCAACCGAGTCAAGGAATCGCTGGTTTGTCTGCTGCAGTCCGTTCTCCAAAATGAGCGCAAACAGTTCGTCCTTGCTTTTGACGTAATGGTAAATCGCGCCTTTTGTCAAGCCGCCTTGCTCGGCAATATCCTGCAAGGTTGTACTGCGACAGCCTTTTTCGAGAATCAGCCGCTCGGCAATGTCGAGAATCAGTTGCAGACTCGCATTCATGGTTTTTTCTTTCATCTGGATCACCTCAATGACATTTATTGGATGGGTGCTTTCCGCTTTGCTTGTTTGACATATTGCACATTCCACCAGATGGTCAGTCCGATGATGCCGTAGGTGAGAATGGGCGAGACGATCAGGAATGTGGGAATGGTTACCATGAAGACGAGTGAAACCTTGAGGAACGCTTCGAAAACGAGGCTGATTCCCCAAACGAGTGTAAACAGGCGAAAAGTATGGCGGTATCGCGGACGTGTGGCCCACTTTTCATTCATCGATTCATCCCGTCCCATAAACCTCTCGGCAAAATAATAAATGAGCGGTCGGGAAAAGAAAAGCGAAGCCAAAAACAATAGACCCATCACACCGGTCACATAGGACTCGCGCAGCAAAATAAAGCGCTCATCACCGCCGACGAATACGGCAACAATCCCGAGAACAATGCCGAGAAAAATAAAACCGGAGAAGGCATCGAGCTTCTTCGTGCGAAACAGGCTGTAGAGCGAGTCACCCAGCGGAATCAGAGCGGCTGCGGAGAGCGCGACAATCCCGCTGGTGTAGGGGAGAAGCAAGCGATAAGCCAAATAGGGCAAAACAAGATTCAAGATCAGCGTAATGATGATTTCGTTTCTTGTCTTTTTCATCGAGTTTCGTTCCTCTCTTCTATGAAAAGTTCGTTCGTGAACAGACCGTGAAAGCCGTACGGAATATGGTGGGGCACTTCAGCCCGGGCTATTTCTGCGAACGATTCCGCGTTCAGGATCAGCAGATAAGAGTGACCGGAATGCCCGTCAAGCACAACCGAGAGAATGGCGCCGTCGTCCTCTGCTTTCGCACCCGGAGCGGGAGCGAATACAGGCTCTCCCGGGTAATGGCCTGGCTGAAACCACGTCAGCGCTTTGCCGGAACGCGTATCGACTTTGATCAACTGGTTCTCCACGTTCTCTGGCTGCAGCTGATTCGTGCTGACGCCGTAGGCAAAGCGATAATCCTGCGCATTGGCCCACTGATAGTGAATGCCGGGGAATTCCATGTATTCCTCGGAGAGCTTCTCGACGCGAGCGGTTTGTTTGTCTGCTGCCAGGTGGAAACGGAGCATGGCGGGTTGATTGGCCGGGCTAAACGGTTTGTCGGTCATATCGCTGCCGCTGAGCGACTGGATGAATCCGGCGCTTCTCATCGTACAGGCATCGATGAAGATGTCCCCCTGCTTCTCAAAGGCATTGATCAAGTGAAACGAGAAATAATCGCCGCACTCAACGATTTTCTCCAGCTTGCCGCTTCGCTTGCCGACAACCAGAAAGCGGGTGCCTCTGCCCGGCGTCCAATGCATGCATTCTGCGATCGGCTTATCTCCTGCAAACAGTTCCTGCGGGTGAAAGAGCAGCGGGAATTCCACCAGTACGATGTGGTTCTCGGTAATGCCAAAGCTGTGCATATAGGCCGGCCGGTCCGTCTCGATGGAGGCGATCAGGGTTCTTTTTCGGGAACCGGCTGGCAATCCGTAAATGTGGTAGTAACAGGTTCGGCCAAACTCAACAGTGAAGTTGATCAGTCCCCGCTGGTGAATATCGAGATGTGGATGTGCCGTCGTGTAGTGGGCTGCTAGCTGGTCTGCGTAGGGAAGTACGCCGACCGTTCGCAGGGAGTACGGGTCGAACTCGACCACATCCGGGGACTCCGTCATGGCGACAAAATGATGATCCATTTTCATGACGCTGACGTTTGGGTTGCTTCCCGTTTCTCCGGATTGGGGCGGGGTGGCGAATCCCGAAGATGTTTTGCCCGTCTTCATCGCCTGTTCATAGACACCCGTACGGAGGAAGCGATTGGAGTAGGTGGCGCGCCCGCTGTCCAGCGTAAATTTGTGGATCATGGCCAAACCGTCGAATAAATGGCCGTCCAAGTGACTGGCTGGTCCGTTGCGAAACAAGGTTCCCGACAGCCATTCGGGAATCGCCCCTTGTATATGTAACTGCTTATGATCTACTTCATGATGAAGATCGGTGAAAAGCAATCGGGATGCGTTCATCAAATTTCTCTCTCCTTCACAACATACCTTCGGTAGGTACTTTTTATTCTACATACCTTCGGTAGGTATGTCAACGGGCAAAAAAATATATGGAAGGATATTTGCCCTCCGTCTGTACCTCGATCAGCATGTGTTGCTGCGGATTTTCACCATGGGAAATTGCTATTTGGCAGTGTAAAACGGAGGAGCGTTATCGAATTTATCGTTAATCGATACGGGGGAGGACGAATCGAGGAATTTATCCGATGGTAACATGAAAAAAATCAACTTATTCAAAAACAAGTTGGTGCCGATACCATATCGACTCCAACTTGTTTTCGAATGTTTTTTTGATTCCCGCTTAAACTGGTCTCGATCTTGTCGCCTTTTTGACAGGATACCGATCTAGGTTACGATAAATTCAACAGTAACTGGTGTAGCGGGATCAAGGGCGTCTCCACCTGGAATCGCGATTGCAGCTTTGGTAACAGATGAGGTATCTGCCGTCTGAATCACTCCGTTAAGGTAAAGATTGTAGTAAGCAAACGAGGATGGAAATGCTGTAGCAGCTGCTCCGGTATCATTCGTAAAAGCAGTGGCGGCAATCGAGAAGGTAGCTCCTGTACCTGTACCAGCTCCAATCGTGGAAACAAATCTTCTCGATGCGACAAAAGGCTGGATAATAGCCATAAGTTTCACCTCCTTCTATCAATCTTTATTATTCTTATGCTGGTAATAGAAAAAGTGAAAGGTTAATAAACTGGTGCAGCTGAATCATTTTTATCATGTAATTTGTACGGAAAAGCTGACGATTTCGACAGTGATTGGCGTACCGGCATAAATCGTGTCTCCGCTGGGATTAAGGGTCAAGGCAGATGTGCTTACACTATAAGCGCTGCCCTCTTGCAATATTCCGTTGATATAGAGATTGGAATAGCTGCTTGGTCCGAGGTTTGAAAATTCGGTTGCGGTATCTCCCACATCGTTTGTGAATTGAGTGGCTGGAATCACTCCCGGTGCTGTCAAGACAATATTTGAGCTAGGAATGTAAAAATACCTGTTTGCAGTCGGCATCACGGTAATCGTGCCTACTGTTCCAGTTGCACCGGTGGCTCCAGTGGGACCAGTGTCTCCCGTGGCCCCCGTTGCTCCAGTACCACCCGTGGCCCCCGTCGCGCCCGTCGCTCCCGTCGCTCCAGTACCACCTGTGGCCCCCGTCGCTCCAGTACCGCCTGTGGCCCCCGTGGCCCCCGTCGCGCCCGTCGCTCCGGTACCACCTGTAGCCCCTGCAGCGCCCGTCGCTCCGGTACCACCTGTGGCTCCCGTAGCACCGGTTGGCCCAGTAGCCCCGCCTACTAATCGAAAACCTATTCCATTATAAATAGACACCTTGTCACCTCCCGACAGATTTGTATTATTCTATGTCATTCATCTATCAGGGGGATGGATTCTTATCCACGATTTTCATAGACAACAACCTGTTTCATTTGAAAACAGGACGGAAAAAATCTTACTATTCGGCTTTTCAGATGAGAACAATTGGGTGAGAGGGGAGAAATGCATAAGTGGCCGGCTAAACGCCACATCCAGTGGCATCGCCGACACTCGCACATCCTGATCATCGCAACTCAGGAGCAATTACCCGTCATACAGAGATGAAGCTTGCTTGAGCATGCACACAAACCCTTCTGCGCCAGGCGTTAGTCTGTCATCGCCTCTCACGTAAAGCGTAATCGGGTTTTTCACGTGAATGTCCCGGACAAACACGCGGGCAACCTCCCCGCGCTCGACATACTCGCGGACCTCCAGCGCCGAGACAAAATTCGCCCCATATCCGGCCATTACAGCGCGGATCGTTTCATTGAGCCCGTTAAACTGCAATCCGACTATCGGCGGCTGCAGGTTGTGAATTCTGCACAGTGCGATCAGCCGCTCCCTCGCGGAACTGCCTTCCTCCCGCAAAATGAACGGCTCCCGCATAATCGCAGCCAACGCGACTTCTTCTCCCGCAAGCGGGTGATTATTCGGCACAATAAACCAAAACTCATCCTCGGCCAGCACCTCAGCGATCACCCCTGCATGCTGTTCGCTCCCCCCGCCGATGACTGCCAAATCAGCCTCGTAATGGAGCAGCTTATCCAGCGCATTGCGCCCGTTTGTCGTGGTCAAGCTGATCTCGATCCCGGGATTCTGTTGCTTGTATCGGGCTACCCACTTGGGCAGCAGAAAGTTGGCCGGCAAATACGTCGCGGCGATCCGCAGCGTGCCTGCTTTCCCAGCTATAAAGTCTGCGATCGCCGCGTCTATCTCCCGTTCAAGCGAAAACAGGCGGCGGGCATGACCGGCAAGCATGTGCCCAGCTTCCGTCAGAAAAATCCCCCGCCCGCGTGGGGCCAACAGGACGATTCCCAGCTCCTTTTCCAGCTTTCGGATCTGTGCCGTCACGGCTGGCTGGCTGATCAACAGCTCCTCTGCTGCACATGTGACGCTCCCATGTACCGCAACGCTATGAAAAACGCGCAGGGCATGCAGATTCATCAGCATCGATCCTCCTGTTCGCATATCGAATCATCAATAAAATTGATATATAAACAAAAAATATGTATTAGTGCTTATGAATAATTTCTCTTATTCTACTCCTACAGCAAGTCGCTTGGCAACGATAAAACGATTGATAACGGGAGGTGGAGGGGTGCCGGCACAGCGTCGGCATCTCGGGAAAGTGAGCATCATCTGTACAAATTGCGGGCAGGAAGCAGCTTCAGACGTGTTTCAGTACATGTGCACATGCGGAGGTTTGTACGAGGTCGTACACGATTTCGGCAAGCTCGACAGCGAAGCTTTGAAACGGACGTTCCAAAACCGGCTGGGCGAGCGGATGACGCCGTATGCAAGCGGGGTGTGGCGCTATAAAGAGCTGATCTGTCCCGAGCTGCCGGAAGAATTCATCACGACGAAATACGAGGGCAACACCGGGCTGTACGCTGCCGATGCCCTGCAACAATACACGGGAATCCGCAAGCTGTGGCTCAAGGCGCAGAGCGAAAACCCCAGCGGCTCCTTCAAGGACAACGGCATGACCGTGGCTGTATCGCATGGCCGCTCGCTCGGCTTTACGCGCTTTGCCTGCAGCTCGACGGGCAATACGTCTTCGTCGCTGGCGATGTTCGCTGCGATTGCCGGCAGCCAGTCGTACGTCTTTGTCCCCGCGAACAACATCTCGCCGAACAAGGTACTGCAAACCGTCGCCTATGGCGCCAGAGTAATCAGCTTTGACGGGACGTACGATGACGGCATTCGATTTTTGCAGGCACACAGCGGGGAGCTGGGGCTGTACGTGTGCAATTCGATCAATCCGTATCGGATCGAGGGACAAAAAAGCATCATTTACGAAATTGCCCAGTATCTCGACTGGAAGCTGCCAGACTGGGTGATCGTTCCGGGCGGCGCCTTGAGCAATGCGACTGCGCTGGGAAAAGGGCTCAGCGATCTGTATGCGCTCGGTTTTATCGACAAGCTGCCGCGTGTGGGAATCGTTCAGGCAGAGGGAGCCAGTCCGTTCCACCGAATGGTCGCTTCCGGCGGCGCGGAGCTCATTCCGGATGAGCTCCCGTACACGTTGGCCTCAGCGCTTAACATCGGCAATCCCCCCAGTTGGAAAAAGGCGCTGCACACGCTCCAGACGACAAACGGCGTAACGGTTTCCGTAACCGATGAGGAAATTCTCGACGCCAAAGCCCTAATCGATCAGAGCGGGGTAGGCTGCGAGCCCGCTTCGGCCGCGACGGTCGCCGGGCTGCACAAGCTGGCAGCGCAAAAGGTCATTGACAAGGACGAGACGGCCGTCTGCATACTGACCGGCAACCTGCTGAAAGACACAGAGGCTTTGCGCTATTACCATCTCGAGGCGATGAGCGGGGGAGCGTACAGAAACGCCCCGCATTCCGCAGAGCTTACCCTGGAGGGCGTCAGGAAGTGGGCGAGCGGTTAACGGCTTCCCGTTTATAGCGGAAAGTCGCATGATTGTCAGGTGCTTTTTTGTGTGGAAGTCTTGCCGCCAATATCCTACACAGGATAAGGATACTTACGGTTTGAACGGTTCACAGTATTGACCGTCGCGCCATCTGCATGGGGCGGGGTGAAATTCCCATGGGGCTGAACCGCCGCCCGTCCGGGTTATCGATTCATGTATTTTCAACATATTTTTCATCCGACAAAAGCCGGATATAACGGAGAAGAAGTGCGGATACTTACAAACAAGGATTATCCGTATTTGTATAATTCTGCGATAGCTGCGCATTTAATGGCCAAAGGGGAGACTTGTCATCATTCTAAAAATGGTACCTGCATTAATCGGTTCCTTATTCCTGGTTGGAAGCTTGCTTGCTGATGGTAGCAGTACCGGCGCTTCTTCACCCTCCAGCTGGTCTTCGCCAACAACATCACCAACGCCTGCTGCAGAGCCAACCAAAAACGAGCTGCAGGTTTTGCGTCTCAACATAGAGGAGCCCGCTACGCTAGACCCGACATTTGCAGAGGATACGACCTCCGGAGCTGTGATTCGTGCCATTTATGATGGCTTAACACGCCTGGACGAGAACGGTGAGGCAATCAATTCTCTCGCAAAGGAAATGAAGCTGTCTCACGACAAGCTGACGTACACCTTTACACTGCGTGACGCCAAATGGTCTAATGGCGACCCCGTGACTGCTCATGACTTTGAGTTTTCGTGGAAGCACGCGCTCGACCCAAAAACAGGTTCCCCCGCTTCTTACAGCTACTACAGCATCAAGAATGCCCAGGCATTCACCTCCGGCAAGGCAAAGGCGGAGGATGTCGGAGTCAAGGCATTAGATGACAAAACGCTGCAAGTCACGCTGGAGTACCCGACGCCATTTTTCCCGACCTTGGCATCGACTCTCCCCGCGGTCAACAAAAAAGTGGTCGAGTCCAACCCGGACTGGGCTCGAGACCCGAAGACACTGGTTACAAATGGACCGTTCAAGCTGGAGACGTGGGAGCATAAAAATAAGATGGTCTTGGTAAAGAATGATACCTACTGGGAAAAAGATGTGGTAAAACTGGATCGTATCGAATTCTCGATGATTTCCGATGCCAATACCGAGCTGTCCATGTTCCTAAACGGCGATCTCGACTGGGCAGGCGGTCCCATCAGCGCGCTGCCGGTAGACGCTGTCCTGCCACTCAGGGAAGAGGGCAAACTCAAGACCAAGCCAAAGGCCACTTCCTGCTATATTCGCTTTAATGCTGAGCGCCCGCCGTTTACGAACGTCAAGGTGCGCAAAGCCTTTGCCTATGCGATCAATCGTCAAGAAATTGCCGATTACATCGGGCAGGCAGGCCAAACGCCCTTGATGGGCATCACGCCTGTTACGGCAAGCCTCAAGCCGGAAGGTTTTTTCGCCGACAATCAGCGGGAGAAAGCAAAAAAACTGTTAGCGGAAGGCATGGCAGAGCTGGGTACCACCAGGCTGCCCTCGATTACGTACCTCTACAGTACTTCAGATCGCAGCAAAGCAATTGCAGAAACATTGCAAGCGACCTGGAAAAACGTACTCGGTGTCGAGGTCAAGCTGCTCAACAAAGAAACAAAGGTCTATCTGGACGACCAGGAGCTAGGCAAGTTTGAGATTACTCCCTCTAGCTGGACGGCTGACTACAATGATCCGATCAGCTTTTTGCAGAAATTTGTTGAAAAGTACAGCGCTTCCAACATCACCCGCTGGCATAGCCCTAAATATGCGCAGTTGATAAAACAATCGTATGTAGAGACAGATCCAGCAAAACGAAATCAAATTTTATTGGAGGCGGAGACGCTTCTGATGGATGAGATGCCGCTGACAGGCATTTTTAGCGATGTGAACGCCTGGGTACAGGACGACAAGGTAAAAGGAGTCCGCATTGATCCGCTCAGCAAGATCGACTTCAAATGGGCATATAAAGAAAAAGCGGAGACGGGCAGATGAAAAAAGGAGAAGCATTGTGCGCCCGTATCCATGAGCTTAAAGCGTTCGTCAAATTGCCGGTTCCGAAACGAAGGCAGATGTCGGATAACAATCGGCATGAAGCCTGGCCCCTTGCATTTGGAATATAACTGCACTTATTGGCTCCATTTATCCGGGAATGATTCCTGTTTCCGGCACCTGCTGCTCGGGAAACCGAAACTGATCAGCAAGCTACTTTTCCATGGTAATATAAAAATTATTCTTCCCGATTTGGATATTCTTGAGTGAATTTTTGCCGCCGGGATCGTGATCGAAGAAAAGGCTGTGGACGACGGTCCCGTCTGCATAAGTAAGGACGAGCGTATTACCCGAGATTTTATAGGTGCCCTTGTCACTCTTCGAAGCGCTCGAATTGGTCGCGGAGACTGTAGCGTCGAGCGAGGCCAAGGTCAGGTCCGTACTCTTGAACGTCCCGTCGCTTGAGAAGCTCAAGTGTTCCGTCCACGATGAAGAAGCGGCGTTAATCCCGGCGAGGCCGCTAAAACCGATGTACTCGTAGGTTCCTTTCAGTTTCAGGCCATTGGCAACCGGTTTGACGGGGGACATAAATACATCATCGATATACAGCTCCCCTTTGCCAGACAGGCGGATAGTATGGCTCTCGCCATTGCTCAGTTTCAGCTTGTCGCCCGAAATGGTGTAAGTTCTGCAACCATCCCGTGTGCAATCGATCGTTTCCGGACCGCCTTGCGGAGGAGGACCGACTAGAATACGATTGTCTGGAAGAAACGTATAGATGTCCCAGCAAGTGCCTCCGCATTCGTAGCCGCCTACGTCGTCTCTGAGTCCGTAATACATGCCTTTGAGAGCCTTCAGATTGCCGAGATTTGCAGATGGTTGCGTAACTTGAGACGGCCCCGCAGGAGGCGGCGGGGTGGACGGTGGCGCCTGCTTGGCTGTGTAAGCGTCCAGTCGCTTCTGCAGCTCTTCCTTCGTTATGCCACGCTGCTTCAGCAAGCGATCCGTGAACACGGTGATTTCCCGGGTGACCCGGTCCCAATATACGATTGCGCCCGTGGACTCTCCGATGAATCGAAGCGGAACCATCGTGCTGCCATTCGCGATTTGAGCACTTTGGCTGAGTTGAACCTGCTTACCGTTCACGACCGCATGCGGGTCGTCAATGCGAAGGGCGATCGTCAGTCCCTCTTTCGATCCTGTCACAACCCGACTTGTTTGATCCCACTTGACTTCCATCCCCATCGCTTCAAAAAGCGGACGGAACTGTACAAGCGTCGTACCCTCGACCACAAGCGGTTGAACCTGGAATTTGATTTCCGTCGTGTCGACGAATACTTTAATGGGCCGTTCGTCAGCAGCGAACGTTTTGTTGGTGTGTAGCGCGATGAGAGTGGCGAAAAACAGCATACATACAAGTATGGGACGGTACAAGCGCAAACGAATCCCTCCCTGATCTGATCTTGAGTGAACTAAGCATAGACTACACATATTTCCTGTATCCTCCAAGGTGCAAAAGTCGCTTTTTAGCTGACGAAAACAATCGCCCCATACAACAATATAAGTAGGGCAGAAGTAGTATTTTCATGATTAATACGGCTGAAAGGCGGATTTTCGCACAACCGGCCTAATGCAATCGATAGATCACCTGGAAATGCGCCAGGTATACTGGCTTAGCGAAGCTGGTTGAGCGCACTGTCTTGGATGGTGTTCACGGTGAACATCACCCAAGCTGCGAATGTTTCTGCTTCACTTCACCTCCATTCCGATCCGTCGAATGTACACGTCATACTGTACGCTTATGGGAAAGCGGGGAAACTCTTGTTCCCAGTTGTGGTTCACCCAGTAATCGTGATAGTGGTGGGCGCGAAGCGAGAGGCCCAGTTTTAAAATGTCGCTTTTGAATTCATTTTGCAGCATGCCGATCAGCTTGGCAGCCCGTTTTTCCATCTCCTGTCTGACCAACTGCTCGTACTTGCGGATAGCCCGATCATTTGTGAAATCTAGCGGGATGGTGGCTTCGATGAGGTCGCACTGCATTCTGCAGACATACCGTGCCTGAAGGCCGCCGTTCCCGTTTCCTGTCTTGTCTATCCGTAATTTTGTTCGGACGAAGTGGGGACGGACCGTAAAGTACTTGCCTTTTTGCCCGGGAACAGCGATTACCACGTCTCCGCCCTGCCTATTGTCCCTCAGTTGGTTCAGCACCCAAGTCTGGGCCTCGGGCAGCACTCCGACCATCCTGTCTTTGTGAAAGACAGCGACGCCCTTCCAGATAATTTCGTCTGTTCGTGTCTCCATGTAGTTCAAGTAGGGCTCTAGCGGCTCGCTGGAGTACTGGATGTAGAAGTTCCCAAGCGTTTGGGCGGGAATTGCGCCAGTTTTCGTACCGCTCTCGATCATGTCCATGATGTAGACGACGGGCACCTGCGCCAGTTTTGGGTTTACTTTCAACAAATGGGCGGCGTCCTTTTTTACAACGATCGGCCAGAGCAGCCGACGCATCTCCGGGTCCCGGCGAAATCCGTCGGTTATCTCCCGCATTCCTTTCCTCGCGACCGCTTCGCTAATCGCCACCACGCGGGTATGGCCGATGAAAATTTTCTGGTTCAGCCGTTTTTGCAAATTGCCGATCGCTTCCAGTACTGTATGTCCAGTCGAGCTCATCACTCTGACCGGTGCCCCTCCGCCTTTGCCGCCACCACCGCCACCTGCCCCGCTGCCGGCTATTTTGGTCGGAATGGGGATCTGAACGGTTAGCTTGTACAAGTTCGGTTTTCTTTCCGCTATGTCTATCCCTAGCGCCACCACAGAGATCCGCTCCTCCAGCTCGCGGCGATCCCAGCAGCCACCGAGCAGCAGAGAAAGTGCGAGGAGCAGTGCCACCAGGTATCTGACTTGAATCATCTCGCCACCTTCCCTTCCTCTCGTGAGCGGCTGCCCTGTTTTCTGATCAGCGATACGGCCAGGTAAATCAGCGGGATTCCCAGCCCTGAAAACAAGCCAAAATAGGCGGAAATGCTGGCAGCCCGAAAGATTTGCACGATGTTCTGGGGAAGCAGCGCGAGGTAAAACAGCGGAATCATCAGCAGGAAAGACGTAATTCGCTGAAAGACCAACCCTCTGCCAAACAACTGCCGCAGTCCAAGGTTAAACGCGTAGTACGTATTGCTGACTGTGGTAAAGACGGCCGCCACCCATACGCCTAAAAAGGCTGACTCCAGGCGCTCCAGCACGAGTCCGGGCATTTGCGTCGTCTTGACGATCTCCAGGGTAGGCCAGGTCAGTTTCTGCAGTTCTTCATGTCCGAACACGGCAATTCCCGACACCGTGATCAGCGTATAGACGCCGATGGCCATGGCGATCCCGAGGCAGCTTGCCTTGGATTTCCGGGCGCCGATTTGGGCAAAGGCGAAGAACATCAGCATCACCTCGTACCCCTGATAGGAAAAAGCCGATTGCGCCGCCCCCCGGACTACGTCTTTGAACGGAGCGGAAAACAGCGGCAGCAGTTGATTCCAATCCGCCTTTTGAAATGAGAGCAGCCCGATGATCAGGACGGGAAAGAGAATCAGCAGGAAAAGCAGCTCGTTTACCCGAGCGACGACCTCTACCTCATGCAGGCAGAGAAAGAGCGCCAGACAGAACATCGTAATGAGGATCGCCTCGAGAGGTGTCTCCCGCAAGACTGCCGTTACCACCACTTCACCGAACAGGCGGGAGGTAATCGCTGTGCCGACGTACAGCGTGCCAAGATACAGCAGCACCCACGGCAGGCTGATCAGCTTGCCCTGCCATTTCCCTTTTTGCGAGCCCCAAATGACCCAGCTGTACTGGACAAACGTCAACCCTGGGTAGCGCCGGCTCAGCCAGGCGATCAGCAAGGTAGCCGTCAGAGCGATGGCTCCTCCCATCAGCGGGGCCGTCCATCCTTGCTGATGCAGTACTTCAGAAGCGGTTCGCGGCAGTGTTAAGACCCCGACGCCGATCAGCGTACTGGTGATAAGCGAGGATAACTGCCAGGTAGTCATCGTGTTGACTCGCGAAGCTGGTTGATTTTGATTCTGACTCACTTTTCACCGCCCCAATCCTGTCGAGTTTGGTCCGGCGAATTGAACATCTGCGGCCTCTGCTTCATCCAGATGAAGGGTGCGCGAAAAATGAAGTCGCGCATGCTTTTCATATAGACCGGACTCAACGGTGTCATGTACGGCACACCAAACGATTTGATTGCAGACAGGTGGATGCAGATGATGATGACAAACGACATGATGCCGTATAAACCGAATGCCCCGGCCAGAATCATCAGCGGGAAGCGCAACATCCGAATGGAAATCGCCGCGCTGTAGCTGGGGGTGGCAAACGAGCCGATTGTCGTCAAGGCGACGATGATGACCATAATCGGACTGACCAATCCCGCTTGTACCGCAGCCTGTCCGACGACAAGCGCTCCGACGATGCCGATTGTCGGGCCGATCGGACCCGGAAGGCGAATGCTCGCCTCGCGGAGAATCTCCATCGTAATCTCCATCAGAAACGCCTCGACGATGGAGGGAAACGGTACCGTTGACCGGCCTGCGGCCATCGCGATCACCAGCCGCGACGGAATCATTTCCGGATGAAAGGAGCTAAAGGCGATGTACAGAGATGGCAAAAGCAGCGCCACGAACAGGCTGACCATTCGGATGAGGCGAATCATCGAACTAATCAGGAACCGCTCGTAGTAATCCTCCGCGCTTTGATAAAACTGCGAAAATACGGCCGGAGCAATCAACGCGAAGGGAGTTCCCTCGGTTAAAATCGCCACTTTGCCTTCAAGCAAATGGGCAACGACTTTGTCTGGCCGTTCCGTATTTTGAATTTGTGGAAATGGTGACCAGGTTCTGTCCTGGATCATCTGTTCGATGTAGCCGCTCTCAAGGACGCCATCGATATCAATCCCTTTCACCCGTTTGGTGACTTCGTTGACGACATTGTCCTGAGCCAAATCTTCGATGTACAGAATGTTTACGGGTGTTTTCGTTCGCTTCCCGACATGCATCAGGCGCACTCGCAAAGCGGGGTCTTTCAGCCGTTTGCGGATGAGCGAGACGTTATCCGAGAGCGATTCGTTAAAGCCTTCGCGCGACCCGCGAATCAATGCCTCTGACTGCGGTTCCTCAATGGCTCGCTTGGCGTAGTGAAAGGTGCCGCAAACGACGGCTTCGGTTTTCCCTTCAATCAGCAGGATGGACATGCCGGAAAGCAGGAACTCCAGTAATTTTTGCATCCCTTGAACGGGTTCGAGCATGTGAACCGCCGGGAGGTTGCGATCGGCCAACGGGGAACCTAGGTATTCGAGAATAAATTGATCAATCAGCCTTTTGT
>CAMIVR010000142.1 GCA_946402065.1 uncultured Brevibacillus sp. | reverse complement strand
GGAATTGGCGGCCTGATAATCGACGTGCGCGGAAATCCTGGCGGATATCTCGCGGCCGTCAAAGAGATTGGCGAAATTCTCATCCCGAAAAAAGGCGTCATCGTCAAAGTCGCGTACGGCGACAAGACGCGAGAAGAAGAAGTGTACCGTTCGACGACGGAAGCGGCAAAACCGTATCCGATCGTATTGCTGATCGATAACGGCAGTGCCAGCGCCTCGGAAATTCTCGCCGGAGCCTTGAGCGAGAGCGGCGGCTACAAGCTGGTCGGCGAAAAAACGTTTGGCAAAGGCACCGTCCAAAGCACCGTGGAAATGCAAGACAAGAGCCAGATCAAGCTGACCATCGCCAAATGGCTGACGCCAAAGGGCGAATGGATCCACAAAAAAGGCATCGAACCGGACGTGAAAGTGGAACAGCCGGCGTATTACAAAGCGGCGCCGCTGCCAACGGATAAAGTTCTGGCAAGAGACATGAACGGCGTCGACGTGCAAAACCTCCAGCTCATCCTCACCGGAGTGAAGATGAATCCTGGCCGGACTGACGGCTATTTCGACGAGAAGACCGAAGCCGCAGTCAAACGATTCCAGGAAGCCAAGAAACTGCCGGTGACCGGAAAGGTCGACCAAGCGACGGCGCAGGCACTGCAAGATGCACTGGTCGCGGTGTTTAAGGATCCAAGCAGTGATTTGCAGCTGCAAAAAGCGATCGAGGTCGTCCAGCAGCAGATGAGAAAATAAACCAAATCTGTATAGCAGGGAAACGCTTTTCCCATGTAGAAATCTAAACCGCGGAGATCATTTTCCGCGGTTTCGCTTTTGTTGAAATGGAGGTGAGCAGATGTCGATTGGCTGGGAATTGCTGATGACGTTACTGAATGGGTTAGCCAATTTTTTCCTCAATCCATTACTTTACCTGTTTCTATTATTCATCTATTTGCATTACCGCAGGCAGATGATTATGGAGCGCCAGTTGTTCTCTGTTCGCATCCAGTCACCCTTTGTTCAGACGCTGCGCTCGATCGGGATGGGGCTGGTCGGCGGCTTGATCGCATCCGTCCTCTCGTGTGGCCTCGGGATGATCGTGCGGATCGAAGATGTCTGGATGCTGTGGGTTATCGCCATTGTGCTGGCGGTCATTCGCTTGCGCTTTCTCTGTTTGGCATACGCAACGGGAGTGCTCACACTTTTACATATCATTGCCCAGTTTTTCCCCAATCTGGCCCAAATACAAGGCATTGGTCAGGTCTGGCAATGGCTGCTTGAGGTACAACCATTGCCCCTGCTGGGCCTGGTCGCAATCCTGCATCTGGTAGAAGCGTTGCTCGTGCGGTGGAACGCAGGCAGGGACGCATCGCCGCTGTTTATCGGGGGCAAGCGGGGACGGATTATCGGAGCCTATCAGCTGCACTCGTTTTGGCTGACGCCGCTCTTTATTCTCGTCCAGATGCCTGCGGGAACGGGCGTAACCGGGGCGTTATTTCCGGGCTGGCCGCTTTTTGCGCCTGATAGTGCCAGCTTCGGTTTGCTGCTGATTCCGGCTGTGACCGGTTTTTCCGACTTGACGCAGACGATGACAGCAAGACGGAAAGCGAAAGAGCTGTCTGCCCAGCTCGCGCTGTATTCCATCGTTCTGCTCGCCCTGACGTATGCAGCTGCCTGGGTCCCCTTGCTGTCGCTGCTGCCGGCCCTGTTTGCATTCGCAGGTCATGAAGCCCTGGGCGTCTACAGCAAATGGAGAGAAGAAAAGCTGTCGCCTTACTTTATCCAATCCTCAAAGGGCATCAAGGTAATGGCCGTGCTGCCGCAGACACCGGCAGAGGTGATGGGAATCAGGGCGGGAGAGATCATCATCAAAGTGAACGGAATTCCGGTGAGGGAAAAGGAACAGCTGTATCCGGCGCTTCAGGTGAATCCTGCTTTTTGCAAAATGGAAGTGCTCACGTACGACGGTGAGGTCAAGTTCGTTCAGTGCGCGATCTATGCGGGGAATCACCATCAGCTTGGAATTGTCGTCGTACCGGATGCGACGACGCAGCACTTCGTGGATATTCGCCGGGCGAGCGTTGTCCAATTGATCAAACAGCGCCTGCAAAAGCTAAAAATCGGTGCGTAGCATTGGTCACACACATGCAAAAGGCTATCCATTTCCCGGGAGGAGGAAGGATAGCCTTTGATTGTTGGTTGATGGGAATGCATAAAACCCGGATTACGGTGAAACAGGATTTTCAGTAGAGGCGGTACCGTTTGTGTCGGTGGGCTGCTCTGTTCCCGGTTTTTCCGGCACCTCTGAACTGCCTTCATTGTGATTGATTTCAAACCCGACGATTTGATTGATTTTCAGCTTCGTTTTACCGTCATTCAGCAAAAATTCAACAAGACCGTCTTTCATGCTTACTGCTGTGACCGTTCCCGTGCGTTCCTCTTCTTTTTTGCTGCCGTCTTCGTTTACGACAGTTTGCATGTACGTGACTTTGTACCCGATCAACTGGGCGTACTTGAGATTGTTGTTGATCGGCAAATTGTCCGGCTTCACAGACATGCCGATGATGTCGCTCTGCGTTACGGTTTTATTGTTGTCCAACTGGAATTGCACCGTGTTGTCCTTGACGGTAATGCCGGTGACGACCGCTGTCTTTTCCTTTTTGACCGTCGTCTGGTCGTTGGTCGTGTCGGGATTGCCGTCTGCATCGACAACCTCTTCATCCATGTACGTAATCGTTTTTCCGATCATTTGCGAATATTTCAGGGTGTTGTCCAACACGCTGTCATTGGACATGCCCTTGGACTCGATCCCGGTGATTTTACTGCGTGGGACGCTGTCTTTCCCGATCTGGAAGACGATCTTGCCATCCTCCATTTTGACGCCCGTAATGATGCCGGTCTTGTTGATAGGGAGGACTTGACCGTAATCGTCTTCCGCGGTGCTGTCATACGTGGCAGTCTTGCCAATCAGACTCTCGTATTCACGGATGTTCAAGAGACTGCTGTTCGACTCTTCCATCAACGTCTCGATCTTGGTCAGTCGCTCGACCATCGCCATGAGTGACGTCTGCTGGACGAAATCCTGGTTGTCCATCGGCGACAGCGGATCCTGATTACGGAGCTGTTCGATCAAAAGCTTCATGAAAGCGTTGGAGTCGAACGCTATTTCATCCTTTTTCTGGAATTTTTTATTTTTATAGCTATATTCATCAGGGACATAAACCTTGTTGCTAACGGAATCAGCCATTCTCGTTCCCCCTCTAATCCGCTTCGGCACGTAATCGGCAAAAATCTCTGTTATATAGTATCGGATTTTCCCGAATGTGCAAACAGACAAACATTTGTTCGAATAAATAGGTTAAAATAGAGATTTTTATGCTATAATGGGTAATGACTAGGTACAAGGAGAGGAACGGAAAATGGATCGTTTTCAATTGGTATCCGAGTATCAACCCGCCGGCGACCAGCCTACCGCGATTGCCGAGCTGGTCAGTGGCGTTCTGGCAGGAAAAAAATTCCAGACATTGTTAGGAGCGACAGGCACCGGGAAAACCTATACGGCGGCACAGGTCATTGCCCAGGTGAACAGACCGACTCTGGTGATGGCCCACAACAAAACCTTGGCAGCGCAGCTGGCTGCCGAATTCAAGGAGTTTTTTCCTCACAACGCTGTCGAGTATTTCGTCAGCTATTACGATTATTATCAACCGGAAGCGTACATTCCGCAGTCCGATACGTATATCGAGAAGGACTCCAGTATCAATGAAGAAATTGACAAGCTGCGCCACTCGGCCACCAGCGCATTGTTCGAGCGGCGCGATGTCATTATCGTCGCTTCGGTTTCGTGCATATACGGTTTGGGATCACCGATCGAATACCGCGAGATGCTGCTCTCGCTGCGAGTGGGCATGGAGAAGAGCCGGGAGGAGGTGCTGCACAGGCTCGTCGATATCCAGTACGACCGCAACGACATCAACTTTGTCCGCGGTACGTTTCGCGTTCGCGGCGATGTCGTGGAAATTTTTCCGGCATCGAACAGCGAGCAGGCGATACGTGTCGAGTTCTTTGGCGATGAAATTGAGCGAATTACGGAAATCGACGTACTGACCGGCGAGATTTTGGGCACCCGCGACCACGTCGCGATTTTCCCGGCGTCCCACTTCGTCACCCGGGAAGAAAAGATGAAGCGGGCGATTGAAAACATTCAACTCGAGCTGACCGAGCGATTAGCCGAGCTGCATGCGGCCGGAAAGCTGCTGGAGGCGCAGCGGCTGGAGCAGAGGACGAGATATGACATTGAGATGATGGCCGAGATGGGTTTCTGTTCGGGGATTGAAAACTACTCTCGCCACTTGACCGGCTTGCCGGCCGGGCACCCGCCGTATACGCTGATTGATTACTTTCCGGAAGACTTTTTGCTGATCGTCGACGAGTCGCACATGACCTTGCCGCAAATCAGAGGGATGTTCAACGGGGACAGGGCGCGTAAAGATGTGCTCGTCCAGCATGGCTTCCGCCTGCCGTCGGCGCGCGACAACCGTCCGCTTACCTTCGATGAGTTTCAGCAAAAGGTAGGTCAGTCGATTTACGTTTCCGCGACGCCCGGGCCGTATGAATTGGAGCATTGTCCTGTGCTCACGCAGCAGGTCATTCGTCCGACGGGTCTGGTCGACCCAACCATTTCGGTTCGCCCGATCAAGGGCCAAATCGACGATCTGATTGGCGAAATCCAGGCGACGATTGCCAAAGACGAGCGGATTCTCGTCACTACCTTGACGAAAAAGATGGCGGAAGACCTGACCGATTATTTAAAAGAGATCGGAATCAAAGTCCGTTATCTGCATTCCGATATTAAAACCATAGAGCGCATGCAAATCTTGCGTGATTTGCGCCTTGGGGAATTCGACGTTCTGATCGGAATTAACTTGCTGCGGGAAGGCTTGGACTTGCCGGAGGTTTCGCTCATCGCCATTCTCGATGCCGACAAAGAGGGCTTCCTGCGCAATGAACGCTCACTGATTCAGACGATTGGCCGGGCTGCCCGCAATGCCGAGGGCAGGGTAATCATGTACGCCGACAAGATGACGGACTCCATGGCGGCAGCCATTCGCGAAACAGAACGGCGCCGCAGCATCCAAATCGCCTATAACGAAAAGCACGGCATTACACCGCAAACGGTTAAGAAAGCGGTTCGCGACGTCATCGAAGCGACCAGAGTGGCCGAGGAGAAGGCAGATTATCTGCCGCAGGCCGAGTTTAAGAAGATGCCGAAGAAGGATCGTTTGCTGGTCATTCAGCGAATGGAAGACGAGATGAAGGAAGCGGCCCGCAACCTGATGTTCGAACGTGCCGCCGAATTGCGCGATTTAATTCTGGAGCTAAAAGCAGAGCTGTAAGGAGAGCGATATAATCATGCCACTAGACCGAATCGTAGTGAAGGGCGCGCGGGCACATAACCTGAAAAATGTGGACGTCGTGATCCCGCGTGATAAGTTTGTCGTATTGACCGGATTGTCCGGTTCGGGTAAGTCTTCATTAGCGTTTGACACGATCTATGCAGAAGGACAGCGCCGCTACGTCGAATCGCTGTCCGCCTACGCCCGCCAGTTTCTCGGGCAGATGGACAAACCGGATGTCGATTCCATTGACGGTTTGTCCCCGGCTATTTCGATCGATCAGAAAACGACCAGCCGCAATCCCCGCTCTACGGTAGGGACGGTGACGGAGATATACGATTATTTGCGCCTGCTGTACGCTAGGATCGGCAAGCCGATCTGTCCGGAACACGGCATCGAGATCCAGTCGCAAACGATTGAGCAGATGGTCGACCGGCTGATGGAATACCCTGAGCGCACGCGGATGCAGATTCTGGCTCCGCTCGTCCAGGGGCGCAAAGGCGAGCATGTCAAATTGCTTGAAGACATTCGCAAGCAGGGATACGTCCGCGTACGGATCGACGGAGAGGTCCGCGACGTATCGGAAGAGATCAAGCTGGAAAAAAACAAGAAGCACAGCATTGAAGTGGTCATTGACCGGATCGTGGTCAAACCGGACTCCCAGACCCGCATCGCCGACTCGCTGGAGACAGCGCTTCGCCTGGCAGACGGCAAAGTCATTGTCGATGTGATGGAGCAAGAGGAGCTGTTGTTCAGCGAGAAGCACGCCTGCCCGATATGCGGATTTTCCATTGGTGAGCTGGAGCCGCGGATCTTTTCGTTCAACAGTCCGTTTGGCGCTTGCCCTGAGTGCGACGGTCTAGGCGTGAAGCTGGAAGTCGACCCCGATCTCGTCGTTCCGGACGGAAGCAAATCGCTTACAGAAGGGGCGCTGGAAGCGTGGGAGCCGAAATCCTCGACGTATTACCAGCAGCTTCTGGAGTCGGCCTGCCGTCATTTCAACATCAAGATGGACATTCCCTTTGACGAGCTGCCCGCTGAGCATGTACAGATTATTTTGTACGGCCGTCCGGACGAGAAGATTCACTTCCGCTATGAAAATGAATTCGGACAGGTTCGCGAGGCGCGGGTTCCGTTTGAAGGCGTAATTACGAATCTGCAGCGTCGCCATTTGGAGACAGGGTCCGACTACATCCGGGAAATGATCGAAGGCTTTATGAGCCAAAAGCCATGCCCGGTCTGCAATGGCCAGCGGCTCCGCCAGGAGAGCTTGGCGGTTCAGGTGGGAGGACAAAATATCTCGCACTTGACAGACCTCTCGATAGCGGAAGCGTCTGCCTTTACAGAGACGCTGGAGCTGAATGAAAAGGACGCCAAAATCGCCAATCTGGTATTAAAAGAGATCAGGGCCCGCCTGCAGTTTCTCATTGACGTAGGGCTGGATTACCTGACGTTGAGCCGTGCGGCCGGTACGTTATCGGGCGGAGAGGCGCAGCGTATCCGTTTGGCGACGCAAATCGGATCAAGCCTGATGGGCGTACTCTACATTCTCGATGAGCCGAGCATCGGTCTGCATCAGCGGGATAACGCCCGGCTGATCAAGACGCTTGAGCATATGACGAGCCTCGGCAACACGCTGATCGTCGTTGAGCACGATGAGGACACGATGATGGCGAGCGATTACATCATCGATATTGGCCCCGGTGCAGGGATTCACGGCGGACAAGTCGTGGCAGCGGGGACGCCGCAGGAAGTGATGGAGAACCCGAATTCGCTGACGGGCGCGTATTTGAGCGGACGCAAGTTTATTCCCGTTCCGGCAGAGCGTCGGAAGCCGAACGGGAAGAAAATAACTATAGAAGGCGCCAAAGAAAACAACTTGCGCAATGTGAGCGTGGAGATTCCGCTCGGCCTGTTTGTCGCGGTGACGGGAGTGTCCGGTTCGGGCAAAAGCACGCTGATCAACGAAATCCTGCATAAAGCGCTGGCCCGCGAACTCAACAAGGCAAAAACGAAGCCGGGAGAATATCGTAGAATTACCGGTCTTGAGCATCTGGATAAAGTCATCGATATCGACCAGTCGCCGATCGGGCGGACGCCGCGTTCAAACCCGGCTACCTATACGGGTGTCTTTGACGATATCCGCGATCTGTTTGCTTCCACGAATGAAGCGAAGGTGAGAGGGTACAAAAAAGGCAGGTTCAGCTTTAACGTTAAGGGCGGCCGTTGTGAAGCGTGCAGCGGAGACGGGATCATCAAGATCGAGATGCACTTTTTGCCTGACGTCTACGTCCCGTGCGAGGTCTGCCACGGCAAGCGTTATAATCGCGAAACGCTGGACGTCAAATACAAGGGGAAAAGCATCGCCGACGTGCTGGAGATGACGATTGAAGATGCACTGGAATACTTCCGCAACCTCCCGCGAATCGAGCGCAAGCTGCAAACGATCATTGATGTGGGATTAGGCTATATGAAGCTTGGTCAACCGGCGACGACACTGTCCGGTGGAGAGGCGCAGCGTGTCAAGCTTGCCTCCGAGCTGTACCGCCGCAGCACTGGCAGAACGCTGTACATCCTCGACGAGCCGACTACCGGTCTGCACACCGATGATATCGACCGCTTGCTGCAAGTACTGCAAAGGCTCGTGGAAAACGGCGATACCGTGCTCGTCATCGAGCATAACCTCGACGTCATCAAAACAGTCGATCACATCATCGACCTCGGACCGGAAGGCGGAACGCGCGGCGGACAGATCATTGCAACGGGAACGCCGGAGGAAGTCGTCAAGAAGAAACAGTCGTATACGGGACAATTTTTGGGCCCGATCCTGGAACGCGATCGCAAGCGAACGCAGCAGCGGATTGAACAGCTTGTGTCGCAGTAGAGGAGAGCACGCGTCGTAGTAGAGAGAATGCGAGAGGTGGGAGAGCATATGATTCGCTGGATCATTCGTCTGCTCCTGAATGGAGCAGCCCTGCTGCTCATCAGCTATCTGTTTGAATCGATCAAAATAAGAGACTACAGCGTCGCGATTCTGGCCGCATTCATCCTGGGCATTGTGAACACATTGGTCAGACCGATTCTGATGTTCATCACCACGCCGCTGCGCTGGTTGACACTCGGTTTGTTCTGGTTTGTCGTCAATGCCATGACCTTTGCCTTGACCGCGTACCTCGTGAAAGGCTTCGAGATTGGCTCATTCCCTACCACGATCGCCGCAGCGGCGCTCATGAGCCTGTTTGGATGGATCATCGAGGAGATAACAAGCACGAAAAAAGCGTCTGGATAATCCAGACGCTTTTTTTACACATCTACTGAGACGGATTCAGGTGAATCGAGCACAATTCCGTATTTTTTGACTCGTCGCATGAATAACGATTGGGTAATCCCAAGCGCGGCGGCGGTTTTTCGCGAGCTCTTATGCTGTTTCAAGGCTTGCTTAATCAACTCTGCTTCGATCTGCTCTACACGCTCCGTCAGTGAGAGGTTACTACTAAGCGCAAGCAAACTCTCATCAATCATGCTGATGCTGCGTAACTCTTCCGGCAGATCGGCATTCTGGATCTCATCATTTCTGGCGGTAATCACGATGCGCTCCACCAGATTCTCCAGCTCGCGCACATTTCCGGGCCATTCATATTGGTGAAGAACGTCCAACACTTCAGGAGAAAATTTACGCTTTTGATTATGCTTGGTGTTGAATTTTTGCAAATAAAAATAGAGCAGCGGGAAAATATCTTCCGTCCGCTCTCGGAGCGGAGGAACGTTAATTGGCAGGACATTGAGACGATAATATAAATCGTGTCGGAATTTTCCTATTTTTACCAGATCCAGCAAATTGGCATTGGTAGCGGCAATAATGCGGACATCCGCGGTGTAGGTTTTGGTATCGCCGATAGGCATATAGGTTTTGTTCTGCAGAAGCAGCAACAGCTTCGATTGCAGATGGAAAGGAAGCTCGCTGATTTCATCCAGGAAGAGGGTACCTTTGTCTGCCATCTTGACCAACCCGATTTTCCCGGTTTGACTTGCTCCGGTAAACGCTCCCTTCTGGTAACCGAACAGCTCCGACTCTATCAGTGATTCCGGAATCGCACTGCAATTGACATGAATAAACGGGGCATCGCAGCGATCGCTTAGCCGGTGAATGTGCTCGGCGTGAAAGGTTTTGCCTACACCAGTCTCACCGGTTATCAAGACGGTGGTATCCACGATGGCAACCTTTTTTAGTAGTTCCAGCAGCGAGAGATAGGAGCGGCTTGAACCGATCAACGCGCCGGACAAGCTGTTCTGCACTTCACGCTTCATCAGATCGATTTCCTGGCTGTATCGCTTCAGTAGCTCGACGGTTTCTTCCAGTTGCGAACTGGTGCGGACCGCTTCCGTGATATCGCGGGCATGGCCGACGATCAGCTCGGGCTTGCCGTGTTCATCCGGAATGATGTGACCGGTTACGAGAAAGCGGCTTCGATTGTTCACCAGTTGAATCGTGGTTGTAGTTTTGCCGGCTTCCAGCACCATCCGGTTGATGGACGGGTTGAAGATGCCCATTGCCTCCAATTCGGCTACATTGCGACCAATCAGCTCCGACTTTGACAATCCGCAGAGCTTTTCGCTGGCATTGTTCAACCATAGCGTCGTGCCGACCGCATCTGAAATATAGATGCCGTCAGCCAGTGCGTTGAGGATGCCGATCAGGTGACTCATCTTAAACTCTGGCAAAATTTCCGTCTCTTTGTCCATGCGCAATCTCTCCCGTTATTTTCGTAAGTATCTGTATTCTACAAGACCGAATCGATTTTGACTACAGGTGAATCGAAATCGATTCGATCGAATAATAACCGCTTACGTCGCTATTTTCGATTCCAGGTGAATCGAATTCAATTCGACAAAATTGTGGACATTGTCGAAAAAGCGCATCATGTAAGCGTTTTTTCTTTGGCATGGTACTTGCTATTTAAGTATTTGTGTAGTTACTAAAATAAAAAAGAGTGATAGAATTGCATCCAATGTTTTCCAAGATGGTTACCTTGCAGCAAGCTTTGGAATCGGTTACAGACGGAATCCATCTTATGTATGGCGGCTTTGGCGGGTTCGGTACCCCGCCTGCCTTGATCGAAGGAATTTTGCAAAAAGGGGTGCAGGATTTGCGGTTGATCGGCAATGACGCAGGCTTTCCCGATACGGGAATCGGTCGGTTGATCACCAATGGGCAGGTTAAATCGCTGGTCACATCCCATATCGGATCCAACCCCTTGGCGGGCGCACAGATGATGGAGGGAAAACTGGATGTCACCTTTTTCCCCCAGGGCATTCTGGCCGAGAAAATCCGCGCTGCCGGTGTGGGCCTCCCAGGAATCCTCGTCGATGTCGGGATGGGGACGATTGTGGAAGACGGCAAGCAAAAAGTCAGTTTCGGTGGCGGAACATATCTGGTTGAACCTGCTATTACGGCGGATGTCGGGATTGTCTACGCGAAGCGGGCTGACACATACGGCAACCTGATTTTCGATAAAAGTGCCAGAAATATTAATCCGCTCGTAGCAATGGCTTGCAACATTACGATTGCCGAGGTGGAAGAGATTGTTCCAGTCGGCGAGCTTGACCCCGAGATGATCGTGACGCCCGGCATCTACGTGGATTACATCGTAAAGAGCAATGAAGGGGAGAGTCTATGGGCGCGGATGTAGATGTGCGTAACTTGATTGCACGCAGGGCGGCTAAAGAGATTGAGCCTGGGATGGCGGTTAATCTGGGCATCGGGATCCCTGAGCTGGTCGCCGATTTCCTCCCTTACGATTGGAACGCCATGTTTCATTCGGTGAACGGGATACTCGGGATCGGACCCACACCGCTCAAAGGTCAGGAGGATCGCCACCTGTTTAATGCAGGCGGGGCTCCGGTAACGATCATGCCTGGAGCATCGATCTTTGACACCACGATCGCATACGGTATCATCCGCCGAGGAATGCTTGACGTAGCGATGATTGGCGGCTTGCAGGTGAGCAGCAGAGGAGATTTGGCCAACTGGATCATCCCAGGAAAACGGGTGCACGGCATTGGTGGCGGGACGGAGTTGGCGCACAAGGCAAAGAAGGTCATCGTGCTGATGAATCACGTTAACGAGGACGAAGAACCCAAAATCGTCAAGAATTGCACGATTCCGTTAACAGCCAAAGAATGCGTCGATCTGATCATCACCGAGATGGCCGTCATCGAGGTGACAGCCGACGGATTGGTGCTAAAAGAAGTGATGTATCCGTACAAGCTGGAAGAAGTGTTAGCCAAGACCGCAGCTCCGTTGAAAATATCGGATCAGATTGAACTCGAGTAACAAAAGCACCAGCCAATCTGGAAAGGTGGTGAGGCCGGTTTCATTGCAAGGAGATTTACTCGATTAACCATTCATTTACGGGGGTAGGAAACCATGAAAAAGATGAAAAAATCATTTGGTGTTGTAGCTTCTCTAGTATTGACCATGTCGTTGCTCGTTGTCGGCTGTGGCCAGTCTGCATCGCAACCGGCGGCAGGTGGTGAAAATAATGGACAAGCCAGTGCTCCTGCAAGCAGCGAGGCATCCGCAATGACGAAGGAAGCAGGCGTGTTCACCTATGCCGCGTCTGGTGAATATCAACCGTTCAGCTATTTTAAAGATGGCCAATTGACCGGATTCGATATCGAAATCGGCTATGAAATTGCCAAGCGCCTTGGCCTGAAACCAAATCCCGTCACTTCTCCTTTCTCTGGAATTATCGCCGGGGTAAAAGAAGGACGTTACGACGCAGCGATTGCAAGCCATGCGATTACCGAAGAGCGTAAACAGCAAGTTGACTTTGCTGATCCATACTATCTTTCCGGTGGTCAACTCTTTACCCGTCCCGATGGAACGATCGATACGCTTGAAGGACTAAAAGGCAAGGAAGTAGCAGTAGCGCTGGGCACTACACACGAGAAGATGGCTCGCGAGTATACCGACAACATCAAAACATACGACAGCGACGTAACAGCGTTGCGCGCATTGGAGCAAGGCAAACACGATGTGGTGATCACAGACAGCGTAGTAGGGGAAATCGCGATTCAGCAAGGATTGAAAATCAAGAAAAGTGGTAAAGCGCTTTCTGAAGTACAGCATGGTATCGCAGTACGTAAAGGCAACAGCGAATTGTTGAACAAGATTAATGAAGCACTGAAAGCGATGCATGAAGATGGTACGTATGTGAAGCTGAGCGAAAAATATTTCAATCGTGACATTAGCAAAAAAGACTGATTCCTAAGTGATCGAAACACTCGCCTACCAATCCATGGTTAATTAGGGTTGGTAGGTGCATTCCATTTCAGTGAGGAGTGACTCACCGTGCCAAGCATTTCACATTTACTGGAGGAATTGATCCGGACGCTTCCATTTTTCTGGAAGCCATTGCTCCTTACGTTTGAGTTGACGGTTGCATCCGTGGTGGTCGGAACGGTTATCGGCCTATTTATCGCATTGTTGAAACTATCCAAAAATGGCTTGCTTTCATTCTTGGCCAATGCCTATATCGCTGTCATTCGTGGAACGCCTCTGATCGTACAGATTTTCGTCTTGTATTTTGGTTTCTACAAAATCATTGACCTGGGCCAATTCTGGTCTGCAACACTTGCTTTGGCTATCCATAGTGGCGCCTACATCGCGGAGATTTTCCGTGGAGCCATACAGTCGGTTGATAAGGGACAACGGGAAGCAGGGTTGTCGCTAGGGATGACGTCAAACCAAACCATGCGTCGCATCATTTTGCCTCAGGCGCTAAAACGCTCGATCCCTCCACTTGGCAACCAGTTTATTCTGTCGTTAAAAGAATCGTCGCTGGCCGCTTTTATCGCGATGGACGAGCTCTTCTCGCTGGCTCGTCGACTTTCGGCAGAAACATTCGATGAAATGACCTATTTCCTGATCGTGGCACTCTATTACTTCGTAATTGTTCTGATCTTCACCTATATCGTCAACAAAATGGAGAAGCGTCTGGCAAAAGGCGATTCGTAGGAGGATAAGCGATGAGCGCGCAGCAAACAAAACGTGAGATGATTCGCGTACAAAACCTGAAAAAAAGCTTCGGAAATGTCGAAGTATTAAAAGATATCAGCCTGACTGTCAATCAAGGGGAAGTGGTCGTTCTCATCGGCGCCAGCGGTTCGGGCAAAAGTACGCTGATTCGTTGCATTAATTTTCTGGAGATGAAAGACGGCGGTGAGATCGTTATTGAAGGACAAAACATCGATCCGAAAAAAAGCGACCTGACCAAAGTTCGTCAAACAGTCGGCATGGTGTTCCAACATTTCAACCTGTTTCCGCACAAGACCGTTTTGGAGAACATCATCGAAGCACCGATGATTGTCAAAAAAACAAGTCGGGAAGAAGCAAAAAAAGCGGCGCTCGCTCTCTTGGCCAAAGTAGGTCTGGTAGACAAAGCGGACGTGTATCCATCCAGCTTGTCCGGTGGTCAGAAGCAGCGTGTCGCTATCGCTCGTTCACTTGCGATGAATCCGGATATCATGCTGTTCGATGAGCCAACATCAGCACTCGACCCGGAGCTTGTAGGAGAGGTTCTGGAAACAATGAAGCAATTGGCGAAGGAAGGCATGACGATGATCATCGTGACGCATGAGATGGGTTTTGCCAAGGAAGTGGCTGACTGGGTCGCCTTCATGCATCAGGGACGCATCATCGAGCTGGCTCCGCCGAAGGAAATCTTTTACAATCCGAAAGAGGAGCGTACCAGAGAATTTTTGAATCGGGTCTTGTAGGGGAGCCCGGTTTTTCTCCTTTTCTTAAGCAGTAATTAAATGAATGCGTACGGGAGTGAACGCAATGAAAGAAGTAGTGATCGTAGCAGGCGCGCGCAGCGCAGTAGGAGCATTTGGAAAAAGCTTGCGTCTCGTCACGGCGACAGAAATGGGGCGCCAAGTGCTGGAAGGTCTGATGAGCAGAACTTCCCTGGAGAAAGCGGATGTTAATGAAATCATTTTTGGCAACGGCTACGTCCATGGCGGTGGCTTGAATGCCGCTCGTATCTGTTCCCAGCTCGCCGGCTTTCCGCGCAGCGTGTACGGACACATCGTCATCAAAGCATGCGGATCGGGCTTAAAGGCCATTACCAGCGCAGCGTTGGCAATTGCTGCCGGACAGGAAGACGTGATCATAGCAGGTGGCGTGGAAAGCATGAGCAACGTGCCGTATCTGGTAAAAAACCGTTGGGGCAGCAAATTCGGCAATCTGGAGATGGAAGATGCTCTGCTGTCTGACGGGTTGATCTGCTCCTTGGGCAATGAGCATATGGGGATTACGGCAGAACGGCTTGCTGTCGAATATGGCATCAGCCGTGAGGAACAGGACAAATTCGCTTTGGAAAGCCATCTGAAGGCTGCCCAGGCAATTCAACAAGGCAAATTCACAGATGAAATCGTACCGATCGAAATCAAGAGCCGCAAAGGCGTGCAGATTTTTGACCAGGATGAATCAGTGCGGCTCGATGTCAACCTTGCTGATTTGGTTAAACTGCCTGCCGTATTCCAAAAAGGCGGAACAGTCACCGCTGGCAACGCTTGCCCGATGAATGATGGCGCGGCAGCGCTGTTGATGATGTCTCGCGAGAAAGCGGAAGAAAAAGGGCTGAAACCGCTCATCAAGGTAAAAGCATTCGCAAGTGCAGGTGTAGAGCCGAATGTAATGGGAATCGGCCCGGTGCCATCGACAATCAAGGTGCTGGAGAAGACTGGCTTGACTTTGGATGACATCGGCCTGATTGAATTAAACGAGGCGTTTGCCGCACAATCATTGGCTGTGATCAAAGCGCTTGAGCTTGATCCAGCGAAGGTCAATGTAAATGGAGGCGCGATTGCACTTGGTCACCCTGTCGGTGCAACTGGCGCCAAGCTGACGGTTTCGCTCATGAACGAAATGCTGCGTCGAAACGAAAAGTACGGTATGGTGACGCTCTGCATGGCCGGTGGCATGGGACTTTCCGTCATCTATGAAAATATGACGATCTAGTCAAAAAGACCCTGCATCCATTGATTGGACACAAGGCCGTTTGTGATTTTGATTTAGTGCAGCTGCATTTTTGGTTTTTCGATTTCATCTAAAGTGAAGTTTGGTTAGCTTGGCGACATCCTCCGGGCTGTCGCCTTCAGCAAAGAAACATATGTTCTGTTTTTTGGGATTGAAGGGCGAAAGGGTAGGCTAAAGGAAGAGGGACATGCTGCATTCTTTATAGTTTGAAGCGAGAGGAGATGAATCGGTTAGCTTGATGTTGTTTAAATACCGAAAGGCCTGCCGCATTTCTGCGGAAGACCTTTTCGACAAATTTCAGGTGGTGACGGGCACCGATCCCGGCTTCGATCAGTGAAGCTGCTTTTTCAGTTTTTCGATTTCTTCAAGTGACAAACCCGTTGCTTTTGCAACCACTTCAGCAGTCATTTCCATCGCTAGCAAGTTTTTAGCCACTTCCGTTGCTTTTTGTCGCTCGCCTTCCGTTCGGCCTTCTGCTAACCCCTCTTCCCGGGCACGTTGCTGCCGAATCTCAGCCTCCCTCGCAGCCGAAAGCTCGT
>CAMIVR010000141.1 GCA_946402065.1 uncultured Brevibacillus sp. | reverse complement strand
ACCGGCATCCTTGAGATACGTCCCTCGAGGCTTTTGGGGCGCAGTTCCGTTTTTTTTGGCCGCAGTCGGCCTTGAGAAACTTCCCCGGGCGCTGTCACTTGCGGAGTGTTCTCTTCTTGGCGATTCCCTCCCTTCCACCACAGCCACATACCTAGTGCATAGCAAAAAAATGAGGATCACCCGATACACCTCGGATGATCCTTTTCCCTTTACACAGCTTAATCTTCCATAGTAGACAGGTCCCCGGTAGGCAGCCCAAGCTCCCACGCCTTGAGGACACGGCGCATGATTTTGCCGGAGCGTGTTTTTGGCAGCTTGTCGCGGAATTCGATTTCGCGCGGGGCAGCGTGTGCCGCCAGACCTTCTCTGACGAACAGGCGGATTTCTTCCATCAGCTGCTCGCTCGGCTCATAGCCTTGCCGCAGCGAGATAAACGCTTTGATGATTTCGCCGCGCACAGGGTCCGGCTTGCCGATGACGCCTGCTTCTGCTACTGCCGGATGTTCGACCAGCTTGCTCTCGACTTCGAACGGACCGACGCGCTCGCCTGACGTATTAATGACGTCGTCTATGCGGCCTTGGAACCAGAAATACCCTTCTTCGTCGCGATATGCCGAGTCACCGGATACATACCAGCCGGGGAAGCGGAAGTACTCTTCATACTTGGCCGGGTTTTTCCAGATTTGTCGCATCATCGACGGCCAGCCGACGCGAACAGCCAGGTTGCCCATGCGGTTAGCCGGCAGCTCATTGCCTTGGTCGTCAATGATAGACGCATAGATGCCGGGAACGGGTTTCCCCATCGACCCGGGCTTGATCGCCATGCATCTGAAGTTGGAAATGACCTGGCCGCCCGTTTCGGTCATCCACCAGTTGTCGTGAATGCGTTGGTTGTACACTTTTAATCCCCAGTAGACGACTTCCGGATTGAGCGGCTCCCCTACGCTCAGGATGTGGCGGACGGACGAGAGATCGAAGCGGTTGACCAACTCATCCCCTGCCCCCATCAGCATGCGCAGTGTTGTCGGTGCCGTGTACCAAATCGTTACTTTGTTGTCTTCAATCGTTTTATACCAGTCTTCCGGGTTAAACCGGCCGCCACGGCTGACATTGGTCGCTCCGTTAAGCCACGGTGCAAAAATCCCGTACGATGTACCCGTTACCCAGCCCGGGTCGGCGTTACACCAGTAGATGTCGTCTTCGCGCAGGTCGAGCACCCATTTACCTGTTTGGTAGTGTTGAATCATGGCGTTATGGACATGCAGAACGCCTTTCGGTTTTCCTGTGGAGCCGGACGTATAGTGCAGGATCATGCCATCTTCACGGTCAACCCAGACGGTTTCATGCTGCTCGGACGCCTCGGCCATTTCTTTTTTGAAGTCGATCATGCCATCTGCGATTTGACCTTCTTCGCCTACCACGATGACATGCTTCAGTGCCGGCAAGTCTTTGAGCGGAACTCGCGGCAGCAGCGCAGGAGTTGTGACAATCGCCACTGCTTCGCTGTCTTGCAGGCGGTCGCGAACGGCACCCTCCATGAACGCTTCAAACAGCGGTCCGACAATCGCCCCTACTTTCAATGTTCCTAAAACGCTTACATAAAGCTCCGGGGTGCGCGGCATGAACACAAAAACGCGATCGCCTTTTTGAATCTGCAGCTTTTTTAAAACGTTTGCAAACTTGTTGGATAAGCGGCTCAGTTCTGCAAATGTATACGTTTCGTTGCGTACCGAATCATGGTAGCGCAGGGCGATTTTTTCCTGGCGCTCGGTTCCGAGGTGCCGATCAATCGCCTCATGGGCCATGTTCACTTTTCCTGTTTCATACCAGGTAAATTGCTTTTCAACTTCTTTCCAGTCAAATGTCGCATAGGTTTGCTCGTAATCCTGAAGGTTAAACTGTCCCTCTGTTGCTGGAATTTTTTCTACTTTCATCCTCTGCTCCGCTCCTTTGCCTTTTTAAAAATATTTTAACCTACTTCAATAATGAGTACCAACTTTTTTTCCTTCCTTCACCTGCGCTTCCTGCTAATGTAGTCGTTTGTGCGCCTGACGAGCGGCTCAAACTGTGAAGATGCGCGTAAAATCGCCCCTCGACTGCCTGGCACCGGCTGCCGCTCATCCGGAGTGGCCACAGCCAGCTCCTTGACCCGATGTAACCATATGAGCTGTGCGCTGTTCAATATTACCCAAAATTTCAGAAATATTACTCCGCTACTTGCTTCCTGTGATCGGCCATCTATTTGAATCTCATCCGTTTACACTTCGTCAGCCTGCTTCGTTCCCTTCAACACCAAAAGAGATCATACTGTTTCCACAACCGGAAGCAGCGGGATCTCCCCATCGCCTTGCTTGCGTGATCGGTTTTTCGTTAAACAGCGCTGATTGCGAGACTCATCAATGGGTTTGAAATGATTGGGTATATATTTCACAAGTATTATTCGGCTTGCCGATTCCGATTTCCTCCCAACAACTACTTATTACATTCACCTAAATTTCTAGTATAATGGGAACTATCTTAAAGAGATAAGGAGCTGGATACGTGATTTGGTTCTTGCTGTTGCTGTTGTTTTTTGCTTTGATTGGCCGCGCCTATCGAAATACGTTTCGCGCTCAAATCAACCACGTCCCGATTGTGCTGAAACCCTCACAACGGGTCCAAATAGATTCCGATCGTTCTAGCCTGCGCATCCTGCATTTATCTGACCTGCATATGGAAAACATCTCAATCCCGGCAGAGCGTGTCATCGCCGATGTCGGCGAAGATGAGCTCGATCTGATCGCGATTACCGGTGACTTGCTGGACCGCGAACGGAGCATACCGAAAGCTTTGCGTTTTGTGGAAACAATCGCGCAATTGCGCCCGAAGCTGGGCGTATACGTCGTATTCGGCAATCACGACTACGTCCTTCCGGCATGTACACTGGAGAAGCTTAAAGCCGGCCTGGAGCAGCTCGGCTGCCACGTGCTCTGCAACCAGACAGTGACGGTTGCTTCATCTGTAGGCAAGCTGCATATCATCGGAATTGATGATTACGCGACGCGCCACAGCGACATCGCCAAATCGTACCGCCATGTGTCTGCGGACGGCGTTCGCCTCGTGTTGACGCACGATCCCAACATCGTCTTAAAAATGAAAGAATTCGACTACGACTATCTTTTGTCCGGGCATTTTCACGGCGGACAAATTCACTGGCCCAAGCCCTTCCACCTGCGAAAAATGGGTGCCTTGCCAAAAATGAACATCGTAAAAGGGCTGCACTACCGCGACGGGCGTCCGTTCTACATCAGCGAAGGCTTGGGCCAGACCGGCCTGAATGTCCGCCTCCGCTCCCGTCCGGAAATTACGATTCACACGCTTACTACCCATAAGCGTCCCGCATATTACGCGGAGCGACAACACGCACTTCACGAGGCCGCCCCGGCGTTGGCGCTCGATTAAGATTGCCAACGGCCACGTTACGGTCTGCTAGGGTCGGTTACTCCTCACGCTTGACAGACAGTGTCAGGCTTATGGCAAGGCCTTGGCTGCCACTCGCGTCGATAAGAACTTTTATAAATTCTTATCGACCAAAAAAGGAGCCTTATCGAAGGCTCCTTTTTTGCAAGCGCAATTCAATCATCCCCAACGGCTGACGAGTGCCAACAGACCATCGGACAAGCTCCCCCTCCAGCTTTCGAACGAGTGCTCGCCATTGAACTCAGCGTATTGCACATCGTATCCCTTCGCCTTCAGCACGTCGCGAAAGCGCCTGTTGCAGTCAAGCAAGGTGATCGTCGGATCATCGAACCAGGCAGCGCGCTCCATCAGCCCCGCTTCCAGATAGAAGCGCAACGGCAGCCGCTCTGCCCGATCATACGCCCGCATCATCCCTTCAAACCCGCCATCATCGCCCGGGAAAGCCCGGTGGAAGGAGCCGGATTGAGACAGAACATTTCCATACACATCAGAGCGGCATAGTCCAAAGTAAGCAGCGGCAAGTCCACCCATACTGACACCGCAAATAATCGTCCGGTCAGGGTTGGTGGTGATGCGATACGCTTGCCGGACCATCCCCAGCACATCATCTGTGACGAACTGCAGAAAGTCGGGATTACAGTCAAGCTCTGTCATCCGCACGTCATAATCGATGCTGCTGACCATCACAGCTGCCAACGGAGGGATCAGGCCTTCCGCCAACAGGTTATCAAGGATCACCGGAGTCGGAGCTTGACTGTTGTAGAGTTGCCCATCCAGAAAGACCGCTACAGGGTACGCTTCGTCGTCGGCAGTATATCCGGGCGGCAGATAGACCCAGATATCGCGTTCGTTGTTCAATGCCGCACTTTTGATTCTGTGCTGTATCAGCGAACCGGCAGCTGCACCGGAGCGTCGCTTGATGTAGGGCTGGCCGGGAGCGCGGGGCAAAGCAATCGAGGAGGTCTGGCCCGAACTTTCGTCATCTGTGATCGGATACTTGTTCAGCGGGTCCGCTCTCAGCGTCTTCTCCAGCCGCTCCATTAACTCCGGGTTTCCTGCCAATTGGGCCTGATACGCTTCTTTTATGGAGAGAAACGTGTCACTTACGGAAAACATGTAGGTAAAACGGGCGTCGTTGCGCAGCCGATAGGTCTTGTAGAAGACGTCGGTCCCCTCCAGCAATGCCATCCTGCCGTCCAGATCTTCCACAGGCCCGCCGACGACGGCTATATTGCATCCTTCAGATGACTTGCGATACAGAAACGTGACGTAGCACTCCGAAGCAGAATCGGGAACTGCTTCGATCAGCGGTGTTCCTACGGCTTCCATTTCATCCCAGAACAATGCGAGAGCACGCTCACGCGCAACATCGGAAGCAAGTTTTTGCAGACGGGGGCTTGCGATTTGTTTCATCCTTTTTTTCCTCCCACTAACAAGGTAGAATTTGTCCGGTCGCTTACTCGTCAACCCATGCATCGTTTAACATGACGCGATCATTCCCGACCTTGACGCCCTTTACTCTCGAGTTCACAATGGTAAACTGTTTCGAGATATAGATCGGAACGATATACGCTTGTTCCAGGATGCGTTTTTGCACTTCGACGTATATCTTTTTCCTCGCCTCCCTGTCAGTCGTGACCCTCCCTTGGACCAGCAAATCATCCAGCCTGTCATCTTTAACGGAAGCCCAGTTATTGGCGCCAATTTGACTGGAGTGAAAGCACATAAACAAAATATCTGGATCGAAGGCGCCATATGCGCCGAATGTCAGATCAAAATCACCCTTCATTGCAGTTTCGACTTGTGCTGGCAAATCGAGATTTTGAATCGACACTTTGATCCCCGCCTCTTTCAGCATGGATTGAATCAATTGGGCTTGCATTTCAAACTGAGCGGAGCTCACCAGGGACAGGGTTAACGTTTTCCCGTCTTTTTCCCTGATCCCTGTCCCGTTCACCTTCCAGCCCGCTTCGTCGAGAAGCTTTTTCGCTTCTTCCAGATTGTATTGATACCCATACGCTTCTACAGCTTTGTCATACCCCAGCATGTTCTGTGAGAGCAGCCCTTGTGCAACCTGGCCCTCTCCGTGCAAAGCAGCCTGGATGATCACTTCTTTATTAACCAGCATATTGAATGCCTTGCGGACTTGGATGTCTTGGAACAGCTGGTTTCTCAGATTCATTTCCAGGAAAAGCCCTAACCCTGCTGTTTCTTCCTCCAGCACTTGATATTTCGGATTATTCCGATAGTTTTTGATAAACTTCGTTGGCACCTGCGGCACAATGTCGATCGAACCATTTTCTAAAGCCGACAGCGAAATCTGCGGTTCGGAAATAAACTTGATGACGAGTTTGTCGGCTCTCGGGGGACCGTGATTTTCAAACAGCGACTCCCCCCAGCGGAAATTCTCATTGCGAACCAATGTGACCGACTGGCCCGCTTGCCAGCTGTCAAACTTCCACGGTCCCACGCCAACAGGGTGCCGCCCATAGTCATTCCCATATTTTTCAATCGCCTTCATGGACAGCGGCTGCGTCGTGCTGGTGGCTATCGCTTGCAGAAACGATGCCCGCGGCTCCGCGAATTCCATCACGAGCGTGTGGTCATCGGGAGTTTTCACGCTTTTCAGACCTTCCAGATAAATAGGTCCGTCCGATGATTTGGTTTGCGGATCCAGCATTCGCTCAAATGTTTCCTTGAATGTTTTGGCAGTCAGCGGAGTTCCATCGTGCATAGTGATCCCTTGCCGTATCGTAAACGTGTAGGTTTTCCCGTCCCCCGAGACCTTGTAGTCCTCTGCGAGGTACGGCTTGATCTCTCGCGTAGCTGGATCTACAGATACGAGTGTTCCGCCTATATTATCGGAAACGATACTATCGGAGCCCAAGGACTTATGCGGGTCTAACGTATCCGGCTCCAGAGGATATGCCATTGTAATGGTACCGCCTGTTTTCGGCTCTGCAGCTTCCGGTTTCCGGGTCGGATCGGACACAGATGTGCCCGGGCTGCAGCCGCTCACAGCATACAGACAAACCGTGACAAACGCGACAATCAACATAACTCGTAACCTGGGTTTGATTTTTATCACACCGATATCCCCCTTATAGACTGCTCTCTACTCTACTCATTGCCTTGTTCAGGATTTCCCGATTGCTCCTTGTCCATCTCGGCTAGCTTCCAATGCAATCCTTGCAGGAATAGTGTATTGAGTTTGAATACACGACCGTATTCCGGATTGATAATGTCGTACAGCTTCCATAAGCGTTCGGTTCGCCCCGTGATGGAATCGAACACCCGCTTGGCAAACTCGCGAAAATACGCGGGAGTATAGGGGGTATTCTCCATTTCCGCCAGCATCATAGCGGTGCCTTGAATCACCTCTTGCACGACAGGACTTTCAGCAGACGTGTGCTCATCCACCCCGTCAACCATACGCTTCATGAGTTCCTGCTCTCTTTTGATCCACGTTTTGACATCAAGATGATGCAAATTTTTTAATAACGGTTCAAAATCCTGTCGAATTTCCTCGATATACGCAGGATCTTCCAGCAGCTCTTCAAACTCTTCCCAGGCGGCGACTTGTCTCGCTGACAGCTTTCCCTCTTTTGGCAAAAAGGTGGTAATCGATTGGACGAGGTGCTCCTTCCACTCGGGCGGCGTCTGAGCGGGGATGACGGAAGCCTTCACTTTTTCATCAATAAACCGCTTCCGCACCTCCGTACTGTTGGAAATGGAATCGACCAAATCATGGATATGGTCCAGGGAATCTTCGCCTTCCTCGTTATCCATTGCGCGTTGCAAAATCGCTTTCATGCTGGAAAGGGTGCCGATCTGCGCGTCAAGAGCCTCTATCTGCCAGGCAAGTGCTGTCTTCACGCGTACTTCTCCGGATATCAGCTTGCGAATCTCATCGATCCCGAAGCCCAAATAGCGCAGGGTGAGGATGAGTTCGAGCTGCCAGATCTCTTCCGTCGTGTAGAGACGGTACCCGGCTGTGGAAAGCTCCGACGGCTTGAGCAGCCCGATTTCGTCGTAATAGCGGACCGTTTTCGTCGTTGCTCCTGTGATTTTTGCCACTTCGCCAATCGTATACTTCACTGTGCGTCCCTCCTTCCATACTGGCTTCCCGCTTATTAGAGAAACTTGGCTTCGCCGAGCTTTTGGCGGAGCCAAGCCCAAACGCTGAAAATGCTCGGGTACGCGATGCCACGGGAAGTTGCGTTCAGCCGACCGGTACGTTACGAGGTAACGCCTAGATTTCTGCTGAAAAATCGCTCGGCCGCCTGATGAAACGCCAGCCGATTTTCCCGCCTGATCAACCCGTGTCCTTCGTCCGGAAACAGCATATATTCGTACTCCAGACCTCTTTTTTCCATCTCCGCCACGATTTGCTCGGATTCTGCCACCGGCACTCGCGGATCGTTGGCTCCCATGGCAATCAGGATGGGGCACTTGATTTGATCGACTTTGTACAGCGGCGAGCGGGACCGCAAAAACGCCTCATCCGTATCCGGGTTGCCGATTCTTTGATGAAACGTGAGCAGCTCACTCCCCTCCCAATAAGGCGGGACGGAACGGATCAGCGTCAGCAAATTGCTTGGCCCTGCTACACTGACAGCGCAGCAAAACAGATCAGGTGTAAAGGCAGCTCCCACCAAAGCGGCGTATCCACCGTACGATCCGCCGTAAATGGCGACTTTCGCCGGATCTGCATAGCCTTTGTCAACCGCCCATTTCACGCCATCGACGAGATCGTCATGCATTTTTCCCGCCCATTCCCGATCTCCCGCGTTGACGAACTTTTTCCCGTAACCGGTCGATCCTCTGAAATTGACCGTCATGCATGCATAGCCGCGGTTGGCGAGCCATTGCATATGGAGGAATTCGCTGTTTCCCACCGCCCAGCTGTATCCCCAGGAAACCCTTCCCCACGGCCCCCCGTGTACATACATGACCATTGGCAAATTGTGTTTCGGTATCCCCGGGGGAAACATGATATATCCTTCAATGGTCAACCCGTCCCTCGCCTCGTAAGCAATAGGCTCCATCTCTGCCAATTCGTACTTGGCCAGTTCAGGAAGGTCATGCATGAGAAACGTTCCTTTCCGCGTTTTCCGCTCATACAGATAATACGCAGCCGGCCCTTTATCGTCAATGAACCCGACAAGCCATGTTTGGTCATCATCAGCCCGGCTGAAAACAGTGACGTCTCCCGCATGCAGCGTCCGGAGTGCAGCAAAATCACCGCGAATGGACTCATCCAGCACAACCCATTCTTTTCGTTGCTTATCGACAGCAACTGCCTGAATCTGATACGTATCGGGATGAATGAGGAATGATTGATCCAGGTTGTCCACTGTTGCGAAAGCGATTTCATAATGAGGAAACTCTGCAAGGATCTGCTCCGTATCATCTAGCAGATTCCATTTGACCAGCCTGCCGGTGTCCGACTGCCGGGAATCGGCCAAATAAATCGATTCTCCGTCTTTTGAAAACCCGATCACCTTCGTACTAAATTCGTCATCAAGGCCCCATTCTGTTCTTTTCACCCATTCGGCATCTTCCCGCTCCCGGATGAAAAGCTCCGACTTCCCATCCAAGGATTTCCTGACAATTCCTCTCACCCTCCATTGCGAATCGATCAACACTTGTGTCGGATTGCTGTCGTTTTTAACGGCAAGGGTAAGCTCGCCTGAGCCAATGTTCAGGCGATAGATGTCGAACACGGCCGGATTTTCTTTGTTCATGGCAATGATCAGTTCATTCGGAAAGTGTTTGTCTTGCCTTAGGATGGCGACCCGGACATTTTCGAAAGGAGTCAAATTCCTCGTTTCCCGCGTGTTGATGTTGACAGAATACAGGGAGTAGTTTTCATCGCCGTCACAGTCTTGCAAGTATAGAATGTGCTCGTTATCGTAGGCCCAAAAGTGTTGAAAGTTAATTCCTGCGTGCCGGTCGTCGGTTATCGCCTGGAAATCGTCACCGCCGACTGGGCCCACCCAAATGTTCATGACCCCCTTGCTTGGCGCAAGATAGGAAAGTCTTTTCCCGTCGGGTGAAAGCTTCAGCTCTGACTTTACGTTAATCCCGAACAAGACGTCCAACGGGATCAACCCCGATTGTTGAAGTACGTCTGGATTCATCGTGTATCCCTCCTTTAATAGAAGCCAGCTTCTTCTTGACTTGTTACGGCAAAAGCCGTCACCTCCTAATTTGAAAGATAAACCTTCCAGTAACAGGAATGTCAAAAGAAATTTCGCTTCCATTTCACATTTTCCGGAAAAAGAATCGGCTACCTCAGTCCGAATCATTCTCCGGACATAAGGTAGCGCTTTCATAGTGACTCCTGACTATTATAAATATTTTGATAATTAAAATGATAGCCTAACGTTACGCCTGGAACGAAATGAAATCATTGCGGGCTTTTTGGTACAGATCTTCCTGCTTGCACAGCGCTTCCTCCGCCTGCAGAACGACAGCCAGCGTTTCTTCTCCTTTTTCGTAGCGCATTTTTTGCACGGCGAAGTATTCAGCGGCTGCGTTCTTTGCTTCCTCGTAGCTGGTTACCAATTCCTTTAGCTGCTCGAATTTTCTGAAAGCAAAAATCATATTTTCTCTCTCTTCCTTTTTCGCCCACTCCATGGAGATTTCTGCTTTTTCCACATCATTTTTGCGAATGATTCCCTCAAACGTAGACAGCGCGGAATACCGTTCGACCAAATCCCTGTCCAGCATGGCGTATTTCAGCTTCGCTTGTGCTTGTAATACTTTTATCGATTGGGTTGTCGCCAGATCAATCGCTTCTTGCAGCGTCATCGGGAGCTTCGCATCTTCCAGGTCATCGACTTGAACCTTCCACTCTTTGTCAAGATCGACGCCGAGGTAATGATTCAGTATCGTTTTCGCCTCGTCCACTTTGCTCTCCGCATCCTTTCGAGCGGCTTGCAGGCTAGCGATACGCGCCTTTGCCTGCAAGACATCCTGCGTTTTGCGGGCGGCATTCGCGATCGTGAGCAGATCTCCCATCCTCTCCAGCCGAAGTCTGTTCAGCTCCTGCTCCGCACAGGCGTTTACGAAATCAAAAAAGTAACTCGTTGCCGTATCCTCCACATCATCCTCGGTTTCCCGCACGGTCAGGTTTTGCAATGTCTTTTCCATTTCCGCCGTACCTGTAGGGATGTGTTTCAGCTGTGCCATTTCCAGTGTCGGATCATCGTCTACATGAATGTCTCTCACTGCCATGCTGGCCAGCCGCAAATGGTAATCCGCATTGTCGGCATCCAATCGGGCCACTTTCAAATCCGCATTCGCGGCCAACGCGTACTGGACGGCTTTCTCCAAGGTTAAGACTTCCGGTTCCGTCTCTGCTTGCGCGATGGGGCTTGTCTCTTGACTGGCCGATACGATCGCCTGGTCAAACGCCAGCAGGGCGGCAACTAATCCCGAGACGATCAAACCTTTTTGCATAAACTTCATTCGCCTTCTCTCCTAACATCCAAAATTTTCTGGAATTTTCGTTAAAAGCATTCCCGGTACCTGCTGACTTGCAAAATGCCATCACCTCCTCATCGAAACATACATCTTCCTGAAACAGGAATGTCAAAGGGAACTTCTCCTTGGCCAGATGGCGGTAGCTGCTGAGAGCCAAATGGTCACTTTTGCGGGCTGGCCATTGCGCTGGCCGCCCTCCAGCGAAACTCTTCCTGCATTTAGGAAAGTTTACCAGAACGATGTGAACAGAGAGTGAACAAACAGGAGCAGCTAATGATTTTGTTCGCCACGGGCTACCTTCCTTTGGGGTTGAAGATATCCTGCAGCGCATCTCCCAGTATATTTACGGCAAATACGACAATCGTAATCGCCAATCCCGGGAACGTCGCCAGCCACCATGCTTCTGTCAGGTAATCCTTGCCTTCATTCAGCATCGTTCCCCACTCCGGTGTTGGCGGTTGTGCCCCGAGGCCAATAAATCCGAGCGCTGACGTTTCCAGAATCGCCCCGCCGACAAACAGCGCCGTGTACACAATCAATACGCTCGTAATATTGGGAATAATTTGATTGAGTACGATCCACCAGTTCGAACTGCCAATCGCTCTGCTCGCTTCCACATATCCCGATGACTTGACCGTTAAGGCTGCCCCGCGGATGAGGAGCGAAAATCCCGGTATCGACGATATCCCGATGGCGATCATCGCATTTTCCTGACTCGGTCCGAGCACGGCGACGATGGCGAGCGCCAGCACGATTCCCGGCAGGGCGAGCAGGACATCCATAATTCTCATCAGAATGTTGTCGACAATTCCCCCCATGTAGGCGCTGGTTACGCCGATCAGCGTGCCAATGACAAACGTGATCGACACTGCCATGACGGCTACTGTCAACGTCACTCTCGTTCCATACAGCATGCGCGACAAAATATCGCGGCCAATCATGTCGGTCCCGAGCCAAAACTGTTTGGACGGGCTTTGCAAAAACGCTGCATAGTTTGTGTCGGCCGGATCGTACGGAGCGACCCACGGCCCGATAATGCCGAGCAAGATAATCGCGAGCAGAACAAGGCAGCTGTATTTCGCCAGCTTTTTTCGCATGATTTTGTTCAGCAATGCAAATCGGGGAGGTGTTCTTTCCCTCGTCTGAACCGATTCTGCGGAAATGGTGTGATTTGTCCCGTTCATTTTACACTCCCTCCCGTTTTACGGTGTGGTCAATCCGCGGATCAAGCACGGCGTACAGGATATCGACGAGAATATTGACAACGACATAGATCGCGCCGAGAAACAGGACCGTCCCCTGAATCATCGGGAAGTCCCGCGAGCTGATCGCCTGGATCGCCAATGATCCCACGCCCGGCCAGCTGAACACCTGCTCGACAATGACCGCCCCGCCAAGCAATGAGGCCAGCTGCAGTCCGATGATTGTCACGACCGGGATCATCATGTTGCGGAAAGCGTGCCGGAATAGCACGATGCGCTCATTCATTCCTTTCGAACGGGCTGTGCGAATGTAGTCATTGGAGAGCACCTCGACCATGCCGGCACGGGTCAAACGGCTGAGAACCGTCGACAGCAGCACGCCCAAAGTGGCTGCCGGGAGCACAAGATCCCTCAGGCCGGTACCGCCCGCTATCGGAAACCAGCCCAATTTGACGGAAAACACCAAAATCGCGAGCAGCCCCAGCCAAAAGGCCGGCAACGACATGCCCAGCGTCGCCATCGTCATGATGCTGACATCGACCCATGTATCCTTGTACTTCGCGGCCAGCACTCCCAGTATCACGCCAACGATAACGGCTACGACCATGCTGGCCACAGCCACTTTTACAGTCGACGGAAACCGCTCGGCGATCTCTGTACTGACAGGTCGGCCGGTTTTGAGCGAAGTACCCAGATCTCCTTGTAACACACCCGACGCGTACGTCAAATATTGCGACATGAGCGGTTTGTTCAACCCAAGCTGCTCCCGCAGTTGTTCGACCTGCTCTACGGTTGCCCGCTGTCCCAGCATGATTCGTACCGGATCGCCGGGAATGAGGTGAATCAGCATAAAGGTAAAGACAGATAAGCCAAAAAGGACGATAATTCCCGAAAAAATCCGCTTTAGAATGTACTGCTTCACGATGCACCCCCACCTTTTCTGCGTTTCTTTGCCCATCTCAGGGCCCCGTCTCCAGCAAGTCTTTGCCAGAATCATCCCCCTTTTCTGAAAGATAAACCTTCCCGTAACAGGAATGTCAAAGGAATTTTCGCTCGCACAGATTTCCTTTTCCGATGTGTCTTGATGTCATGTAAACTCTGTATGTAACGAGTGCTTCGTTAACCATTGCACAAGCTGAGCAGCCTGCCAAAAGATTTTCCTTGTGCAGTGTAACGAATTAACATAACGCGGTATCTATATAGCTGAAAGCGAAACGGAGGTGAATATGTGCAAGCAGAGAACAGGCTGCGGCTGAATCAGGAGACAGACTTCCAGCAGATCATGCGGACGTACGGAACGAAGGTGTACCGCCTCGTCTACCTCTTCGTCAAAGACAGAGAGCTCGCAGAGGATATAACACAGGAAGTATTTATCAAGGTCTACCGCTATCTTCCCGATTTTCGCGGCGAGAGCAGCATGCAAACCTGGGTGTGCAAAATTGCCGTTAACGAAAGCAAACGATATAGGAAAAAATGGTCGCTGCGCCATGTGTTCAATCGGGCGGTTGTTGAGGCAACGAGTGAATCGAGTGTCGAGGCCGAGGCTTTGGCCAGGCTGGATCGGGCGAACGTCACCAAATACGTGCTGCGGCTCATTCCAGCCTATCGACAGATCATCGCCCTGCACTACTATGCGGATTTGAGCATCCCCGAAGTGGCATTCGCTCTCGGACAATCGGACGGCACCGTGCGGACGAAGCTGCATCGTGCTCGTCAGCAATTAAAACGACTGATGGAAGAGGAGGAATCGGAATGAATGTCGATCTGGACAAATCACTCGAGCACTTCGCCCGGCAAGCCGATGAATCCGTCTTGCAGCCACTCGTCTTCACAAGCGAGATGGAACAAAAGGTAAAACGGCAGATCGACCAGCGGCAGCGCAAACCGTCACGTTTCCGTGCAGCCTCGCTTGTCGCACTGGTCTGTGCCTCCTTGCTGATTCTGCTGGTGGCAAGCGAACGGCTTCACTTGTTTGACAGGTACAACGCAAGGAACGGACAGACAAGCGCAGGCAGCTGGAAGCCTTCCCCGCTTGTGAACGAAACATACAATGGAAGGGTCTTTTCCTACTACGGCGAAAAGCCGGTGCGGATCATCACGTCAGAACTGTACGAAGATCAAGGGCAAAAAGTAATGTGGCTGCTCAACGGCACACTGCCACAGAAAGTAAAAATAGTGGCAAGCCGTGAAACCGGGGAGCGAGTCGAGCTAGGCAAGTGGCAGGTTGGTGGCCCTAATTTTGATGCAGATGGCCATTTTCCCTCGGGGATTACCTTGCCCGACGCAGGCATTTGGCGGCTGGATGTCGTGACGGACGACAGCGTACTCGGTACGGTTTACATCGAGGTGAAGCCTGGCGTTGCCCCGTACAACCAGTCGTTTCTTGAAGAAAAAATTCTCGACTACCTGCGGACCAGTCCGGATTTTGACTGGCTGGGCAAGAATCGCATGATCAGTATCGATTTGTTCGGCGTGCAAAGTCCGGATGCCAGCAACAAGACAGGCTACGCCTGGGTGGTGATCCAGTCTTTCCGCAGGGATGGCGAGACACTCGTCGAGGAAAACGGAATGAGTGCACCGATGGTCTTCAAAATTTCGTACACAGGCAACGACTATCGCGTGGTAGCGGGCCACATGCCGAAAGACGGATCGGAATACAGAACAAGCCTGCAGGAGCTGTTCCCGAAAAAATATTTGAACTACCTCGACCAGCACAACCAGGAGATGGTCGAGAAGCTGCTGGAGAAAAACCGCAATCAGGCGGAGAAATTGGTCAAATGACTCGATAATCACGCGAGTGCGCACGAAGAGAGCAGACAGCCGCTTTTACCCAGGGCTGTCTGCTCTTTTCTTTTCTCATGACGTCGTCTCGTATATTTTTTTGTAACCATCGGCGGAAGGCTGCGTCTATTAGGGTGCTGTTTACCATAACGAGGAGGATTTGACATGCCAAAATCAAACCAAACGAAAAAAATTGTGGCTGCACTCACACTGATCAGCATGCTTTCGACAACCCCAGTCTGGGCAGTCGGACAAGGCACCGCTCCGGAAACGAAGCCAGCGAGCGGTACAGCCACTGCCGCTGAATTGCAGGGGCAAGCGGGTCAAACACTTGCAGTTCTTTACCAGATCATGCCGGAGCTAAAGAATATGGAAATGATCGTCGTAGCGCCCGGGCAAAAGGACAATCTGCACCGCATCCGCTTCAGGCCTGCCAACGAGAAGAACCTCTACGCCTGGATAGACATCCGCTCCGATGGCGTATTGGACTCGTTTATGCTGGCCCCGGATGAACATCCTACAGCTGCGGCCCCGCCTTCAGCTGCAGCGACAAAGAAGGCAGCCGCAGCGTTCCTTTCCGCACTGCTCGGCAAGGAATTCGACCAGTATCGCGACGAAACCGACACCGAGCCGATGCAGTCGTGGCGAAATATCCAGTTTACCCGCTATGTCAACGGAATCCCCGTCGCGGGCGACAGCTATTCGCTTGCGGTCAATGGCGCGGGTAAAATCACAGATGTCCAGACCGGCAAACAGGCCCGAAAAAATCTCGACCTGAAGCTCTTCCCGGCACCCAAACAGGATGCAGACAAAACGGCAGCGGAACAGGCGCTCCCGCGGTACATGAAACTGTCCTATGCAAATACGAAAAAAGGACTTACACTGCAGTACGAACCTGCTTTTTCCGGATATTTGGATGCGAACACCGGCGAAGCGGTGCCCGGCGCCCCTGCTCGCCCGACGTATACCCCTGTCTCTGTCACGCCAGGCGGTAAATCACCGATGGCTAAAACAATCGATGAAGCGGCAAAGGTCGCGGCCAGCGAATTCGGCCTCGATCTGAAGGGACAAGGCT
>CAMIVR010000140.1 GCA_946402065.1 uncultured Brevibacillus sp. | reverse complement strand
CGAAAATGGTCTGGAAGTCGGCAAATTGGCTGCGCAGGTGCAGCGGCAAGATCGCCTCTGCCTGGGCGTACAGCAGACCGACCGGAATGGCAAACAGCGTCAACCAAAGAATCGTCCGATTTTCCCGCAGTACCAGCTTGGGCATCGCTGGCCGTTGGCTGACTGTGCTTGGTGCTGCAGCAGGCATCGTTTCGGGAACCTTACGCCAGAGAATGAGCGCATATACCAGAGTAGCGGCAGCCGCAATCCCGAAGACCAAAGTCGGGCTCTGTTTGAAGACGAGCAGCCCGAGCATCGGACCGATTGCTGAGCCAAGGTTGAGGGCAGTGTGCAGCAGGGCAAAGACTTCTGCGCGTTGTTTTTCCGGCACGACGTCTGTCACTTGGGCGTTGGCCGCAGGGAAGAACAGCGACATGCCGACACCGTTCAGCACGGCGAGGATGGCGAAGTGCCACACCGATTGGGCAAACATAAAACCAGCCATGGAGGCCGTTTGAATCAGCAGGGAGATTAGCATCAAAGGCTTTCGTCCGTAGTGGTCTGTCAACTGGCCGCCCCAGATGCTCATCAGCATGCCGACCAGCGGCTGAAGGCCGATTACAATCATCGGCATTAAGACCGAATTGCCTAATTTGTCGTACAGGTACAGGACCAGAAAGGGGCGCAGCATAAAGCCGGTAACAGCCGTTAGCACCGTACCGACGACACGAATCCAGATGGCTGTATCGTAGCGCTGCAAGATGGTGAACAGAGTTTTCATGAGAACGGTCCTCCCCTTATCGATCGATTGCATTACGGTTAATCATAACTGGTAGGGACTTGTTTGAAAATATTTTTTTGTGAAAAAATATATTGGAACAAGAAAAGACCGATCCCGTATATCGAGATCGGTCTTCATGATCGATTATTAATGCGGAGAGACGAATTTCAGTCCGACAATTCCTGCTACGATCAGCGTCAAAAAGGCAATGCGGCGGAAATCACGCGATTCCTTGAGAAAGATCATCCCGAATATGACCGTGCCGACCGCGCCGATTCCGGTCCAGATCGCGTAAGCTGTACCGATCGGCAGTGCTTGCAAGGCGAGCGACAGGAAATAAAAGCTGACGACCATTCCGCCAACGGTGATGATGGACGGAACAAGACGGGTAAAGCCTTTCGAATATTTTAAACCCATTGCCCAGACCACTTCAAAAATCCCGGCAATAAACAAAAAAAGCCAAGCCATATCGCGTTCTCCTTCCCCGAGGGTAGTTCGGGATTTTTGCAAAATCCTCAATTGACAGCAGCGAGCTCATCCGACTTTTTTCTCGCGGACTTCATCGTGGCTGTCGCTATCTGCTGATGAGAATTTCAACCCCAGGATGCCGATGATGATCAGAGTCAGACAACCGATGCGAACGAGGTCATATGGCTCGCCCAGCATGATCATCCCGAAAATGACTGTCCCGACCGCTCCAATACCGGTCCAGATGGCATACGCGGTGCCGATCGGCAGTGTTTTTAACGCCTTCGCCAGAAAGTAAAAGCTGATGAACATCCCGACGATCGTAATGACGGATGGCCACAAGACCGTAAATCCTTCCGCGTATTTCATCGACATCGCCCAGACCACTTCAAAAATCCCGGCGATGAGCAGCATCAGCCAAGCCATTGCGTATCCCGCCTTTCTGCTTTACTCTTTTTGAATCAATCCCGACCAGTAAATTCTCCAGACATTTTTCAAGCGGCGTTCGAAGCTGTCCAAACCGTAGTAAAAGATTTGAATAAAGTTGCCGTCCAGCAGGCAGTAATAGGACGCCAGCAAATCTTCGACGTTCTCCTCCTTGATGATGCCGTGCTCGATGGCTTCCGTAAAAATGGTCCGCAGCATCGCCGACATCGGCGCTTCAGACTGGATAAACCGGGCCCGAAGCTCGGTTTTCAGCGCATCGGGCGGAAAGAGCATGCAGCGTTTCAAAAAGGAGATTTTCTCTTTGCTATGCACGTAGTACGAGCAGGCATCGTAAAGGATCCGGTACAGCTTTTCCTCTATGGATAAATGACCAATCCGCGTCAGCAGCTCTTGGCTATGCAGGATGTGCTCGTCGACCACTTCTTTGAACACGGTCAGGAACAACTCGTCCTTGCTGGCAAAGTGTGCGTAAATGGAAGGCTTTTTAATCCCGACGCGGCTGGCGATCTCTGCTAGGGCGGTGCCTTCGTACCCATGCTGGGCAAAGAGCTGCAGTGCTGCCTGTTTAATTTCGCTTGCAGACATGAACATTATCACCTACCGACCGTTAGTTAGTTTTTATTATACCCAATTTGCGCCGAATAGCAAGGGAACGAAAAAAATGGGAATTGACGAATAGTAAGTTTAATCTTAGAATAATTATAAATATGTTGGGTTTGTTCAAAAAAATTCACCCAGAGAAAGAAATTAATAATCATTATCAGTTGAGTGCTGTTGCCGTTATTGGCAGCAGCATCTGTCGTCTTACAGGAGTAAATAAGGTTGATTCTCTTTATCAATGAAGATTTGGCAAAATCCTGAATGACTCAAACAAGCTGGGGGAAGAAGGGGAGGATTACGCATGATGGAGAAAATTGGTATGCTTCTCTCATTAGCGGGTTTAGCCGTGAGCTGGGTCTGGGGATCGATTTACGGTGTGGATTTGGCCTGGGTGGCCATCGTGCTTTGCGGCATTCCCATTGCCTGGAATGCCGTGCAGGAAGTATGGAAAGAGCGGCAAATCAGCAGCGACTTGCTCGTCACGATGGCGATTGTCGCAGCCGTCTGGATCGGTGAAACGTTTGCTGCCGGAGAAGTTGCCTTCATTATGATGGTCGGGATGTGGCTGGAGCATCGAACGGTGGCAAAGGCCAGCTCGGCTCTGGAGGGGATGGTGGCGCTCGTTCCCGAAACAGCCCGTGTCAAACGGGCCGATGAATGGGTAGAAGTGCCGATGGAGCAGGTGAATGCAGGTGATCGCGTGCTGATCCGACCGGGGGAACGGATTCCCGTCGACGGCATTGTTCGCGAAGGGCAGGCAGCCGTTGACCAGGCTGCATTGACAGGGGAATCACTGCCTGTCGACAAGCGGTTCGGAGACGAAGTATTCGTCGGTACGCTCAACGTGAATGGCGTGCTGGAAGTCGAAGCGACCCGTGTCGGAGAGGAGACGACCTTTGCCAAGGTGACGAAGCTGGTCGCTGAAGCGCTGGAGAAAAAAGCTCCTGTGCAGCGCATCCTCGACAGGTTTGCCGCCTGGATCGTTCCGAGCAGTCTGGTCCTGGCGATCATCGTCTACCTGTTTACGGGGGACCCTGTACGGGCAGTGACGATTCTGATCGTGTTCTGTCCGTGTGCGCTCGTGTTGGCTACGCCGACAGCGATCATGGCCGGGATCGGCAGTGCCGCCAAGCACGGCATCTTGATCAAAAGCGGACTCGCCCTGGAGCAAATCGGGTTGGTCAACGCAATGTTGTTCGACAAGACAGGGACGTTGACGGAAGGCAAGTTGAGTGTGACTGGCATTGCTCGCGCGGTTGATGAACCATCTGAGCGGGTGCTGGGATTGGCAGCGGCATTGGAACAGCATTCGGAGCATCCGCTGGCGAAGGCGATTGTCCAGACTGCCCAGGAGCGAAGCATCGCCGTACCTGAGGTTGAGCAATTCGTCGTACACGTCGGCAGCGGTGTGTCCGGCTATGTCAATGGGCAGGCGGTTCACGTCGGAAATCGCCGCTTGCTGGCGGCCAACGGGATTGCCTTGGACGCTCTGGAAGAGATCCTCAACGAAAAGGAGAGCACCGGACAGACGGGCGTCCTGGTGGCTGTCGACGGACAACTGATCGGTTTGGTCGCGCTGGCCGACCAGGTGCGACCGGAAGCCCGGGAAACGATCTCGCGGCTGCATGTAGGAGGCGTCGGACGCATCGCCATGCTCACGGGGGATAATCGCGGAGCGGCAGCTCACATGGCAAAGCAAGTGGGTGTGACGACGGTTTACGCCGAACAATTTCCCCAAAGCAAATACGAAAAAGTCGAGGCCTACCGCAGCCAAGGCTATATCGTCGGAATGGTGGGTGACGGCATAAACGACGCCCCGGCGCTGACAGCAGCACACATCGGTATCGCGATGGGCGGCGGGACACAGATCGCCGCACAGGCTGCAGATGTCGTCATCATGAGCGATGACGTCTCCAAAGTAGCTGATGCTGTCCGCCTCGGGCGCAAGACATTGCGCGTCATCCGCGAAAACCTGCTCGTCTCGACGATTATTAACGCGGCAGCGATCCTGTTGGCGATCGTCGGCTTGCTCGGCCCTGTGGCGGGAGCGTTCGTCCATAATGCCACGTCCGTGCTGGTCGTGCTCAATTCAGCCCGCCTGATCGGCTATTTGCGCGGCAAGCAGTCAGAGGCTGCCGGAGCGGTGCCGCCGATGCCCGCACAAGCCTGCGAAACCTGTACGTGTCAAGGAGACAACTGCAAATTGAAGCTTACCGTGTAGAAGCGTGAGAGAAAAATACAAGCAATTCCTGCTTGCTGGCGCTACAAACGACAAGCCCCGCTTCGTGCAGATCAAGCGGGGCTTGTATTTTTGTAAAGCTTCATCTAAAGAGCCTGGGAAAAAGTGTTGCAGGCGTTCAGCCGTTTGAATCGTCAAGTGCTCAATTCGCCTGCTGCTGTCGTTTAGTGCTTGCCGGCGGCCAGCAGCTGACTCACGGTGACAAACCTGTAGCCTCTGCTGCGCAGGTCCCGAATCAGCTCGCGCAAGGCGCTCAACGTCTGCTTCTGGTTCAGACCGCCATCGTGGAACAGGACGATGTCGCCGGATGCGATGTTTTTCTTGACGCTGTTGGCGATGACGGAAGCCGTGCGGCGCAGCGACCAATCCCTCGGATCGACGGACCAGTGGATCAAGTCATAGCCGGTCAGTTGCACGGCATTCAGGACGTCGTGCGTCATGACGCCGCCGGGCGGACGATAATACTGGGCAAACGTCCCTGTCGTCCGCAGAATGGAGTGCTCGGTGCGCTTGATCTCGTCGTAAATCTCTTGCTCCGTCAGCTTGTTCAAATCGTAGTGGTGGTAGCCGTGGTTGCCGATCTCATGACCGGCTCGCTTGATCCATTCCATGATTTGCGGATACTTGTCCGCCTGTGAGCCGAGGACGAAAAAAGTGGCGGGCACATGTGCCTTATGTAGCGTCTCCAAAATGAGCGGCGTGTACGTCGGGTCAGGGCCGTCATCAAAGGTGAGGGCGACCAGCTTGCGTTGCGTATCGATACGGTGAATCGGCTCGACGTTGCGCTGTTTTTGCTTGCTCTCTGCAGGCAGGGCAGGGGAGCAAAGCAGACATGTCACGATGAAAAGGGTAAACCATCCCCGCAATGGAATCAGCTCCTGTTCTTGGTGGGTCTATTCCTATAGCTTCACCGCAGCGAGCAGATTCATGCTTCCAAACGGCGGGCAGATCAAGGGAAAAATCTGCCACCTGCCGTTTTCCCTGCTTCTGGCTTTTGGTCATTGTGGTAAAATAGAGCAAGACAAGCGTTGAAGGAGAGAAGAAAGTGGAACAGACAGGGAAATTGCTAGGACTTGTTCACACCTATCACGGCAAGGATCAACCGGTCGATTATTTTTTGCACGTCGAAGAAGAGAAAATTCCGTTAAACGAGCTGCTTGGACAAAACCTGACGATTACGTACCTGGGCCTGAAGCATTGCGTCGCTTGTGGGCGGAAAACGAATAAAACGTTTAACAGCGGCTACTGCTACCCCTGTTTTACGAATCTGGCGGAAAACGATCTCTGTATCGTCAAGCCGCATGAATGCCATTACGACCAAGGAACATGCCGCGACGCTGCATTCGGCGAGTCGTACTGCATGATTCCGCACTACGTCTATCTGGCCTTGTCCAGCGACGTCAAGGTCGGGCTCACCCGCAAGCACAACCAGCTCAAGCGGTGGGTGGATCAAGGGGCGATACGGGCGATTCCGATCGCCGAGCTGCCGACGCGGCGGATGGCAGGGGAACTGGAGTTCCATCTCAGCAAGTTCATGCCGGACAAGACCAACTGGCGCAAAATGCTCAAAGGCGACGTGAACGAAGTCGACTTGCTGGCCCTGCGCGATGAAGCCTACGCCCATTTTCCCGAGGAGTTCCAGGCATTCAAGCTCCGTGAAGACGAGTGGGTGGATATTACATACCCGATCCTGGACTCATTGGACAAAATCACCTCGATGAGTTTGGACAAGCAGGAAGAGATCAGCGGGAAGCTCATCGGGGCAAAAGCACAGTACCTGATGTTTGAGCAAGGCGTGTTCCATACGCGCAAGCACGCAGGTTATCAGGTACGCATCTCTGTGTGAAAATAAAGATTCCCTTACCTGGGTGGACAGGCAAGGGAATCTTGGCCGGGTTAGGTTGTCGGTGCGTTCGCCGTTTTCTTTGTTACGGTTGTTGTGGTTGTTTTGGCAGGTGTCTTGGATGCGTTCTTTTTGGTGGTCGTAAGTGTATGCTGGGCCGTTGCTTTCGCTGTTGTTTTTGAAGTCGATATAGCTGTAGACTTGGCCGGAGCTTTGGTTACTTTCTTGGTGGTTGCTGCAGTCGTAGACTTGACCGGAGCTTTGGTTGCTTTCTTCACTGTCGATGTAGACTTGGCCGAAGTGTTCGATGCAGTGCTGGATGGAGCAGCCCCTGTCGTAGCGTGAACGACAGATTTGGCTGGTACGGTACTGGAAGCGGTCGTCGAATGAGTTGCTGGCGCTGCGTTTGGTGTCGGAGTCGTGCTCCCTGCTGCAAAAACACTGGCGGGCAAAAGAAGTGACGTTGCGAGCACTGCCGGAATGACTTTGTTTGTAAGCTTTAGCATAGGTTGGTTCCCCCTTTAGTAGGCTTGCTTTGATTATAGGCTGGAGATAAGAAAAACCTGTGAAAAACCGGTAGAAAATTGACTGCATTTTAGAGGAATTTTTGATCGAGGTGAGAAGGATGTTGCGTTTTTATGGCTATGACAAATGCGGAACGTGCCGCAAAGCAAAAAAATGGCTGGATCAGGCTCACGCAGCGTATGAATCGATTCCGATCGTAGACAGCCCGCCGGACAAGGCTGAGCTCAAGCGGATGTGGCAGCAAAGCGGACTGGAGCTGCGGAAGTTTTTTAATACGAGCGGACAGGTCTATAAGGACATGCAGGTAAAAGACAAGCTGCCAGCGATGAGCGAAGATGCCATGCTGGAGCTGCTCGCCTCCAACGGCAAACTGATCAAGCGTCCGCTGGTCACGGACGGGAAGCGTGTAACGGTAGGCTTTGACGAAGAAGCGTACCAGATCTGGAGGAACTAGCCGATGGCGACACGTCAACCGTCCAAGCGTCTCGCGCACCTCAGCTCCGCGATTTTTACCGAAATGGCGCAGCGCAAACAAGCGGTGGCCAAAGAGAAGCAGGTCATCGATCTGGGGATCGGCAGCCCGGACCAACCGCCGCCCCCACACCTCTTGGCAGCTCTGGTCGAAGCTGTGCAAAAACCGACTGTATACGGCTACCCCGGCTCGGAAGGCTCGCTTGCCTTCCGTGAAGAAGTGGCCAAATGGTATCAATACCGCTTCTCGGTCGAGCTTGATCCGGCGACTGAAGTGCATTCGTTGATGGGCTCGCAGGATGGCCTGGCACACCTGGCGCTGGGCTGGGCTGATCCGGACGATGTGGTGCTGGTGCCCGACCCGGGCTACCCGATCTACGCGGCCAGCATACACCTTGCCGGGGCAGAAGCGTATCCGCTGCCGCTGCGTGCGGAGAACAACTTCTTGCCCGACTTGACCGCCATCCCTGAACACATTTTGCAAAGAGCAAAGCTGATGATACTCAATTACCCGAACAACCCGGTATCGGCGGTAGCGACGCTGGACTTTTTTGCCGACGTCGTTCAGTTTGCGCGCGCGCATGACATTATCGTCGCGCACGATCTGGCTTACTCGGAGATGGCCTTTGACGGGTATCGTCCGCCCAGCTTCCTGCAAGCGCCGGGGGCAAAAGAGGTAGGCATCGAGTTCAACTCGTTCTCCAAGAGCTTCAACATGGCTGGCTGCCGGATCGCTTATGTCGCCGGCAACGCTGAGATTATCAAACCGTTGGCGGTGATCAAATCAAACATCGATTACGGTGTGTTTGAGGCCGTGCAAACAATGGCCATAGCCGCTTTGCAAAACGATCGCAGCGGGGCTGTCGTCAATCCGACAAGCGCTCTCTATCAGGAGCGGCGGGATGTGTTTTTACAGGCGTTGGCCGCAGTGGGCTGGCAGATAGACCCGCCAAAGGCGACGATGTTTATTTGGGCCAAGGTGCCGCAGGGGTGGACTTCGCGTGAATTCGCCTTTGAGCTGCTGGAGCGCACGGGCGTGGTCGTCATCCCGGGGAGCGCGTTCGGCCAAGAGGGCGAGGGCTATGTGCGGATGGCCCTGGTCAAAGAACCGGACGTCCTGCAAGAGGTGGCCAAACGGATCGGGGACAGCGGAATTCTTACAGAGCGGTAAACGTCTCTAGCGAAGTTGAATAGAAAGCGTACGTATCGGGTATTCATATAAGTAGCTTCTGTGCAAATGGAACTGCAATCTTAGTTAAAATGATTCCTACATTATATTGACTATAAACAAGGTAGTCTGGTATCATGGAATCTGTAAGCAAGATAATATCTAAGGAGGTTTTACATATGGCACAACGTCTTATCGGTCTACCAGCACCTGACTTTACCCTGGAAACGGCTCTGGGTGACGGATCTGGTTTTGGCAAAGTATCTCTCTCGGATTACAAAGGCAAATGGCTGGTCTTGTTCTTCTATCCGCTCGACTTTACGTTTGTTTGCCCGACTGAAATCATTGCATTGAGCGACTCTATCGAAGATTTCAAAGATTTGGAAGCAGAAGTGCTCGGTGTTTCCGTAGACTCGATTCATTCTCACAAAGCGTGGATCAACACGCCTCGCGACAAAAACGGCCTGGGCGGCATCAACTACCCGCTGGCTTCAGACTTCCTGAAAACAACTGCTCGCAACTACGGCGTACTGGATGAAGAAGCTGGCGTTGCCTTCCGCGGTCTGTTCATCATCGATCCAGAAGGTATTTTGAAATACCAAGTGGTAACTGACCTGAACGTGGGCCGTTCCAACGACGAAACACTCCGCGTCCTGCAAGCTCTGCAATCCGGCGGTCTGTGCGCAGCTAACTGGCGCCCAGGTCAAGAGCATCTGAAAGCCTAATAGCAGCACAGGTTACATTCCAGTCTTTGAAAGGGTCTAACTTCTCTTCTGTTAGACCCTTTTTTCCACTAATGAAAGGAGTTGTTGCAGATGCGTTTACGTGAAGAACTGCCTGATTTCCCGGGAATTACGGAATGGGTGAACGGTCAAGTGAGCAAGGCCGACCTGGCCGGCAAACCGGTTCTCGTACACTTCTGGTCGGTAAGCTGCTACATGTGCAAGGAATCCCTGCCGCAAATTAACGAGTGGCGGGATAAGTACTCCGAGCAGTATGGCTTGCGCGTCATCGGCGTACATATGCCGCGTTCCGAAGCGGACACGAACATTGAGACGATCAAGGAGACGATCGCTCAGTACGAGTTGACCCATCCGATCGCGATCGACAACCAAATGAAAACAACGGATGCCTTCCAGAACGAGTACGTTCCGGCATACTATCTGTTTGACGAAACCTTGCAGCTCCGTCACTTCCAAGCAGGTGAAAAAGGACTGAACATGGTCAAGAAGCGTTTGCACAGAATTTTGGGCATCGAAGAGGAATCGCAAGGCTAGTGTCCAATATGTAATGTGGGAAAAACATCTATTTAGAAAGTGACAGGAGGGTTTGTGAAGGATGGAATTTCCAAGCAATCTGAAATACAGTGAAGAACACGAGTGGGTTCGTGTAGAAGGAAATAAGGCGTACATCGGTATTACTGAATTCGCTCAGTCCGAATTGGGGGACATCGTGTTTGTCGAGCTGCCGGAAGTAGGCGCCACACTGAAACAGGATGAACCGTTCGGCAGCGTCGAGTCGGTAAAAACCGTATCCGAGCTGTATGCACCTGTAAGCGGTACAGTCGTTGAAGTGAATGGAGAGCTGGAGGATGCTCCCGAGCTGGTCAATTCATCGTCGTACGACAAAGCGTGGATGATCGTCGTGGAATTGTCCGATGCAAGCGAACTGGATAAACTAATGGATGCTGCCAAATACGAAGCAATGGTAAAAGAGTAAGCGAATCGATGTTCATCTACCCCTGCTTTGGTCTTACGAGCAGGGGTATTTTAATGGCTTTTTAGCAGGTGTTTCGTCCTGCATGCGATCCGGGAAAATCTGGTATTGAGTTTTTGGGTCGGCCTCGTTTACTATATTGTTAATAAAGTATTGCTAGATAAAAAATTTCTGAAAATTAGAAAACAGTTTTACGGGCATAAAATGTGCTATAATACCTAATTAGTTTAGGACTTTGCAAAATCCCTGGCTGAAACAGGGATTTAGAAGAGGAGAGAAGAGACGAGATGAGAAAATCAGTAGGTTTATTTGTATCCATTTGTTTGACATTTGCCTTGGCGGCATGTGGGCAGGCTCCGCAGCAACAGCCGAAAGCGGAACAGCCCGCGCAAGATCAGGCGAAGCCGGGCACAGCGGCAGATGGCAAGACGCTTGCGATTGGCATTTCCCAGTATGTTGAACACCCCGCCCTTGATTCCGTCTATAAAGGGATTGTCGACGGCTTGGCCGATTCAGGCTACAAGGATGGGGAAAAAATACACATTGATCTGCAGAATGCACACGGAGAACCGGCCAACACTGTCTCGATCGCACAGAAATTCGCCGGCGATCAGAAAGACATGGTGATCGCCATCGCGACTCCGTCAGCGCAGGCCGTGGCCAAAGTCATCACGGATAAACCGATCATCTTCAGTACCGTAACCGATCCGGTAGCAGCCGAGCTGGTCAGCTCGCTGGAGAAACCGGACCGCAACATCACCGGTACATCCGACAAGCTCTCCATGGAGAAGCAAATCGAGCTCATCAGCCAGTTCATCCCGAATCTGAAGAAGCTTGGCGTTCTCTATACAACGTCTGAAGTGAACGCTGAGGTTCAGGTAAAAGAACTGGAGGCGGCAGGCAAACAAAAAGGCATCGAGATCGTTCGGTCCGGCATTTCCGCCATTACGGAAATCCAGCTCGCGACCCAGTCTCTGGTCGGCAAAGTCGACGCCATCCTGATTCCGGTGGACAATACCGTCGTCTCTTCCGTTGAAGGCGTGTTGAGCGTAGCGGAGAAAGAAAAGCTGCCTGTGTTCGCCTCCGACATCGACACGATCAAACGCGGCGCGATCGCCACGTACGGTATCGACTACTACAAGATGGGCAAGCAAACAGGCGAGATGGCCGCTCGCATCCTGGATGGCAAAAACGTAAGCGAGACGCCAGTCGAGGTATCGAAAGAAGCTGAGCTGTACATCAATGAAAAAGCCGCAAGCACATTTGGCGTAACGATTCCGGAAGAATTGAAAAAAGCAGCCAAAGAAACATTCAAATAGAGGTTTTGGCAAAATCGAAAGGAGTAAGCAACATTTGTTGCCCTCCTTCTTTTACGCATAATTTTCTGAATAAATGGAAAGATTCACACAGCCAAAAACGGCATTTTGCCGTTTTTATAAAAAAATCCTTACATATAAGGGGGAGACATTATGCAAAAAGCTAACAGGAAAGGCAAGTTGGCTACGCTTTTATCCGCTTCTATGCTTTTGTTTGTTGCCGCATGTGGCCAGCAAAGTGAAGCACCCAAGCCGGCCGACCAAAATTCAGCAAGTCCGGCGCCGCAGGAGAACGCCAGTGAGCCGGCAAAACAACTCAAGGTAGGGATCGTACAATATGTCGAGCACCCGGCACTTGATGCGGCCCGCGAAGGGTTCCTTGCCGAAATGGCGAAAAACGGCTTTGAAAAAGACAAAAACATCGTCTATGACATTCAATCCGCGGCAGGCAGCTCCGATACATCAGTGACGATCGCCCAGAAGTTCGCCGGCGACAAAGTGGACCTGATTTACGCAATTGCCACGCCAGCCGCGCAAGCAGCCGCACAGACGACGAAAGACATCCCGGTCGTCTTCACAGCGGTAACCGATCCGGTCGCTGCCGAAATCGTCGCATCAAACGACAAGCCAGGCGGCAATCTGACGGGGACGACGGATATGAATCCGGTTGAAGAGCAACTGTCGCTCGTGAAACAACTGAAAGCCGATGCGAAAACAGTCGGCGTCATTTACAACTCCGGTGAAGTCAACTCCAAAGTGCAAGTGGACCTGGCCAAAGAAGTTGCCGGCAAACTTGGTCTGACCATCAAGGAAGCAACCATCACCAGTCCGACCGAAGTGAAACAAGCTGCTGAATCAATGGTAGGAAAAGTCGATGCATTCTACATCCCGACGGACAACATGGTCGTTTCCTCGCTTGCAGCGGTAATCAGTGTAGCGGAAGCCCACAAAATCCCGGTCGTCGCCGGCGAGGAAAATTCCGTCAAGAGCGGAGCGATCGCTACCTTTGGCTTGGACTATGGTAAACTTGGAGAACAAACTGCTGACATGGCGACAAAAATTCTCAAGGGCGAAGCGAAGCCTGCCGATATGCCGGTAGAAAAGCAAGCCCAGATGAAGCTTGTCCTCAACAAAAAAGCAGCAGAAAACATGGGAGTTACACTGCCAAAAGAGTTACTTGATAAAGCTGACGAAGTCGTAGACAAGTAAAACAAGACGGGTAAGCTCCTAAAGAAAGGAAGGCATTTAATGAGCATCGCAATAAACGGAGCAATCGAACAGGGGCTGCTCTTCGCCATCATGGCGCTGGGTGTTTATCTTACCTTTCGGATTCTCAATTTCCCTGACTTGACTGTAGATGGCAGCTTCGCTATGGGCGGCGCCATTGCTGCCAGGCTGATCGTCGAGGGCTATAGTCCGTTTATAGCCACGCTGGCTGCTTGTATCGGCGGTGCCGCGGCGGGTGCCTTTACCGGGGTGCTAACGACGAAAGGTAAAATCAACGGGCTGTTGGCGGGAATTCTCACCATGATTGCACTCTACTCGATTAATTTGCGGATCATGGGCAAGGCCAATTTGCCGCTCTTGCGGCAAGAAACACTGTATACGATGATGCAAAGCCTGAAGGTTCCTGATCTGGTCATCGGCGGAATTACGTGGCTGAGCGGGATCGCCATGCTTTTTCTCATCCTCATCGTGCTGGTAAAAGTCGCAATCGACTGGTTCCTGCACACAGATCTTGGACTTGATATCCGCTCGACAGGTGACAACGCCAGAATGATTCGCAGCTTCGGTGCGAATACCGATACGACGACATTGATCGGCCTTAGTCTGTCCAATGCGATGGTGGCCGTATCCGGAGCGCTCATCGCGCAATATCAGGGCTTCTCTGACGTCGGGATGGGGATTGGGATGATTGTCATCGGGCTGGCTTCTGTCATCGTCGGAGAAGTGCTGTTTGGCCATTCGACGATTTTCCGCGCGACGATTGCCGTCATCCTCGGTTCGATTGTCTATCGTCTGGTTATTGCTATGGCCTTGAAAAAGGGACTCTCTCCTGGCGACATGAAGATGATTACCGCACTAATTGTCATTATCGCGTTAACCCTGCCTAGCATCTGGAAGAGCATCTGGAAAAAGCCGAATCGGGTTGCGAAGGGAGGACAATAGCATGCTGACCATCTCCCATGTCGGAAAAGTGTTTAACGCCGGTACCGTTAACGAAAAAGTCGCGTTAAACGATGTCAATCTGCACATGAACCCAGGCGATTTTATTACGGTAATCGGCAGTAACGGAGCAGGAAAGTCTACGCTGATGAACATGATCTCCGGCGGGTTAATTCCTGACCAGGGGTCGATTACCATCGATGGACAGAATGTGACCAAGCTGGGCGAGCACAAGCGCGCTGCCTTTATCGGGCGCGTGTTTCAGGACCCGATGGCGGGCACGGCACCGAATATGACCATCGAAGAGAATCTGGCGATTGCCTACTCTCGCGGCAAACGCCGAACCCTTTCTTTAGGAGTAACCAACAAAAAGCGCCAGCTCTTTCGGGAACAGCTCAAGCTGCTCGATCAAGGACTGGAAAATCGCCTGAAAACAAAGGTCGGATTTTTGTCCGGCGGTCAACGGCAAGCGCTCAGCTTGTTAATGGCAACGTTTACCAGCCCGAAGATTCTGCTCCTCGACGAGCATACCGCAGCACTCGACCCGAAGCGGGCACAGTTGATTGTGGATTTGACGCTGAAGGTGGTTGAACAGGGCAAGCTGACGACGCTGATGGTGACGCACAACATGGAACAGGCGCTCAACATGGGGAATCGCTTGCTGATGCTGCACGAAGGTCGAATCATTCTCGACATTCCTCAGGAACAAAAGCAGAAGATGACGACAAAAGATCTGCTGCACATGTTTGAAGAGGCCAGAGGCGAAGCATTTACCGAAGACAGATACATTTTGACCTAAGACTGTTGCCATGCCCGCAGGCCTTTGAACCAAACCTGCACCTTAGATTAATCAGCATGCCAAACGATGCAAAGATTCTAAGGAGGACTTTCGATATGATAAAACAGACAAAATGGACAGTTTTATCCGCAGTGGTTGCAGTGACAGTGGCTTTGGCCGGGTGCGGCAACAATGCGACAAAAGCTCCGGAAGGTTCAACGGCAACAGGAAATAGTTCAGCGGGAGCAACACAAAAAATCATTATCGGCTCGGCCGGCCCGTTGTCCGGTTCGGCATCCGACTACGGCGAGTCGGCCAAAGCAGGTGAAGAGTACGCGCTGCAGGCGAAAAAAGAAGCGTTCAAGCAGCTTGGTTTTGACCTTGAAATCCTCCCGCAGGACGATCAGGCAGATGCCAAGCAAGGGGTAGCGACAGCCGAGATGTTCATCGCCAACCCCGATGTGCTGGCAGTCGTCGGCCACGTCACCACCGGTGCGTCGATCACCGCATCGGCTAAGTACGAGGAAGAGCATCTCGTCATGGTCTCGCCGTCCAGTACGGGCTCCAATCTGACGGACGACGGCAAGAAAGTGGTGCACCGGATTTGCGCCCGCGACGACCAGCAGGGCTCAAAAGCAGCGATCTACGCCAAAAATCAGCTTGGCGTCAAGAACGCCTTCATCATTCACGACAAGGATGCGTACGGACAAGGCCTGGCAGAGCAGGTAAAAGCGCAGTTTGAAAAGGACGGCGTGCAGGTTGTCGCCTTTGAAGGGATCACCAAAGGCGAAAAGGACTACAGCGCGATTGCTAATCAGATTGCCGCCAAGAACCCCGAACTGGTCTATTTCGGCGGGTATTACGCTGAGGCAGGGATCCTGGTCAAGCAGGCACGGGAAAAAGGCTTCAAAGGGTACTTCATGGGCGGGGACGGCTTTGACTCCGCAGATATGCTGAAAATTGCCGGTGATGCGGCAAACGGCGTCATCTTCACTTCGACGGTAGGAGATCTCACCGGTACGGACGCAGGCAAGCAATGGATTGCCGACTTCGAGAAAGCGACCGGCAAGAAAGTGGGAATCTTCACGTCATTTGGCTTCGACGCGATGAACGTTACGCTGAACGGCGTAGAAGAAGCGATCAAAGCGAACGGCGGCAAAAAGCCTACTCGCGAACAAGTCCTTGAGGCGATTCACAAAACGACCGATTTCCAAGGCCAGTTCGTCAAAGTTTCCTTTGACGACAAAGGAGATAACAAATACGCCCAGGTCTTCGCGTACAAGTACGAGAACAACAACAAAGTCTTTATCGGCGAAGTAAAAGAATAGCAGACATTTGGGGGAACCGGAGAGGGTTCCCCCCTTTACTGTCCTGCGCGTACGAAAAGAGGGGCTGTAGTGGAGGTGAGGGGAATCGCCAGGAAGAGAACGCTCCGCAAGTGACAGCGCCCGGGGAAGTGTCTCAAGGCCGACTCCGCCGAGCCCCAAAAAGTGACGAGGGCCTTCGAAGCGTATTCCGAATACTTTTCGGGGACCCCAAGCTTCAAAGCGGAACCGCGCCCCAAAAGCCGCGAGGGACGTATTTCATGGATGCCAGTGT
>CAMIVR010000139.1 GCA_946402065.1 uncultured Brevibacillus sp. | reverse complement strand
ACCTACGAAAAAAATTTCGTGGAGGTGGGGGTCTTCTCGCAAGTCATGATAAAAAGGCGTTGTGTACAGCGTCCTCTGCCATAGCGGGATTGTTCGTTATTTTAAGCGCAACTCTAAAACAGGCATATTTATGTTGTTCATATATATCTGCCATGTTTCCTCCATTTCCAACCGATCTTCCTCGGTATCCATCATTGAAAGATAAGTAGACTTATATCCCCCCCTGGGTATTTTTTACACAGATAATCATACCAAATATAACCATTTCCAATATATCAAAGTTAATTAATTCAAAATTTATCCATATTTACAATCTTTTCACCCTCTATAATTTCTATTAGATTGAAAAATATGTATAAGAGAATACCTCAAACTTATTAAAGTGCTGATCCTGCCTTTAAAACAGGCCAGCCTGCAATTTTAAACGAACTCGATGAAATGCAAATACCCGATCGCACACAGACAGCGATCGGGTATTGCCGGGATAAAGTATTGAAGCCAAAACCTACATCTATTGCAGACTACACAACAGCCTGGCGATTGCCTCTGGTGCTGAATTGGCTGTTGTACAGCTCTGCGTAGAAGCCATCGTCGGCAAGCAATTGCTCATGGCTGCCTTTTTCGATGACGCTTCCGTTATTCATGACGAGGATCAGGTCAGCGTCGCGGATCGTCGAGAGACGGTGGGCGATGACGAAGCTCGTTCGGCCTTTCATCAGCTCGCTCATCGCTTTTTGGATAAATACCTCTGTCCGCGTATCGACGCTGCTGGTCGCTTCGTCGAGGATCAGGATCGCCGGATCGGCGAGAATCGCCCTGGCGATGGTCAGCAGTTGTTTTTGTCCTTGCGATATATTGGATGCTTCTTCATTCAAAATCGTATCGTAGCCGTCAGGTAGTGTGCGGATAAAGTGGTCGGCGTGGGCTGCTTTGGCCGCCTGCACGATCTCTTCCTCCGTCGCATCGGCCCGTCCGTAGGCGATATTATCGCGAATGGTGCCGTTAAACAGCCATGTCTCCTGCAGCACCATGCCGAATAGGCTGCGCAACTCGCCCCGTCTCAGATCGGTAATGTCCACACCGTCGATGGTAATGGCCCCGTCGTTTACTTCATAGAACCGCATCAGCAGGTTGATCAAGGTCGTTTTACCCGCGCCGGTCGGCCCGACGATTGCGATCGTCTGCCCTTGGCGGACGTCGATGTTCATGTTGCGGATGAGCGGCGCTGCCTCCGTATAGCCAAAGCTGACGTTGTTGAATGCGACATCGCCCCGCGCCATCGGAATCTCCACAGCCTCTTCTGCCTCCGGTTCCTCTTCGGCTTCGTCCAGCAGCTCAAAAACCCGCTCTGCGGAGGCGATCGTCGACTGGATGATGTTGGTGATATTGGCCAGCTGCGTGATCGGCATGGAAAACTGCCGCGCATACTGGATAAATGCCTGGATGTCCCCGATCTTGATCGCGTTTTTCATCACCAGCAGGCCGCCGACGACACTGACGAGTACGTAGCCGATGTTGCTGATAAAGCTCATTAACGGCATGATGATTCCGGAGATGAATTGCGCCCTCCAGCCGGATTCGTACAGCTTTTCGTTAATCGCGTGGAATTGGGCGACGGATTTTTTCTCGTGCCCGAATGCCTTGACGATTTTATGGCCGGTGTACATTTCCTCCACGTGGCCGTTCAATTCGCCCAATGACTTTTGCTGGCCGACAAAATAGCCTTGCGAGCGCTTGGCAATCGCCTTGGTGACGAGAAAGCTGAGCGGCAGCGTGATGAACACGATCAGCGTCATCAGCGGACTGATCGTCAGCATCATCACGATCACGCCGAGCAGTGTGACGACAGACGTAATCAGTTGGGTAAGGCTTTGCTGCAGCGTACTGCTGATATTGTCGACATCATTGACCACACGGCTGAGAATCTCCCCGTGGGTGCGGGAATCGAAAAATTTCAGCGGCAGCCGGGAGAGCTTGGCGTTCACTTCTTTGCGCAGGTCATAGACCGTTTTTTGCGCGACGCCGGCCATTAAATACTGCTGCAGGTAGGCAAACAGGGAGCTGATCAGGTAAAGACCGCCAAGATAGAGCAAAATCTGCAAGATCGCGGAAAAGTCGATCCCCGCTCCCGGTACGCCCTTCAGCTTCAGCATCATCCCATCGAACAGCGTCGTCGTCGCATGCCCGAGAATTTTCGGGCTGACGATGCTGAAGACAGTACTGAGCACCGCGGCAAACAGGACGGCCAGCAGCTGGAACTTGCGCGGCTTCAGGTACCCGCTCAAGCGTTTGAGCGTGCCCTTGAAATCCTTGGCTTTTTGGACCGGCATGCCCATGGCAGGGCCTCTGCCGAATGGGCCCCCGCCTCCGCCCGGACCGCCGCCAAATGGCCCCTTGCCTGCTCCACCGCCATATCTGTTCGCTGTATGTTGTTCACTCATGCGATTTCCTCCTCCGAAAGCTGTGAAGCGACGATTTCGCGATAGACCGCACAGGAATCGAGCAGTTCCCGGTGTGTGCCGATCCCGGCAATCTCTCCTTCATCGAGGACGATAATCTGATCGGCATCCATCACCGTGCTGACCCGCTGGGCGACGATCAGGACGGTGGCGTTTGTCGTTTCCGGCTTCAGCGCTGCCCGCAGCCTGGCATCGGTTTTAAAATCAAGCGCCGAGAAGCTGTCGTCAAACACGTAGATTTCCGGCTTTCTGACCAGAGCGCGGGCGATGGAGAGCCGCTGCTTCTGGCCGCCCGAGAGATTCGTCCCGCCCTGGGCGATCACGGCGTCAAAGCCGTCCGGCATACCGGCGATAAACTCGCTCGCCTGGGCCACCTCTGCCGCCTGCCGCACGTCCTCCTCGCTCGCATCCTCTTTGCCGTAGCGGATATTTTCGGCAATCGTGCCGGAGAACAGCACCGCCTTTTGCGGCACGAAACCAATTTTGGCGCGCAGCGCTTCCTGCGACATTTCCCGTACGTCGACGCCGTCGATCTTGATGCTGCCGCTGTCAATATCGTAAAAGCGCGGCAGCAGGCTGATCAGCGTCGATTTCCCCGATCCGGTACCGCCGATAATCGCCGTTACGTCACCGGGATTGGCCTGAAACGAGATGTGTGACAGGGCGGGTTTTTCAGCACCGGGATAACTGAACGTCACATCGCGGAACTCGACGCAGCCATGTTTCCCGCCAGCCGATTTCGGTTCCGCCGGATCCGTAATATCGGGCTGCATCTCCAGCACCTCGTTAATCCGCGTGGCAGATGCGGATGCCCGCGGCAGCATGACCATCATCATCGAGAGCATGATCAGCGAAAACATGATCTGCATCGCATATTGCAAAAAGGCCATGAGCGATCCGATCTGCATATCCCCGTTGTCGATGCGGATTCCGCCGAACCAAATAATCGCAATCGACGAAAAGTTGAGAATCAGCATCATTACAGGCATCAGGGAGGCCATGATCCGGTTGACTCTGACGGCCGTATTGGTCAGATCGAGGTTCGCCGCATCAAACCGCTGCTGCTCGTGATCCTCGCGGTTGAACGAGCGAATGACGCGAATGCCGGTCAGTCCTTCGCGCAGGACCAGGTTGATTTTGTCCAGCTTGACCTGCATCGCCTTGAACAGCGGAATCCCTTTTCGCGTAACCGCATAAATTGTCAAGGCAATGACCGGTATGACGACGACGAGCACCAGCGACAGTTTGGCATCCTTCGATACCGCCATAATGATCCCGCCAATGCACATCATCGGGGCGCTGATCATCATTCGCATCATCATTGTCAGCACTTGCTGCACCTGGGTAATGTCGTTTGTCGTACGGGTGATCAGCGAAGCCGTGCCGATCTTGTCAAACTCTTGCAAAGAAAAATTCTCGACATGGGCGAACACCTTGCCGCGCAGCGTCTTGCCAAAACCGGCGGAAACCTTGGACGACAGGTAGCTTGCCGCAATCGAGAACAATGTTCCGAGGGCCGCTACCAGCAGCATGAATCCGCCGATTTTTAAAATATACGGGGTATCTCCTTTGACAACCCCCAAATCGACGATGTCGGCCATCAGGGTCGGCAGGTACAGCTCAGCCATCGACTGCAAAAAGATAAGCGCGAGCACCAGTGCCACCGAAATCCCGAATGGCTTGAGAAACCGAAATAGTCTTGTCATTTATGTTCATCTCCTCTACAGGGCAAACGGCCATGCGAACCATTAGCTTGGCTTGGTCAAGCTGTTCGCCGGAGTCTCGTTGCGTATTACATGTTCTTCCCGTTTTCCGCATCACTGCTGCTCTCACGACAACACACACTTTACAACTGCTTTATGAACTGAATATGAACGCCAGAGGAGATTTACGCTTCCGGCTTTTCATTGAAATACTGAAACACTTTGTTCAATAGCTCAGCAAGCTGAATGCTTTGCTCTTCCCCCAAATACTCAATCAGCCCATTAAACCCTGCTGTAAACGCATCCGATGCCATTTGGGCGACCTGCTCGCCCTTTTCCGTCAGCCTGATCCGAACGACCCGCCGATCGACCGGGTCGATCATCCGCTCCACCAGCCCATTTGCTTCCAGACCCTTTACCAGCTGTGTGATCGTCGGCGATGTGACGCGCAAATGATGGCTGATTTCCGATACTTTCATTCCCGGACAGTCGGGTTGCGCGCCCTTTTTTATGCAGAACAGCACCATGATGTCGCTCGATTTGTATCCCGCTACGGAATCCCGGAGCCAGTTGGCTCTTTTTAATTGCCTGAATGATTTTAACAGCTTCTGGGCTGTTGAATTCTCATCTATCGTCATGGTAACGCTCCTCTATTTCATTAGGTTAGAAACCAATTTATTTGCAAACCTAATTATATTCAGGTGCTTATTTGCTGTCAATCCTGTTACCGCGCATGAGCAGTTTCTTGGTATGCATATCCAGACAGAATGCGCAGCCGTTGATTTGGGACGCACGGATTTTAATCAGCTCGTTGGGCACTTTGTCGACGCTGGAATTGCTGGTATACCGCTGCATCGCGGCCATCGCTTTATACGCTTCCTGATTCGCTTGTCGATGATTCAGTCTCAGGGTCATTTCCCTCGCCTCCTTTTGGTATAAAAATAAGACAAAATGCCCTCCCGTTTTGTGACAAAAAGCCTGTGTCTTTTTAAAAAACTTTGGCTTTACGAATATTTTGGCCAGTCTTCGCCGGGCAAATGCCGAAAAGAATTCCCTATCGACCAAAGAAAAACGTCCGCATGGCGCACGGACGTTTTTCTACCTACTTGCTCTATTCACTCTCGTCTTCGTCAAACAGCTGCTGGTCTACGGCAGGCTGTACGGCCGATCAAACAGGATATTCTCGATGGCCTCGACAGCTTTTTCCGTCCATTCCCGTTCCTGGTCTACGTTGGTGAGATAAATCACTGTTTTATCCGCATCGATAAAGCGGCTAAGCCAGCTGCGATACCCGGGCCAGCTCCCCGAGTGATGGACGACTTTTCCTGCCGTCTGATCGTCACGCAGCCGCCAGCCAAAGCCGTAGTGAGATACGCTGCCATCCGCCAGACGCACAGGAGAGAAGGCTCGCTGCAGCGTCTCTTTTGTTACCAGCTTTTCCGTGTAGAGCGCCCGATCCCACTTGCGCAGGTCGGCAAGCGTTGAGCTGATGGCACCGTCACCCTGAATCCCGTCCAGGTCAATGACAAAATCGTGTTCGCTGGACTCGACCGGCAGCACATACGCCGCCCGCTCGGGGGAATAGACGTATCCGTAGGCGTAATGCGGGATCACTGTCCCGGTGTATCGGCGGTTGTACACAGCAGTATGCTCCATCTCCAGCGGCTGGAATATGTGCTGACGCAAGAATTCGGCGAAAGGCATCTCCGCGACCTGCTCGATGATCGACGCCAGCAAAGCGTAGCCGGTATTGCTGTATTCGTACCGTGCATTCGGCTGAAACAACGCGTCCGGCCGATGCGCCTGCAGCTGGTCGAGTATGTCCTGATTCGTGGCGATGCGCGTCCTGTCCCAGCATTCCGCAAACAACTCCATGTAATCCGGCAAACCGGACGTGTGCACGAGCAGGTTTTCTACCGTAATATTGGCATACGGAAAGCCAGGAAAAAACCGGTCAAGCATGTCGGTGTACGCGAGCTTGCCCTGCTCCTGCAGAATCATGATGCCCATCGCTGTAAAAGCTTTGGAGACCGACGCGAGCTCAAATACGGAATCAGCGGTCAGTCTTTCGGCTGTTTCCAGGTTGGCCATGCCGATGGATTGCTGGTAGAGGACGTTCCCTTTTTCGAGAAGCATGACGCTCCCGCTCCAGTTGCTTTGTTCAGCCAGCGTCGTCAACAACTCTTCCAAACGTTGGCATCTCAGATCGTTTGTGGTGTTTCGCCCGGTCATATGTGTTCCCTCCCGCTCAATTGTTTATGAAGAATGGTATAAATGGCACGCTACGACATGGCCGGGCTCCACCTCGGTCGGGATGGGCCGGACCGCCTGGCAAATGTCCATCTTATGCATGCAGCGTGGATGGAATGTACACCCGCTTGGCGGATTGGCCGGATTGGGAACATCGCCGCGCAACACGATACGCTCGCGCTTCTTCTGCGGATTCAGTATCGGAACGGCCGACATGAGCGCTTGTGAGTACGGATGGTACGGCTTGGAAAAAAGCTGCTTTTTTCCGGCAATCTCGACGATTCCACCAAGGTACATCACCGCAATGCGGTCGCTGAAATGCTTCACGACACTCAAGTCATGGGAGATAAAAATAAACGTCAGTCCGAGGCTCTCCTGCAAATCCTGTAGCAGATTGAGGATTTGCGCCTGGATCGACACGTCCAGCGCCGACACCGGTTCGTCTGCGATAATCAGCTCCGGCTGTACGGCCAGCGCCCGGGCAATTCCCACCCGCTGCCGCTGCCCGCCGCTGAATTCGTGGGGAAAGCGATCCGCCTGATGGGGATTGAGGCCGACGAGCTGAAGCAAATCCATCACCTGCTCTTTCCGACTGGCGCGATTGGACGCTTGCTCGCGAACGGACAGCGCTTCCTCCAGAATCGCGGAGACGGACATGCGCGGATTAAGCGAAGCGTACGGGTCCTGGAAGACGAGCTGCATCTGTCTGCGCAGCTTGCGCAGTTCGCCCTGGGGCAGGTCGATGATCTCCCTTCCGGCGAATTTCACCGAACCGCCAGTCGGGTTGATCAGGCGGAGAATGCTGCGTCCGGTCGTCGATTTGCCGCAGCCGCTCTCCCCGACGATGCCCAGCGTCTCTCCCTGCCGCAAGCGAAACGACACACCGTCGACCGCTTTGACATAGCCAGACCTGCGCCCGAAAAAGCCCTTTTGCACGGGAAAATACGTCTTTAAATCTTCAACCTCCAAGAGCCATTCGCTCATATCGCCACCCCCTCGTTCGCGTACAGCCAGCATCTGACGCGCTGCTTGGCTACGTTGATCAGTGGAGGCTTCTCGCGCAAGCATTTCTCCTCGGCATGGTTGCAGCGGGAGACGAACGGACAGCCGCTCGTCACCTCGCCCAGTACAGGAACGTTGCCTTCGATCGGATCGAGGCGATCCCGTTCCTCGTCCATGCTGGGCACTGAATTCAGCAGCCCGATCGTATACGGGTGCTTCGGACTTGCGAAAATGCTTTCCACATCCGCCTCTTCCACGATCTCTCCGTAGTACATCACCATGACCCGATCGGCCATTTCAGCGACGACGCCCAGATCGTGGGTGATCAACAGGATCGCTGTGTGATAATTCTGCTTTAACTCGTTCATCAATTCGAGAATTTGCGCCTGGATCGTCACATCCAGGGCAGTCGTCGGCTCGTCGGCAATCAACAGGTCGGGCTGGCAGGCCATCGCCATCGCTATCATGACGCGCTGCTTCATCCCGCCGGAGAGCTGATGGGGGAACTCCCGGACGATCTTTTCCGCCCGTGGGATTCCGACCTTTCTCAGCATTTCGACGGTTTTTTGCTCCCGCTCCGCTTTGCTCAGATTCGTGTGCAGCCTGTATACCTCGCCAATCTGCTTGCCGATCGTGTGAACCGGATTGAGCGAGGTCATCGGCTCCTGGAAAATCATCGAGATCTCGTTGCCGCGCAGCGCACGCATCTCCTTCTCGGAGAGGCTGCCCAGCAGCTTGTCTTTGAAGCGGATCGTCCCTTCGACCTTCCCGACCTGTTTGTTGATCAGCCCCATGATCGAGAGCGAGGTCACGCTTTTTCCGCATCCGGACTCCCCGACCAGCGCGACCGTCTCTCCTTTTTTCACTTGAAAGCTGATATTGTTGACAGCCGTTAAATAGCCATTTTCCGTTTTAAAGCGCATCGACAATGTGTCAACGTCCAGCAATACCGCCTTCATCCGCACTTCCTCCCTCTTTTGTCTGCTCTGCTTGTGCCGTTCGCCGCTCCTGCCTGTCATGCAGCTCTATTTTTGCTTCGGATCCAGCGCGTCGCGCAAGCCGTCTCCGAGCATATTGAAGCCAAGCACGACCAGCATGATCGCGAGTCCCGGAAACAGCGACATCCACCAGGCCTGACTGAGGAAGGAGCGGCCGACGTAGACCATCGCTCCCCATTCCGGTGCCGGGGGCTGTGCCCCCAACCCGAGAAAGCTCAGCGCGGCGGCAGACAAAATGCTGTCGCCAAACAGCAGGGTCGTCATGACGATGATCGGCGAGAGAATGTTGGGAACCACGTGCTTGAGCAGAATCTTGTAGTCTCTGATTCCGAGTGCCCGCACAGCTTCAATGTACTCTTTTTCGCGCAGCGTCAGGACGGCCGAGCGAACGACCCTGACGTACTGCGGAATCGCGGAAATGGCGACGGCGATCATCGCATTGGTCAATCCGGCGCCGAGCACCGCGATGATGACGATCGCCAGCAGCAAGGCGGGAAATGACATGAGAATGTCCATCAGCTGCATGATGTACATATCCAGCTTCCGGTAGTAGCCGGAGATGATGCCCAGCCCGACGCCGACGACAGTGGCAATCGCTACCGAAATCAGGCCTATCATCAGGGAAATCCGCCCGCCGTGCAAAATCCGCGAGAAAATATCTCTGCCAAAATCATCGGTTCCGAGCAGATGCGCAGCGCTTGGCTCCAGCAGCCGTTCCTCGAATTTCATCTGGTCGATCGGATACGGAGCGAGAGACGGAGCGAAGACGGCACCGACGATAAAAATCAGGAGGATAACCAACCCGCCCAGCGCCGCACCGTTTTTACGAAATCGCTTCCAGACCATGCTCCAGTACGATTGCGCTTTTCCCTTGGTGCTGTCCGGGACGAGAACCGCGATTGGCGGATTGGGCTCAGGTACGCGTTCTGTCATCTGGCTACTCATGGTTTCTCCTCCTCCCTACTCGTAACGGATCCGCGGATCGACAAAGCTGTAGACGATGTCGATCGTCAGGTTCACCAGCGTGTAAATCAGCGCCATGAACAGAACGACACCCTGTACGGTCGGAATGTCCCGCTTGGCAATCGCCTCGATGGCGAAGTTGCCGATTCCCGGCAGCGCGAACACCGTTTCCGTAATCACAGCCCCGGCCAAAAGCGAGCCAAACTGCAAGCCAATCAAGGTAATGACGGGGATGACGGCATTTTGCAAACCGTGCGAGAACACCCGGGCCAGCGCCGCAGTACCCTTTGCTTCGGCCGTCCGGATGTAGTCCTGCTTGATCACATCGAGCATGCTGGAACGGGTCATTCTCGCGATATTCCCGATCGAGAGCAGACTGAGCGTCAACGACGGCAGCACCAGCGAGTAAAACCCGTCATACCCGGAGATCGGAAACCAGGCAAGCTTGTAGGCGAACACCCAGATCAGGAACAGCGCGATCCAGAAGCCGGGCGCCGATATGCCGATCAGCGACAGCATGATGATCAGGCGGTCAATCAGCGTGTTTTGTTTGACAGCGGCGATCACGCCGACCAGCACGCCGATGACTGAGCCGAGAATGACACTGTAGACAGCAAGCTGAAAGGTGATCGGAAAGCGGTTGACGATCTCTTCCCAGACAGTAATGCCGGTAATCAGCGACGTACCCAAATCACCGTGAATGAATTTGCCCAAAAATCCGAAGTACTGGATAATCAGCGGCTGGTCCAGTCCGAGCTGCGCCTTCATCGAGGCGATCATTTCCTCCGTAGCGTATTCGCCCATGATGTAGCGGACGGGATCACCGGGGATCAGGTGAACCATCAAAAAGACGAGAATCGAAACGCCGAGCAGTGTGCCAAGTAACGAGAGGAACCGTTTCAGCAGGTATCTTTGCAAGCGAACACACCCCCAGCCTTATTTCTTTTTCAGTTTGATGTCCTGGAAGATGATGCCCGTTGCCGTCGAAGCCTTAAAGCCGTCAATGTCGCGGTATGCCGTCACGACTTCTTTGCAGTAGAGCGGTACCCACGGGGAAGCTTTGACCAAATATTCGCCGGCCGCTTCATATGCCTGCATGCGTTTGTCGATATCCGTTTCCTGCCGCGCCTTGACCAGCAGCGCATCCAGCTCGTCTGTCTCAAAATGCAGTCTGCGCGAGTTGCCTTTGCCAAACATCAGGTAGAGGATATCCGGATCGAGCAATCCGTACATGAGCAGCATCATTTCATGTGTGCCCTTCACCGTCCGATCTTTCAGCGTCTGCAATTCGGTGACGTTGATTTTTATGTCAATCCCCACTTCCTTCAGCTGACTCTGCAGGATCTGGGCAATTTGCTGCAATACAGGCTCATTGCTGGGAACGAGCAGCTCTGCGCTGAACGGTTTGCCATCCTTGACAAGAATGCCGTCACCGTTTGTACTCGTCCAGCCGGCTTCAGCGAGCAATTGCTTCGACTTGGCTGTATCCCGCTTGTACATCTGTTTAGCCATATTTTCCACTTTATCACTGTAGCCCGGAATGGTTTGCGGCAGTGGACCAAAGACCGGCTCGGCCAAGCCGTTCATCGCGTACTGGACGATCGGCGTGCGGTCGACAGCCATGGCAATCGCCTGTCTGACGCGAACATCCTGGAAGAGCGGGTGCTGGTTGTTGAAACCGAGGTATTCGATGCCGATGTCAGGACTCTTGAGGATTCCTACTCCCGGCATGCTCTCCAGTTCCTTGACGTAGTTCGGCGGGACCTGTTGGAAGATCTGAATCGTGCCTTTTTTAAATTCAAGCATCTTCGTATCGTCATCCTTGATGAAGCGGAAGACGACTTTGTCGAGATATGGGGCGCCTTTGTTCTCCGCATTACCCGGCGACCACTTGTAGTCTTTGTTCAGCTTGTAGGTAACGGAGGCACCGCGGACTTTTTCGCTGAAGACGAGCGGACCCGTCGCAGAAGGTTCGTCGCCGAATTTGTCGCCCAGCTTGTCCACTCTCGTCGGATCGACTACGCCGAGGAAGTCGGCCGCCGAGCTTAAAAACGGGGCGTATTTCTCGCTCAAGGTTACACTTACGGTGGATGGGTCCACCACATCGACCTTTTCAATCGGACCGAGCAGCGATTTGTCCGGAGAGACTTTGAGGTATCGCTCGATCGACAGCTTCACAGCCTGGGCATCGAGCGGTGCGCCCGAATGAAATTTGACGTCTTTGCGCAACTTGAATGTCCAGACCTTGCCGTCTTCTGAAACACTGTACGATTCGGCCAGCGCCGGGATGATTTTACCCGTCCTGTCCCTGGCCATGAGCGAGTCGTACATGTGTATGTTGGCATCGTCCGTCCAGCTCGACTGCTGGATATCGAGTGTATCCGGCTCTACCGGTGCTGCGATGACGAGCGTTCCTCCCTCGCCGCCGCTGCCGCTATCTGCTGGTGTAGCTGGAGCAGGATTACTCCCTTGGCCGTCTTGGCCTGTTGCTTGCGGCTGCGAGGCAGTCGTGCAGCCTGTCAGGACCAGTGCAATAACAAGCAAAAGCGTAAACCATTGTTTCAAACGATGAACGTGAAACATCTCGTGAATCCCCCTTTTTTTGTTTTTTACGATGTCGCTAATGGAGTATGCCTTTGCCAGAACACTGTGCAGCGCTTCAACTACGCACGGTGTTGCTGCTTTTTGGGAATTTGCCGGAATCCGTAGCAGATGCGAACCACGGCGCGATTGTCGTCGCGGACGTAGCGCACGTACGTTTTCGAGCCGCGGTGCGTGATCAAAAACAGATCTTCACCGACCGGCTGCATGATGAATTCCTGTCCGTCATCCGTTATGAGCGCGTGCTTGTCTCCTGTCCATACCGTGCGAACCCCCATGCCTTCGTTCGAGAAAAACTCGCCCGTGTACTCTTCCTCTCGCCCACGTGGCATCTGGTAAGCGGAGACTGGCAGATGAGAGGCGTCCGGCGTAAGCATTGCACGCCCCGTTCAGCAATGCGGCAACTGGCGAACCGTACAGATTGGTCAACGCTGCTCCGGTAATGCCTTGTTCCGGTATGACGTACATTTTCGAAGCCACGCCTTTGAGACTGCCGCTGTGCTCAACCAGCAGCGTGCCGAAATAATCCGGTGTCAGCATGAGGCCATATCCGTAGTAACATCCCGGCTCACACGCGATATGTGGGGTGATCATCTGGTTGATGCTCTCTTCGCTGACGATTCGCTCTCCGCCGGCAAGCCCCTTGGTTCGGTATATGTCCGCGTATTTCAAAATATCCCGCACGGTTGATTTGAGGAAGCCGGAAGCCCTGAACAGGGGAGAATCCGGCCAATAGTTGGAAGGGTACGGCTGCTTGCTCCCGTCGATCACTTTTTGGATGTACAGCGAAGTAACATTGTCGTCTGCTTCCTCGAGAAAAAAACCGCTGCGGTCCATTCCGGCAGGCTGCAGGATGTGCTCCTTGACATAATCTTCATAGCGCTGCCCGCTGACCCGTTCGACGATAAGGCCGAGCAGGGCATAGGAATCGTTGGAATAGCTGAATTGGGTCCCGGGCGGTCCGAGCAGCTCGATGTCCAACCCTTCTAAATAATCAAATAATTGCGCGTGTGTATCGATCATTTCCCCGACAGCGAGCAGCTCTCTTTCGTCCTCGCTTTGATCCGGATCGAGCTCCATGCTGCGCTTCGCCGCCAGCAACGCCGTCGCCAGCGGCGGCAGCCCTGTAGAATGTGTCATCAGGTGGTGAATCGTCATTCGCTCGGCTGCACCTGCCGCCTTGAGACGAAACTCCGGGAGATAGGTCATCACCGGGGCGTGAACGGAAAGCTTGCCCGCCTCCTGCAGTTGCATGATCGCCAGACAGGTGAACGACTTGGTCATCGACGCGATGCCAAACACGGTGTCGATCGTGACAGGCAAACGATTTTCCACATCGCGATAGCCGAGCTGTTTCTCGTATACCAGCTGGCCGTCCTTGGCCAGCCCGATCGACGCACCCGGAACTGTGAACGCTTCCGTCAATCTCTGCGCATACTCCTCGAAGGAATGAAATGCTGCGGAATGGCTCATACGAAATCCCCCTCAAACGGTTTTTGTCGCGCTTTTCTCGTCTGGCTTTCTGCGAGATTGCCTACAGTTGAAAGCGTAGCTGCTCGAATAAAGCCGCTGACTGATTGTAGTATTTCGCCCATTCTCTATCCCCGTAGGAAAAGTGCCACCATTCACTGTCAGTCGGAGCAAATCCGGCTTGCAGCATGCTGGTGCGCAGGATCTGCCTTCTATGCCACACGTCTTTATCAATAAACGGGGAGTGGACATAGCTGTCCTTGCTATCCTCAATGCTCGTTCCCATGTTCAAATCGTTCCCGGCGGAGTCGATCAACATGACGTCGACTGCCCCCCCTGTAGGGTGACCGGCAACCTCAGGGACTGCAACAAAACGATGGACGGCTTCTTTTAAATCATCGCCCTTTAAAGACGGATCCTCGGCTTGTATTTTCTCCAGATGGCTGGCGAACGTCTTTTCCTGAATTTCCGGATGACGGTATCCGCAAACGACCTTGAGATCATAGTCGGGAAAAACGGTTTTCAGCACCTTTCGCGCGCTGATCAGCATCGGAATAAGCTGCGAACGCACGTAGATGCTGTCACCGGTGTACGGTCGCATCGACTCGTAATTCGCTACTTTCCCTTCAAATTCCGGGCCGATCGAAACAAGCGGATCACCGTTATCCCTGACTGGTATGGAAGCGTACTCGCGATACGTCAGGAATTTACTTTCAAGCAGTGCGTAATAGGATTCCTTATCCATCTCTGTCCCACCTCTCGAATTCGCTTGCGTGAGCTAGAAGCGTAGAATTTGGCGCGTCGTCATTTTCTTTGGAAAATTCGGTTATTTCCCAACGCGGCCGGCGCTCACCTCTTTTCGGAAATGAAGTTTCTGCTTCTTTTTTTTATTTTGAAGAATTATATTATTCAGTTGGTTTCATTTATACTATAGCTCTGGTAAAAAAGCAAGATTTCTCGCAGAATCTTCTGTCTCTTATCGATACAGCACACTTCACCTTTTCAGAGATGAGGAAGAAAAGAGCTTGTTTCGGGTTATCCTGTGGGGAGAGAGAAAAAATGAGCGCCCGCTCATATCGACGGGCGCTGTCTGTTTGGATTTCCTGTCGAGGAATTCAACTGTCGAGCCGGATTACGGCGTAGATTTGCGTCTGCCGACCAGGCCGACGAAGACGAGAATGGCCCCAACGTCGGAAGCGGCGATGACGATGCCCATCGGCACACCTGTGTGATCGCCCCCCAGGCCGACCAGCGGAGAGACGATGCTGCCAAAGATCAGCGAAAGTACGCCGAGCAACGCGGAGGCACTGCCGGCTGCCTTCTGCTGATTTCGCATGGCTAGCGAGAAACCGCTCGTCGAGACGATCCCGACGCAGGATACGACCACGAACAGCGGGAGCAGGATGGTGAAAATGCTCCCCTCGGCCAGTGTCGTCACGAGCAGCGCAACCCCGCCAATCGCGGCAAGGACGATACCGCTGACCAGCAGTTTCAGTTCACTGACCCGTGCTGCCAGTCTGCCGGTGATCTGGCTGGCGATGATAATCCCGACGCCGTTAATGGCAAAAATCAGGCTGAACGTCTGCGGGGAGACGCCGTATACATTCTGCAGTACAAACGGCGAGCCGGAAATGTAGGCGAACATCCCGGTCGTGACGAGCCCTTGCGACAAGGCAAAGCCCATAAAGATGCGATCGCCGAGGAGCCCGCGAAACGTGGACAGCGTGTTCATCACCCCACCTTTGGCGCGGTTCGCCGCCGTCAGCGTCTCCGGCAAGCCAAACAGCACGACCAGCAGCATGATGATGCCGATCATCCCCAGCGCAATGAAGACGCCCTTCCAGGATGTCAGCTGCAGCAGCTGCCCGCCGATGATCGGTGCCAAAATCGGCGCGACCCCATTGATCAGCATCAATAACGAGAAAAATCTCGTCAACTCCGGCCCGGCGTATAAGTCGCGAACGACCGCACGGGAAATGACGATACCTGTCGCCCCGGCCGCTCCCTGGATAAAGCGCAGCAGCAAGAAGCCCCATATCGATGGTACGATCGCACAGAGAAATGACGCGATGGCATACACCACCATCCCGAAAATAAGCGGCTTGCGCCGACCGCGTACGTCGCTCAGCGGCCCTGCGTACAGTTGGCCCAATGCGAGACCGAGCAAGCAAGCTGTCAGGCTGAGCTGTGCCAGCGAGGTGCTTGTGTGCAAATCACCCGCCAATATCGGCAGCGCAGGCAAATACATGTCCATGGACAGCGGCCCAAACGCAGATAGCGCCCCCAGGACAGTCGCCATCCATAACCGCCGCGTTTTTGCCGGGGCATCGGCCAAAGGTTCCAAATCATGCGAAAGATTGCTCATGTGACCGTTTATCCTTTCCTTTCATACGAAGTGGCATCCCCCGCTTTTCGCAGAGGAATGTGTCAAGATTTCCTGCCCCCAAAAAGAAAAAGAGGGAACATTCGTCCCCTGTAGATCCTCCCCATCTCACCGATTCGGGGAAAATGGAGCTTTTCGTTTACGCCTACTCAACTGTAACCATTATAGTTACAACAAGAAGCACAAGTCAAGTTTTTACATTTTTTACGTATGACCGATTTCATCAGCATCGGTAGCAGACCAAATCCTCCGCGTCCCAATCGGGTAGGAGGCTACCCATTAGTTGAGCAGCCGACCTCCCACACCACCGTA
>CAMIVR010000138.1 GCA_946402065.1 uncultured Brevibacillus sp. | reverse complement strand
TAATTGGGGCGACGATTACTTTGAAAACAAAGGGGCACCGCGACCTGACAAGCTGGTTGTCAAATTCATTACCGATAAACAGACGAGAATGGCAGCACTGGAGAGCGGTTCCATCGATGTTGCCGTGAACGTAGCGGGCAAAGACATCGAGCGCTTCCGCAACAATCCCAAGTACGAAATCATCGAGAAGCTGCGCATGGGCCTGGGGCTTGACCTGACCATGAACATGAAAACAGAAGCGCTGCAAGACATCAAGGTGAGAAAAGCGATCAACATGGCTATTAATAAGGAAGCGATTATCAAGTCGGTGCTCAAGGGAGAAGGAGTAGTTGCCCACAGCGTCCTGTCGCCAAATATCCTCGGCTATGACAAGGCGTCGGAAGACTACGACTACAAATACAATCTCGATGAAGCGAAAAAATTGCTGGATGAGGCCGGCTGGAAAGCGAATGCCGACGGGATTCGCGAGAAAAATGGCAAGCCGTTTGAGCTTACCATGCTGACAGAGGAAAAATATTCCAAAGACTCGCAATTGCTCCAGGGGATGCTGGGAGAGCTGGGCATCAAGGTAAAGATCAAGTCATTGGAAGCAGCAGCAGCGCTGCAGGCTTCGATCAATGGCGAGTTTGATCTGGCGACAAAGGGCTATACGTATATGGATCCGGATATTATGTACATTTTCTTCCACTCCAGTCAGATAGGCGGATTCAACTTTGCCTCAATCAACGATCCGAAGTACGACGAGCTGGTTACGAAGGGCCGCGTCACCGTCGACCCGGAAAAGCGCAAAGCGATCTACGCAGAGGCGCAAAAGTACATGAGTGAACAGGCATACATCGTGCCGATCTATACTGACAAGCAGTTCTACGTCGTCAACTCGCGTGTCAAAGGCGTAAAAGTCCCTTATGATCGCCTGGTATTCAACGATAGCTGGGTCAGCGAATAGGCAAGAAAGCAGGCGCTGCTCTGGCTGGCCATCTCCCGGAGCAGCGAGCCTGACTATTTCATTTCAAGAAGGGGAGCGTTCGCATGAAACTGTTCATTTCGGTCGACATGGAAGGGATTTCCGGCATTAACGATTGGGATGATGTCATTCCCGGCAAGAGAGGGTATGAATTTGGCCGCAAGCTGCTGACACAGGATGTGAATGCGGCCATTGAAGGTGCCATGGAAGCCGGAGTAACCGATATCCTCGTCAATGAATCGCACGGCCCGATGAAAAACGTGCTCGTCGATGAGCTCCATCCGAAAGCGCGGCTGATCCGCGGCTTCTTCAAGCCGATGTGCATGATGCAAGGGATCGACGAGAGCTTCGATGCCGCTTTCTTTATCGGTTACCATGGAATGGCAGGTGCTGCCAATGCCGTCATGAACCACACGCTGCTCGGCAGCTGTATTCAGCGCGTCATGCTGAATGGCAAGGAAGTGGGCGAAGCGGGGCTGAATGCAGCGATTGCCGGTGCTTACGGCGTTCCGGTCGTGCTCGTCACGGGCGATACGCAGACAGCAGCAGAAGTGGAAGAGGGAATCCCTGGCGTCTACACGGTTGCTGTAAAAGAAGGCATCAACGCGTTTACGGCCAACTCCCTGCATCCGTCTGTCGCCCAGGAAATGATCCGCAAACAGGCGAAAATCGCCATAGAAAACCATAAAAACGTCCGGCCGCTCCCGGTACAACCGACAAACACGATCGAAATCGAGTTTAAGTCGACCAATATGGCATTTGTCGTCAGTTGGATTCCTGGCACCGAGCTGCTTGACGGGCGTACCATCCGTTATCAGGCGAACGATTTAAAAGCGATGATTCCTGTCTTCCAAGCCATGCTGTTGCTTGCTGTCCAAGGGTCGAAGCCGCTTGAGTTTTAGCGGCAAACAGGGAACACGAGAAAGTAAGGCTATCTGGCGTCGACTTTCAAGCTGTCGGCGATCGATAGCCATATTTTTCCTTGAAATGGAAGGCAAGAGAAAATATAATTACGTGCATAGAGTTTAAACTTCTGAAATTACATAAAAGTAAAGTTTAAACTTTAATTGATACAATTTTCAAAAATAATAAAACCCCGAGGAGGAGAAGCGCAATCATGAAAATCGCGATAGGTGAAGTGATGCATGAGACCAACACCTTTTCCAGCGTCAAGACAACGGTTGACCTGTTTAAGGTATGGGAGTGGCAGAGAGGCGAAGGTATTCTTTCGAATCACAGAGGTGTCCGCGACTTTTTGGGAGGCATGATTGATCGTGCAGAATCCTTAGGGATTGAAGTAATTCCGACGTTTGCCGCGACTGCTTCTCCTTCCGGAACGATTACGCGGGAAACGTATGAAGCGATCAAGCAGCAATTGGCAGAAGGGATTGAAGCAGCCGGAGCGATCGATGCGTTTTGTCTGTCTTTGCACGGAGCGGGTGTCGTCGAAGGGATTGACGATATGGAGGGCGACCTGCTCACGTATGTGCGCAGTCTGATCGGTTACGAGCTGCCGTTGGTCGTGACGCTTGACTTGCACGGCAACCTGACGGAAAAAATGGCGGAAGAGGCAGATGCGCTGCTCGGTGTCCATCTCTACCCCCACACCGATTGCTACGAACGCGGAATCGAAGCGGTCGACCTCGCCAGGGCGATGGTGCAGGATGGCCTGAAAACCGCCATGCACTTGACCAAATTGCCGCTGATGATCACCACATCGACGACCAATCTCTCTCCGGCCAAAGACATCAATGCGATTTGCTGGGAGTGGGAGAAGCATCCTGACGTCATCGATTGCGCATTCTTTCACGCTTTTCCGTACACGGATATACCTGAAGTCGGTGTTTCCGTCGTGGCCGTGACGCGAGGGGACAAGGAGCTGGCCAAGCGCGTCGCCGATGATGTCGCGAGTAAAATCTGGGCCAAGCGGGAAGCCTTTCGTCCACAGGTGATTTCTCCGGCAGAAGGGATTCAGTTAGCCCTTGCTGCAGAAGGTCTGCCGATCGTCATCAATGAGACGTCAGACAACCCCGGCGGCGGGACGGCAGGGGATGGCACGTTCCTTTTGCGGGCCATGCTGGAAGCCAACCTGCAGAATGCTTGTTTCGGCTTTATCTGCGATCCCGAAGTGGCGCAAATCGCCCATGACGCAGGTGTCGGTTCGACGATCAACGTAAAGCTCGGCGGAAAAGTCGACAACCTGCATGGAGAGCCGGTTGAGCTGACCGCCTACGTCAAATCGCTGACCGATGGCCGCTACATCACCAGCTCTCCGATGGGCAAGGGAACGCCGGTAAACCTCGGCAAATCCGTTCGCTTGCAGGTTGGCGGTCTGGACATTCTCGTTTGCTCTGTCAGCACGCAGGTGTTGGATGAACAGATTTACTTGCTGCATGGAATCGATGTCAACACGTATAAGATCGTTGCGCTCAAGTCGAGCCAGCATTTCCGGGCTGCCTTTGAACCGATCAGCAAACAGATCATCACTGTCGATTCTCCCGGATTGACGACGCTGCAATTTTCCTTCTTTGACTACAAGCGCTTGACTCGACCGATTTACCCGCTTGACGAAGCAGTCGTCTACCAATAATCGGCATCACTCGGTGCCCGCGTATCAGGTGATCAATTTTGGATAACGTACATGATCGTATTCGCAAACACTACAACCAGCTGACGAACCAGCAAAAGCTTGTCGCGAAGTTCGTGCTGGACGAACCGAAGCAGATCGCGCTGAATCCGGCCAAAGTCATCGGCAGCCTGACCTCGACCAGTGAGACTACTGTCATCCGGTTATGCTACGCCTTGCAATACTCGGGGTACAGCGAGCTGCAAAACGAAATACGCAAGCACTTGTTATCCCCGGAAAAGCGGGAAAATCCGGTGTTGAAGTACCATGACTTGACAGAAGATGCAGGTCACGGAGAGTTCGCATACACCATGGGGCAAGATTTGGTCAGCATCCAGGAAATGATGAACAGCCTGGATAACCAGTTGCTCAAGCGGGCTGTGGAGAGCATTCTGAAGGCGAAAAAAATCATTGTCGTCGGATTTCGCTCCTCCTATGCGCCCGCCCATTGGCTGACTTTTGCGCTAAATATCGTCAAGGGGAACGCCACCCTCTATCACGGCCAGGTTGACGATGCGAATCATTTCATATCAGAGACAACGAAGGATTATCTCGTCATCGCGCTCTCGTTTCCGCGCTATGTGCAGGAAACCATCCTGTTTGCTCAAGCGGCAAAGGAGAAGGGAGCAAAAATCCTGGCGATCTCTGATGACGAGTTGTCTCCTATCGGCCCGATTGCAGATATGCTGATTAAAGTAAACACTCCGTTGCCGACTACGCTCAAAGGCATGGCGACGATGTTTTCGGTCTTGAATGCGCTCATCAGCGGTGTGGCTTACGCGGATCGCGAGAAAGTGCAGCAGCGGATACGCATGTATGAAGAGACAAGTCGACAATTTTACCCGTTTGTCGATCAAGAGTAAGGCAGCTTCTTTTTCGCTGTAGTCCTGAGGTTATGGAAATACCTCATGGTCGAAGCAGCTGTTGGCTGAAGCAGGATGGACGGATACAAACGGCGACGGCATTCTCGACAAGGACGGCAAGCCGTCCAGTCCTGAATTGCTCGTACCCGGCGAGCCTGTATTGCAGCAAAGTGCCCAAATCCTGCAAAGCCAGATGAAGGAAGATTCAACATGCTGGGCGACGGATTGCGCGACGCGCTGGATCCGAAGCAAAAAAAATCGAATGAACGGGAGGCGTTTCAGATGCAACTTCAACAAAAATTGGAACAAGTGCTTGGCGATGTGACCGGCACGTTCGGTGTATTTGTTAAGCATTTGCAGACGGGCGAGACAGCCAGCATAAATGGCGACAGACTGTTTCAGCTCGCCAGTGTATTTAAAATTCCCATACTGGCCACGCTGTATCGCGATGTGGAAGCGGGCAAACTGTCGCTGTCACAGCGGATCAAAATTACGCGAGAAGATCACGTTCCCGGCTCGGGTGTGTTGCAGGAGCTGGACTTGGGTGTTGAAGTCACGGTCAAGGACCTGGCCATGCTGATGATTATTGTCAGCGACAACCTGGCTACCGACCAGCTGCTCAAGCTGGTTGGAACCGAGCAGGTCATGGCGTTCATGCGCGAACTCGGCCTGGAACAGACCTACATCCATCACAGCTGCTGGGATCTGCTCTCGCTCAGCGTCGGCATGGAGCCGCAGCCATACTCGCCGGAAGCCTGGGAACGCATCACGGCGTGGCAGTTTGACAAAAACAGCATTGTGTTTCAGACGGATCCCCGCAACAATGCGGCTACTCCGGCTGACATGAGCAGATTGGTCGAGATGATCGCCAACAAGCAAGTCGTCTCAGAGGCTGCCTGCGACGGAATGCTGGATATTTTGTTCCGGCAGAATTTTAACAGCCGACTGCCCTATATGCTGCCTGCCGAGGCCAAGGTCGCCCATAAGACGGGATCGCTCGGCGGCGTGATCAACGATGTGGGCGTCGTCTACTTGCCGGAAGACAAAGGTTCGTTTGCGATTGCCGTGTTGTCCCAAGACAATCCGACGACGGAGGAAGGCGAACGCACGATCGGACGGCTTGCCAAAGCTGCTTACGATCACTTTGTAAACGGGTAACTTCGAGCACTGGCGGATAACACAGCCGAGAGCGAGGGGAGGTGCGATGGCGACGCCAATTCCCCAGCGGGGTGCGCATTTCATCCGCACTGCACGCGCTGTAGGGAAGTATGCAAGACAGTCCGTCCATCTGCAGTTGAGGTGGAACCAGGTCACGTCGTGGCTTGCCACTTATTCAGTCAATATGGAAGAAAGAGGGTACTTAGCGATGAACATTGAACGAGTAGAACTACAACGATTACACATGCCTTTTAAGGCCTCTTTTGAAGCGAGCTTTGGTCGTATGGCAAAAAGAGACTTGGTTTTGGTCAGCGTGTACAGCGGCGACGGACATGTGGGGTACGGTGAAAGCACATCGATGCCATACCCCCTGTACAACGAGGAGACGACAGAGACGGTTTGGTATATGTTGGAAAAATTTCTCATTCCCAAGCTGCTCACGGCAGACATTTCGGCTCCGGAAGAAGTAGCCGAGCTGTTCGCCCCCATCCGTCGCAACAACATGGCCAAAGCAGCATTGGAAGGCGCCGTTTGGGATTTATACTGCAAGCAAAAAGGCATATCACTGGCCGCCGGCTTGGGGGGCAGCAAGCAAAAAATAGATGTCGGTGTCAGTATCGGCATCGAGCCGACCGTCGACCTGCTGCTGAAAAAAGTGGAAGGCTTCATCAATGAAGGCTATAAAAAAATCAAAGTAAAGGTAAAGCCTGGTTTCGATGTCGAGCCGATGCGGGCGATTCGCAAAACGTTCGGACCCGACGTTCCGCTGATGGCCGATGCCAATTCAGCGTACACGCTTGATCACATCGACACGCTGAAAGAGCTCGATGAGTTTAATCTGATCATGATCGAACAGCCGCTGGCCCACGATGACATCATCGATCACGCCAAATTGCAAAAAGAACTGAAAACCCCGATTTGCCTGGACGAAAGCATTCACACGGTAGAGGATGCGCGCAAGGCGATCGAGCTGGGCAGTTGCGGAATCATCAATATTAAAATTGGGCGGGTCGGCGGATTGACGGAATCGAAGCGAATCCATGATCTGTGCCAGAAGCATAACATTCCTGTCTGGTGCGGCGGTATGTTCGAGACAGGAGTAGGACGTGCGCATAATATCGCGATTACCTCCTTGCCGAATTTCACGATTCCGGGAGATACATCCGCATCGAACCGCTACTGGGTAGAGGACATTGTCGAACCAGAGGTCGTCTTGGTTGAGCCGGGCATTCTTGCCGTGCCAAGCGAAGCCGGAATCGGCTATGCGCTGAAACCGGAAAGCGTCAAGAAGTTCCTCGTTCACGAACAGAGCTACAGCAAACAATCGCTTGCACACGTGGAGTAAGGAGTGGGAGCATGAAACCATCGATACGCTACGAAGTGGTGACCGCAGCAGAGCACATGAGCGATGTGGAGGAACTGCAGACGGTTGTCTGGGGGAACAGTACGGTGACGCCGACGCCACAGCTGGTCGCTTCTGTTCACAATGGCGGCGTGGTGATCGGAGCGTACGACCAGGAACGACTGGTCGGGTTCTGCTACGGTTTTCCTGGTTACAGGGGCGGGGAAGTTACGCTTTGCTCGCATATGATGGGCATTTTGCCGGAGTACCGCGACCTGCAGATCGGGTATCAGCTTAAACAGCAGCAACGGCTCTGGGCGATCGACTACGGCTACAGCAAGATCACCTGGACGTTTGATCCCATGGAAACGAGAAACGCTTATCTGAATTTATGTAAACTCGGCGGCGTCGTTCGAACGTACTATCCGTCTTACTATGGAGAAATGGATGATGCGGTTAATAAAGGGCTGCCGACCGACCGCTTCTTACTGGAGTGGGAATTGACATCTGAGCGGGCGAATCTGGCTGCAAGCGGTTCCATGCTTTCACGCGAAGAATGGCAGAGCTATTCGTCCCTTCTGGAATGGTCGCCGACAGGAAATTTTGCCCAGCCTGGTGAACGCAAAGTCATCGGGACAGATGCAGGGTATGTCATTCCCGTTCCGCGCCATCTGCATGAGATGAAAAAAGAACAGATCGAGCTGGCTAAAGCGTGGCGCTACGCGCTTCGTGAGCAATTGCAGCACGCTCTCGCAAGTGGATATACGGTCACTGGGTTACTGCGCAGTGAGCATCCGGTTCATTATTACGTAGTTGAAAAATGATCGTTTGAGGGGGATTCGCATGAGCAAGGTAACGTCACTTCTCAACTTCGAAGAATATGCAGAAGGCTTGATGGAAGAGTTCAAATTGCCTGGTGTTTCGATCGGAATAGCCAAAGCTGGCGAACTGATTTACACGTACAATCGCGGATACCTCGATCTGCAAAACCAGCGGACGATTTCTAGCGATACGGTGTTTGGCATCGGTTCGATTACGAAATCGATGACGTGTCTGGCGATCATGCAGTTGCAAGAAGCCGGAAAATTATCGGTGCATGATCCAATCGTCACTTACCTTCCGGAATTCCGTACGCCGGATCCGGAACGAACGAAGAAAATGACGATCCATCATCTGATGACGCATTCGACCGGGTTGCCGCCGCTTCCTTCCTTATATAATGCCACGCAGCGCAGCATCGTCGCCGATCCGGAGATTATGCAGCAGGATGAGTATAAAGATGCGGCAACCATGCAGCCGATCGATACGTATGAGGAACTGATGGAGTTCATCGCCAAGCTTGATTTCGAGCTGCTCGGGGAGCCTGGAACGGAGTTCAGCTACTCCAACGACTCCTATGCGCTCCTCGGGACGATCATCGAGCGGGTCAGCGGTCAGTCCTATGAAGATTACATGCGGACCTGTTTGTTGGAGCCGGCAGGCATGACGAGCAGTGTTTTCCTGCCGGAAGAGCTGGAACACCTGAAGGAAGTAGCGCCACTCTACACGCCGGTTGCTGTTGATGGGGAAAAGAAAGCGGTTTACTCTCCACTGTGGTGGGATTCACCAGCGATGCGTGCAGCGGGATTCCTTAAATCGACTGTCAACGACATGCTGCGTTATCTCGAAATTTATCGCACAGGCGGCTTGGTTGGAAACACGCGGATTCTCTCTGCAGAGAGTGTCGCTGAAATGATCAAGCCGCATATGCAGGTTGACCGCGACAGATTTTACGGATACGGCATGGCTGTGAGCCCCAATTATCACGGAAAAACGGTGGTCGAACACAGCGGCGGGCTTAAAGGCATTGCCTCCCAAGTGTTTTTCCTTCCAGAGCAGGAGCTGACAGGTGTTGTCCTGACTAATTTGGACGGGGGGCCATCCAAGCAAATGATGAACAGCGTACTCAATGCTTTGGAGGGACGGCCGCTCGATGCACTGCCGGTAACGTACAGCGACTATCCGGTGCTGGCTGAGAGACTGCCCGGTTATGTTGGCCGCTTTACTTCAGGCGAGCTTGAGAGTATTGACATTCGATTGAATGATGGGCAATTGTCGATCGATTTTTCTGGCAAAATCTCCCTGCTTCGTGCTGTTGCTGAGGACGCCTTCGTGTTCACCAGCGGTCGATTGCAGACGATGGTCCGGTTCATCCGCGATGCCGACGATCAGGTGCACCGTGTAGCGTTTGGTTCCCGTCAATTAGCGAAGCAGGTTTCGGCGAGCTGACACCGAGAAGACGTATTCAGAGAGGGTGAGCATCACTTGATTGAGCAAGTAAAGCAATGGGCTGAGAGCAATCGGGAAAGCATTGTTTCAACATATCAGGAGCTGCACGAACTGGCAGAAGTGAGCTGGCAGGAAACGAAAACGACCGCCTATTTGTGCAAGCGGCTTGACGACATCGGCTTCTCGTATCAAACCTTTGCCGATCAGACTGGAATCGTCGTGACATGGGAAGGCGAGACAGATGGTCCGACCGTAGGTTTGCGGGCAGATATGGATGCGTTGTGGCAAAATGTCGAAGGCGTCTGGAAGGCGAATCACTCGTGCGGTCACGATGCCCACATGACCATGGTCTTTCACGCGCTCCGCTGTCTGAAAGAGACTGGCTTTCAGCCGAAAGGACGAGTAAAAGTCATATTTCAACCGGCAGAAGAGACGGGTGGGGGGGCGTTGTCACTGATCGACAAAGGGATCATCGACGATGTCGACTACCTCGTTGGCATCCATGTGCGCCCAATCCAGGAGCTTTCCTTTGGCACGGCTTCGCCTGCGATTCATCACGGTTCCGTCGCGATGATGCGCGGGCGGATCAAAGGACTGCAAGCGCACGCTGCCAGGCCGAATCTGGGTATTAATGTCGTCGACTCGCTTTCTGCAGTGATTGCTGCGGTCAATGCAGTCAAGCCAGACCCAACCATCCCGACGTCAGCGAAAGTGACCAAAGTGCGCGCGGGCAGCGACAATCTCAATATCATTCCGGATGAAGCCGAGTTTGGCATCGATTTGCGGGCGCAAAGAAACGAAGCGATGGATGACTTGATCGCAAGAGTGACCAAAGCCGTACAGCACGCCGGAAGTGCGAACGGAGCAGAGGTGGAGATCGAAGTGGCTGCCCGACTGGATGCCGCTGTACCGAATCCGCTGATGGAGCAGTTGGTCGGCTCAGCCATTACCGAATTGTTCGGCAGCGAAGCGTTAAGTGCGCCCCCGGTTACTCCGGGAGGAGAGGATTTTCACTTCTACCCTACTCGGAAGCCTCACGTGAAGGCGACGATGGTTGGTTTGGGCACAGGGCTGGCACCAGGGTTACATCATCCTTTGATGCAGTTTAACCTGGACGCGTTGGCAAACGGAGTGGCTATTCTTGCGGCTTCTGTGGTCAAAGCGTTTGAGCTGCAGCAGTAAGTGACAGTATTGTATACAGAAAAAAGTCAGAGGTAGGCAATGCTCTGACTTTTTCTGTTGGAGGAGTGAGTGCAGCCAGGAAACGTATACCGGGATGATAGATTATTCATTAATCTCGGCCTTTGCTTTCGCGTTACCACCGTTGGCATTGCCACCGTTGGAATTATTCGTAGTCAAAGCACCAGCTCCGCCATTGCCTGAGATTGTATTATTGCCAAAGTTAGCGCCGCCATTCTTACTATTATTGCCGCCCGCTTGGTTACCCGCAACTGCATTCGAACCATTCGATTGCGTACCGGCAGCAGTGTTTACATTGGCAATAGAAGCCGAAATCGGCACTTGTACATTTATTCCGTTAGCATTGAGAATGTCGAGTATATTGATAACATTCCCACTTATATTAATTTTGACCAACTCAATGGCAAGTCCGCCAGCGCCGCCTGTGCTTGTAGCGGGACCTGCTGTGCCTCCGGTTGAAGCACCGCCATTGCCAGCATTCGCGTTTCCGCTTCTATCGATAATGAGATCTTCTATGCGTCGATTTCTACGGGACGTACCGGTCCTGTTACTGTGGTTTCGTCTTTCTCTGCTACAGCGTATACTATTACTACCCATCCTGTTCACTCCTTTTTGTTTGACCTAGTATAATTATATTTTTGAACGGTTTAAGCAGTAACGGCTGATGGAGTGGGATAAGCACATATTTTCTAGCAAGTAAACAACTAGGCACAAGCTGGTAGAATAAGAGAAAAAAGCGCCGCAAGAACTGATCTGGTGCGCCTTCTTGCCTTATTGTTTCAATGACTTGACTGCTTCTAAAAACGCTTCACGGTATTGTCTCTCTTCTGCCATCGCGCTTTGCAAGAGAGGGGTAAGAGCTTTTGCTGCTTCATCAAGGCCACTATTGCCTTTCGCCAACGTGTTGAGGAACGTATAGACGAGCATGAGAGTAGAATAGTTATCTACGTAAGTTAGATTAATCGCACGCCCACCTAAACCTCCGAGGGCATGCGCTGTTGCATGGGAGGTAGAGATTTGCCCATTTGGATTTGGATCAGCTGCTGGAAGGACGACATTTGTTCCTTCCTGATCGCGGGCATTTTCGCTCAATACGATCACCCCTTCCTAACGGTGACTTTTACACTACCGAACGGAATATTTCGGACTAAATTTTTGTCTCTGCTTCTGCGTTTCCACCATTTGCGACTCCACCATTGGCTGTGCTTTCTGCCGTACCGCCATTACCGCCAGTGCCGGTCACTGTATTTGCTCCAGATGAGTCTCCGCCTGTTGCACTAGGCGCAATACCACCGACCGCTATCGGGTTCGCACTGCTCGTCGTGATTGATCCCGGAGAGAGTACACTCGAGCTCGTTGCAACAGCTGTAGCTACAGCATTTCCGCCATCATTCCCAATCGATACACCAGAACCCGCATTGGAAGTACCGCCAATTCCGATATCACCGCCATCCCCTCCTGCAGTGAGGGCCAAGCCACTTGAGCCGCCAGCGGAAGAACCGCCGTTACCTGCACTGGCGTTGCCGCTGTCCTTCATTTCTTTATCATATTTTCTCTCTTGTCTGCTCAATACGGTCACCTCCTGCAACGAAACTCGGTGTCGTTATTACGCTTCTTCTGCATCAGCATCTACGTTTTCGCCATTTACAACGTTATGGAGAGAAACTGTATTCTGGGTGTCTGCATTCACAGCATGTTCCGTTTGGTTTTTGGCAAGTTCAAGAGCAGTCTTCACAATTCCCTGAATGCTGCTTTCCAGTGAAGTGCGGAAATCATTGATTGCCGTATTTTGCGTGAGTCGTTGCAGCTCTTGGTCAACGGCACCGCTAACGATTCCTCTCGTAGTTGAATGAATGATCTCCAACAACCCGGAGATGCTTGTTTCTAACGATTTACGGAACTGGTTTATACTGCTATGCAGCTCATTGTTACATTCATTGTTTATCGCCAACGCAATCATCCTTTCTTTTATCCTCATACACATTTATACGAGAATTCGGGACGAATGGAAACGGCATTTAGAGTAGGGAATAAGCATATTTTGCTTGTACGTCTAAAATCGATAGAACTTTCTCAGTTTGAGCAAATGCTTGGTTTTTTCCGTTTCTCTTCTGATGTATTTTTCCACTTCTTCCGTAGACATCTCCTCATACCACTTTCTCCGCAAAAACCGTTCAAGATTATGAGGGAAGGAAAGGTCCAGGTAGAGGAGACCGAGTTGAGGATGGGGTAGCGGATTTTCCCGGAGGTAGCCATTTAACAGCGTTTCAAATCGACCTTCGCTCCATCGCCCGTCATCTCGCATAATGATAGACAGAAGTCTGGCGAGATCAACTGACGGGAAGTCATAACGGACATATTCCCAATCGATGATGTGGAAGGTGGCATTGTTGCTAGACCACAAGACGTTGCCTGTATGGAAATCCCCATGGCACAAGTACTGTTTCCACATGGGCATATTTTTCAACTGTGCGTAAAAAGGGGAGGAAAGCAGCGTATCTTTTGCCTGTACGCCGATCTTGAGAAAAAATTTGCTGGCATCGCGCAAGGCTTTCATTTTTTTCTGTTTTGTTAGGCAATTCGCACGGCTCCATTGTTCAAGACTTCTCAATTCTGCATCGTACTGCTCTGGCCACGTGGGTGTACTGAGATAGCGGAGACCGAAACGGGAGTGAAAGCCCAAGGAATTGGCATGAACCTTGCCCAATATCGCTCCACGCTGTTTGATCAATTTATCAGAGGCCAGTCTGATTCGTTTTCCTTTGACAAACTGCTGCAAGAAATAGGGATGGTTGTTCCAGAGAAAAAACGGCTGATTTGTTACCGTTGGCCATACTTGCGGGATCGGGATGCCTTTTTGCCGGAGATACGATTCTGCGTCAAGAATGAAACGAATACGCTCTGGCGGCTTATAAATACTCTTTAACACAAAATCCCCTTGCACCGCCTGGATGGCCACCACATACGTACGATCTATGTCACGCAGGATGTTATACCGATTTATCGTGAGTCGATAATTCTCTTCAACCATTCTGAGAAGTCGTTCATCCACCTGCATCACCTCGCCAAGATGAAAATAATACCTCTTCCTGGAAGCTGGAAGAGGCCTAAAGGACATTACCAGTGGTGGATTGTGTCAACCCTTTTCTATTGGAATTACCACATATTACGAGAATGGTGGACTAGGAGGAACGGTATTTCGTGGTGGTAAAAGGCATATTTTGCTTGTGCGCTTAACCATAATAGGAATGAAGCTGCTTTAACATGTACCTCGTCTTCTTCTGTTCCCTTTGCAAGAAGGCATCTACTTGTTCGACTGACATTTGTTCATACCATTTATTCCGTAGGAAACGTTCAAGCTGGTGAGGAAATGCAAGGTCCAGGTAAAGAAGACCCAGTTGACTTGGCGAGAGTGGATTTTCCCTCATATATCCGGTCAGTATCGTTTCAAATCGGTTACGATTCCAGCCATCATCCGTACGCATGACGCTGTTCAAAAGCTGTGCCAAATCAATGGAAGGGAAATCGTATCTGACATATTTCCAATCGATGATATGAAACGTATTTTTTTGTACCAGAACATTTCCGATGTGAAAATCACCATGACACAAGAAATGCTTTTGCAGCGACTGACATTTCCATTGTGAAAAATGGGCGAATGAGGCGAGCTTCTCTCTGGTCTCATTGCCGATTGTCAAAAAATAATCGAGGGCGTTTTGCAAGGCGATTCGTTTTTCTTTTTTTGGACTCCGATGGGTATAGCTCCATTCTTCCAAACTTTCCAGTTCGGCTTCGTACTGTTCCTCCCATCGTTCAGCACTGTTATAACGATGGCCAAAGTACGATTGAAAACCAACGGATCGAGTATGGATCCGGCCGATCATCGCTGCACGTTGATCAAGCGCTTTATCTGATGATAGCTGGATTGGCTTGCCCCCTACATATTGATGAAGCGTGTACGGATAACCGTTCCAGATGAAATAGGGATGCTTGTTGGTCGTCGACGCGATCTCCGGGATGGGAATACCTTTTTGGCGCAAATACGTTTCCGCTTCGACGATAAAACGCATACGCTCTTGATCCTCGTAGATACATTTCAGGATGAAGTTCCCTTGCCCGGATTGAATTACGACCACGTGTGAATGGTCTGTATCATGTATCGTCCAGAAGGACAAAATATCAATCTGATAGTTCTTGGCCAGTTGCTGCAACAGATGTTGATCCACTTATGTCACCACCTCTTCCATGAGACAGAAAGACCTCTTCCACGAAAAAAGGAAGAGGTCACTTGAATGAAAAAAGCTGTACGCTAGCAGTCGCACCGACGGCGGTGCCGTTAAGATAAGTGCAACTAAGGCTACGCCAAAAGGCCTGGCGTAGCCAAGTTTTCTAATGTTGCGAATCGGATTCGTAGTGGAATGGATGGGCCTTCACCGTGCAGGGCGGCGTTTGCCACGATCAGATTTGTGGAGGTGGCGGCCCGATTTGGCTACACCGTGATGACGACGCTTTGAACGACGATGGCGGTGGCCATCCGAGCTGGCCGAACCGGAGTGGCTGCCATCCGAGCTGGCCGAACCGGAGTGGCTGCCATCCGAGCTGGCGGAACCGGAGTGGCTGCCATCCGAGCTGGCCGAGCCGGAGTGGCCGCCATCCGAGCTGGCGGAACCGGAGTGGCTGCCATCTGAGCTGGCTGAACCGGAGTGGCTGCCATCCGAGCTGGCCGAACCGGAGTGGCTGCCATCAGAGCTGGCCGAATGGCTATCATGGCTTTCGTTGCTTGGGTTTGAGTTGGAGTATGTCCGCTCGCTTGAGCTGCCGGATTCAGACATAGAATTGCTGGCTTTTGATTCAGTGCCGCTTGAGCTTGTTTCGGATGAACTACTGGAATAACAGTGTCCACGATTCGCGTCAATTTCGGCGGCAGTGAAAATGATTGGACCGATAATCGAGATGACACTTCCAGGAGAAGGCGTTTCGGCGGTGAGAAAGTAGCTTACATTAGGATTCCTGCCCGTCAGCGGGGTGGTATCGACAACAGTGAAACTCGTTGTTTTTAACAAGTCGAAATTGGGTTCGCCGGAATCTCCCGTACTGAAAACAGGCTGTCCAGCGGGACTTCCACGGAATACCCTAAAGATGATCGTGGAGCGATTGGTGCCAGTGCCCTCGACATCGGCTCTCCAACCAATCGTTCCTTGCAACAAGACGCGATCGCTTCGATCATCAACACGCAATGATATATTGGATAATGGGAATGGAATATTTGCTGTTGGACCAATTTGAATATTGGTAACACTATTAACGGTATTTCGCAGCGAATCTGCGACGAATTCTGAAAAAATCCCCTTCTCGTTGTGATGAGCGCAATCGTTATGGCGTTTACGAGACATTTCATTACCTCCTTTAATTTTTACTTTAGTAATAACGTATTGAAACTGGTAGTTGCTTGGCACAGCAAATGACATGCTATATATGCACTATCTTTTAAGCAAGTAACCAATATAGGGCGATATCTTGCAAGGGATGATAGTGTAGATTCATGCTGCCGCATGTATTACAATAGATTGGGAATGAGAAGGAGGGGGCTTTATGGAGCAGTACCTGGCACTTTGCCGCAGAATTGTGAACGAAGGAACGAAGAAAGAGGATCGTACAGGGACAGGAACGATCAGCGTGTTTGGCCACCAGATGCGCTTTGATTTGAGTAAAGGATTTCCGCTGTTGACTACGAAAAAATTACATACAAAGTCAATCATCCACGAGCTGCTCTGGTTTTTGCAGGGCAGTACGAATATTGCCTACCTGAAGGAAAACGGCGTTCGCATTTGGGACGAGTGGGCCGATGAACGCGGTGATTTGGGACCCGTTTACGGCAAACAATGGCGTTCCTTTAGCGGAGCTGACGGCAAGACAGTCGACCAAATTCAGTGGGTTGTCGATGAGATCAAACG